>DASXTB010000381.1:0-20054 GCA_036505615.1 Acidobacteriota bacterium
AGGATTACCTGCCGCGCCCACTCATAATCCTCCCGATCGCATACCACAAATTTGATTTCGTCGGCCGGTTTAAGAACGTCGAAATTGGACCAGAGATTTTGATGATCCATCTTGCTTCCCGGAGTCTTGATGTCCAATATGATCGTGACGCCGCTTGGAACGGGCGAAATATCGAGGCTCCCGCCGGTCTCAAGCAGTACCTTCTTTCCGCGTTCGATGAGCTGAGACATTAGCTTGTGGACAGAGGGCTGAAGCAGAGGCTCTCCGCCCGTGATTTCCACCAAGTCGCAGCGGTATTTTTCTACTTCTTCCAACACCCGCTCCAGCGGCATCGCGATCCCTTCATAAAAGGCATACTCGGTGTCGCAATAGCTGCACCGGAGGTTGCACTCGGTAAGCCGGACAAACACGCAGGGGAGTCCCGCGTAGCTCGATTCTCCTTGAATACTGTAGAAGATCTCGTTGACCGTTAACGGCTCGCCGGCTGCCTGACCCACGCCGCCTTTACCGGGATTTGCGGCAATCTCGAGTTTACCCATGATCCAAAGAATTTTGCGGTATTGCGCAGGGATAAGTCAATCTTGCCTCTATTGACTGGTGACTAAACGGCGGCTGCTGCCGTAGAATTCGCATTTGCTTCTCGGGGAAGAATGTGACACAGCTCAACCGCATTAAGCTTTGCCTAATTGGACTTCTCTTGACCGTCAACCTTCAGGGCGAGAATCCGGCCCCGACACCGCGTGCGGAGTACCCACGGCCGGATGTCATGAGGATTGATTGGCAGACCCTGAATGGCGCGTGGGAATTTGAGTTTGATGACGCCGACCGCGGCGTGGCGGAACGGTGGTATGCGGCCGATCGGCGCTTTGCGCGCAGCATTCGGGTCCCCTATTGTTTTCAAAGTAAATTGAGCGGCATTGGCGATCCGTCCTTCCACGACGTTGTCTGGTACAGGCGCAGCTTTCAGGTCCCTCCTCAGTGGCGGTCGCGGCGCGTGGTGTTGAATTTTGGAGCCGTCGATTATGAGGCCACCGTCTGGGTCAACGGCGACCAAGTCGCCAGCCACCGTGGCGGGCACGTGCCCTTTTCGTGTGACATCACGGATCGCCTCCGGCCGGGAGAGAATGTAATCTCGCTGCGGGCCTGGGACCCGTCGACCGACTTGACTATCCCGCGCGGCAAGCAGTATTGGCAACCGGCATCCCAGGGTATTTTTTACACTCGAACAACCGGGATTTGGCAGCCCGTGTGGATCGAGGCGGTGGATCCGGTGCATGTTACCCGGCTGCGAATCACCCCTGATGTAGATCAATCGCAGGTGGCAGTGGAGGCATCTGTAAGCGGACAGGTTCCGGACCTGAAGCTGCGCGTGTCGGTTCGGTTGCGAGGGACGTTGCAGGCGCAGTCGGAGATTGCCTGTCTCAACGACCATCCCGTGGTCGTTTTGACCATCCCTGGCCAGCAGCTGTGGAGCCCGGAGCACCCGACGCTTTATGACTTGAACGTAGAATTGAGCGCCGGCGGCAAGGCGCTCGACAAGATTGACAGCTACTTTGGCCAGCGCAAAATCAGCGTTCATGCCGGCAAAGTTTATCTGAACAACGCCCCCTATTATTTAAAGCTCGTGCTCGATCAGGGATACTGGCCTGAGAGCACTCTGACGCCGCCAACCGACGAAGCGATTCAGTTTGACATCAAGATGGCGAAATCTTTTGGTTTGAATGGCGCGCGCAAGCACCAAAAAGTCGAAGATCCGCGCTGGCTATACTGGTGTGACAAGATGGGGTTTCTTGTCTGGGGTGAAATGGCCAACGCGCACGCATTCAGCTCCCAGTATATAAACCACTTTGTAGACGAGTGGCAGCAAGTTGTAGCACGAGATTACAACCACCCATGCATTGTAGTCTGGGTTCCGATCAACGAAAGCTGGGGTGTTCCCCGAATACTGACCAGTGTCTCCCAGCAGGAGCACGTCAAGGCGATGTACCACCTGATCCATTCGCTCGATGGGACCCGCCTGGTCGTGGACAACGACGGTTGGGAGCACACCGACGCGACGGATCTGTTCACGCTGCATGACTATGCACGCACGGGGGAGGAATTGGCGGCCAAGTATAAGGATATGGAGACAGACCGAAGCCGAATACCGCGCAACGGCCGGGAAGCGCTTGCCTTTGGGTACAACTACAACGGGACACCGATATTGATGACCGAATTTGGCGGCATCGCTTATCGCATGGCCGCATCGGCCCGGGACAACGAGTGGGGTTATTCGGGGATAGAACCGACAAAGGAGGCCATGCTGCAAAGGTTGGGAGGGCTGGTGAAAGCTCTCCGGGCCAATCCCGCAATTGCCGGGTATTGTTACACTCAGCTGACCGATGTCGAGCAGGAGATCAACGGTCTGATGACTTACGATCGCAAGCCGAAGGCCGAACCGGCGGAATTTGCAAAGATTTTTAATATGCGGTAGTCGCAGGCGGAAGGCGGAATGCAGGAGGCAGAAGACAGGAGGCAGGAAGCAGGAGGCAGGAAGCAGAAGACAGGAGGCAGGAAGCAGGAGGCAGGAAGCAGGAGGCAGGAGGCCAGAAGGCAGGAGGCAGAAGGCAGGAGGCAGAAGGCAGATAATTGATTGGAAAGCGGGGAACTAACAAGCGGGAACTAGGAACTATTAACTGACAACTGGCAACTAGCAAGTAGCAACTAGCCACTGGCAACTGACAACTAACTGACAACTAGCAACTAGCAACTAGCAACTAGCAACTAGCATGGCTGATGACCGAAATCGCATGCCCAAACGCACTTTGATTCCAATTGCTCTCCTTTTCGCGCTCGTGGATGCGGCGCATGCTCAGACAATTCCTCCAGACATGCAGAAAATCCTTACCGCCGCGTTGACACCGGGCGCCCACGTTCGAGGGGCTTCTACGGCACCGCTGACCCTGGAGGAGTTTTCCGATCTTCAGTGTCCAGACAGCAAACAGTCCTGGGCTGTGATGAAGAGTCTGCTTGGGCACTATGGGGACAACTTGCGTTACATACGCCACCACCTTCCTCTGCCCTATCATCGAAACGCGTTTGACGCCGCGCAGGCGGCGGAAGTGGCGCACGAAAAGGGGAAGTTCTGGGAAATGGTCGATCTTCTTTTCGAAAAACAAGACGACTGGAACAAACTGACCGACAAGAAGGAAGTCCTGGAAAAATTCGCCGGGTACGCCGCATCACTGGGGATAGATCGCAGTGCGTTTATACAAGGGATGGACAACCGCGAAATAAATCTGCGGGTCCGAGCTTCGTGGAAGTTCGGTGCCGGGCGTGGGATGAATGGGACGCCCTCGTTTGCCCTAAACGGCGCCAAAATCGAAGGCGATCCGGGCTGGACCTTGGAGAACTGGGAACAAATACTGGATCCCTTGTTGGCGCGGTACCAGAAAAAATAAACGGGAGCAAAAATCGGTACCGCGAGCGTGAGCGAGCTGTGAAAACATCCATACGTACGGGCGGCCCTATGTGGCCGCCCGCCGCAATAGCTGACGGATTATGCGAACAAATTGCACACTTCCTGCGGATGTACTTCGGAACGGAACCAAGAAAAATCCGCTGGATTCCGCAGCGGGCGACCACACAGGTTCGCCCGTACAGATTGTAGCGCCGTCTTCCAGCCGTCCTCCGACGAGGCGAAGAAGTGAGCAATGCCGGCCAGAGGTCGGCGCTACACGTTTTTCGCGAAAGGAGATCTTATGTCCTATACATTGAGCACCAAAACCACACGGCGTCGATTCTTGACCAACACCAGCCAAGGGCTGATTACGGCCGGCATCTCAAGTGGGGTATTTGCTCAAAGCGCGCCGCAGCGTGTCCCCGATCCTCCCGGAAGGAAACTGGGATGGGCCATCGTCGGTCTGGGGAACCTCGCCATCAACCAGATTCTCCCGGCGTTCGCCAAGTGTGAAAAATCCAGGGTGGTGGCATTCGTAAGCGGCCATCCCGACAAAGCCCACAAGCTTGCGCTTCGTTACGGGGTCAATCCCAAAAACATCTACAATTATCAGAACTACGATACGGTTCGGGACAACCCGGAAGTCGACATCATCTACATCGTCCTGCCTAATGGCATGCACGCAGAGTACACAATTCGCGGATTGCAGGCCGGCAAGCATATTTTGTGCGAGAAACCAATGGCCAATAAACCTGAGGACTGCCAGGCGATGGTTGATGCCGCAAGAAAAGCCAATCGAAAACTGATGGTGGCCTATCGCTGCCGCTACGAGCCGTTCAATCAGGCAATGATAAAAATGGCTCGCGAGCAGGAGTTGGGGCCGATCAAAGTGATCGTTGCGGATCACGGCTTCAATATCGGAGACCCCAATCAGTGGCGCCTGAAAAAGGACATGGCCGGCGGAGGCTGCTTGATGGACATCGGAATTTACAGCCTGCAGGCGACTCGCTACATCACGAATGAAGAGCCGGTCGAAGTCAATGCCATGTCTTACACCGCTGAGGGCGATGTGCGATTCAAGGAAGTCGAGGAGACGATCAACTTCCAACTGCGTTTCCCCAGCGGTGTGCTGGCCAACTGCACTTCCAGTTACGGTTATTCCGGCCAAAACCGTTATCGCGTGGTCACAACCAAGGGTTGGTTTGAGCTGGAACCGGCAACCAGTTACACCGGCCTGAAGCTGCGTGTCCATCGCGGCAACACAACTGAGGAGAGAATTCTTCCTCAAATAGACCATTTCACAGCAGAGATGGACCACATGTCCGACTGTGCAATGAACGATAAAGAGCCTCAGACGCCCGGTGAAGAGGGATTGCGCGATCTAAGAATCATGATGGCCATCTACGAAGCCGCCCGCAGCGGCAATACGATAAAGCTACGGTCCTGAATCGGATTTACGCCGTAATTCGAAAGGAGAAAACGGGTGCCTGAGTTACGACACGATCCCATCCAGCGGCGTTGGGTCATCATTGCGACGGAGCGGGGGCGGCGCCCGGATGATTTCTTCATTGACCGAGAAATGCCGGCCGGATCCTTCTGCCCCTTCTGCGAGGGTAACGAAGACAAGGCGCCCCCGGAAATTTACGCGTCGAGACCCAATGCATCTGCGGCCAACACGCCTGGTTGGCAAATCCGTGTAGTTCCCAACAAATTTCCGGCGCTGAAGGTAGAAGGCGAGCTGAATCGGCAGGGCTACGGCTTTTATGATTCGATGAACGGCATTGGCGCGCATGAGGTGATCATCGAGACCCCACAGCATAATCTCGGCTTGGCGGACATGCCCGTATCACAGCTTGAGCTGGTGCTGCGCGCTTACCGGAACCGGCTTTGTGACTTATACAACGACGGCAGGTTTCGCTATGTGTTGATCTTCAAGAATCACGGCCTGGCGGCGGGAGCCACTCTGGCGCATCCACACACACAACTGATTGCCACCCCGGTTACGCCTATGACGGTGGCCATGGAGCTGAAGTCCGCGATGGAGCATTTCTACCTGAAGGAACGCTGTCTTTTCTGCGACATCATTCACAGCGAGCTGGTGGAAGGGGGACGCGTGATCGCCCTTAGTGAAGACTATGTGGCTTTGGCTCCTTACGCTTCGCGCTTTCCCTTTGAGATCTTCCTGGCTCCGCGCCGTCATCACCACGATTTCGCCGCTATTAGCGATAAACAAATCCAGGCGCTGGCGGGGTTTTTCCAGAGCGTTATGAAGCGCGTGAAAAATGCGCTCAAGGATCCGCCTTATAATTTCATCATTCATACAGCACCCAATACGCGGGCCCCGAGAAAGCGCGTCACATCCTGGCAGAGCATCGAGTATGACTTTCACTGGCATATCGAAATCCTTCCTCGGTTGACGCGGGTGGCGGGATTTGAGTGGGGGTCGGGGCTTTATATTAATCCGACAGCCCCTGAAGAGGCAGCGCGGTTTCTCCGGGAAATGGAACTCTAAGGAACTCGCCATGCCCGAGAAGCTGCGAGTGCTGATTGTGGCAGCCGAGGCCGCTCCGTTCGCCAAGGCCGGTGGCCTGGCTGATGTGATCAGCGCGCTGCCTCGCGCGCTTAACCGGCTAGACCTTGACGCACGCGTTATCCTGCCCCGTTACGGCTCGCTTGCGCACCCGGAATTGCTGCGCCGGAAGGCGGATCTGGGAAACATCCCACTGGAGGTCTACCCCTTTCGCGCCGCCCTTCTTGAATCTGAGCTACCCGGTTCGCCGGTCCCCGTCTATTTCGTAGAAAATCCTGACTTCTTTGGAAGAGAAGGCATCTATAACGACCCGGCCACCGGAGAGGGTTTTCCGGATAATTTTCAGAGATTTGTTTTTTTTATGAAGGCCGTGTTTGTCGCATGCGAGCGCATCGAGTGGATTCCCCGGGTTATCCATTGCAATGATTCCCAGACTGCGCTTATTCCCGCATATTTGAAGCTTCGCAATCCTGGAGACCCGTTGTTTGGGCGCACCGCTTCAGTCTTTACGATCCACAATCTCGGTTATCAGGGGCAGGTAGGGATGGACTTGTTTAAGCTGACGGACCTGCCGCGCTACATGGCTTACCCCAGCGGCCCTTTCGAATTTGCCGGGAGTTTCAATCCGATGAAATCAGGCATTGTTTTTGCCGACGTGCTAAGTACAGTCAGCCCGACTTACGCGCGTGAGATCCAGCTGAGCGCCTACTACGGGTATGGATTGGAAACGGTGCTGCGCACCCGCAGCTCGGACCTTTACGGGATTTTGAATGGAATCGATGCGGATGAATGGAATCCCGCAACCGACACATTTATTCCCGCGCCATACACCGCGTCGAAGCCCGGCGAAAAAGTGAAGAACAAGCTGGAACTGCAGAAGGCTTTTGGTCTACCCGAGAGCGCCGACACCCCGCTTGTCGGATTCATCGGAAGGCTTGCCGAACAGAAAGGCCTGGATCTGGTCCTGCAAGCGATTGCCGAGCTGGCCGACATGGATCTTCAGTTTGTTTTGCTTGGAGCGGGCCAGAAGAAGTACCATGATGCTTTCCAGGCTGTTGCAAGAAGTTACCCGCACAGATTCGGCGCCGCGTTCTCGTTTGACAACAAGCTGGCGCACTGGATCGAGGCGGGAAGCGACATGTTGTTGATGCCCTCGCGTTACGAACCCTGCGGATTGAACCAGATGTACAGCCTGCGTTATGGAACCGTTCCGGTCGTACGGCATACGGGCGGGCTGGCGGACACAGTCCGAGACGCTCACCAGTATCCGAGCGGCAACGGATTCAAGTTTTATACATATTCTTCGCGCGAGATGGTGGAGGCTCTGCGGCGCGCCCTGTTTGCATTTCGTAACCGGATCGAGTGGCGAAAAATTATGAGGCGGGGAATGGCGGAGGATTTTTCCTGGGACAGAAGCGCCCGCCAGTACGTGGAATTATATAGGGCGGCGTTAGCGAAGCTATGAGTAAGGCAGAATCGGGTCGGGCTAGGGAGCTTGGGCCTCTACTGGAAGAGCCAGCCGAGGTCCACGACGGAATTATGGTGCTCGACCCGCACGATTTCCGGGTGATTGCGGTAAACGCTGAAATGCTGAAGCTTCTGAATGCCTCTCCGGAAGGGACGGTAGGCAAGACCTGGCAGGAGTTGGCCGACGAGAGCCTGACCCTCGGGGATTTTCATCTGTTTAAGTTTCTGGCGCCGGAACGTTTGCTGGAAGGCGAATGGAAACTCATGTCTCTGCCGATCAGTAGCGCAAACGACAATTTCGCGGAACTGGTGAGCTACCCCATGCTGGACGCCCAGGCAAAGGTGAGCAAGATCGTACTTGTGGGGAGGGACATCTCTCTAAAGAAGCGCTTTGAAAATGACCTGAAAGAGCGCATGTACGAGCTTGCCACCCTGAATGATTTCAGCAAGGCGCTTCAGCGCACCACAGACCTGAGTGAAGTGCTCCACATCACGCTGGTGGGAGTCACAGCCCAGCAGGGGCTTCAATTCAACAGGGCATTCATACTGCTTGTTTCTCCCATAACCCAAAGCCTGGAGGGAAGAGTGGCGATCGGGCCGTCAGACCCGATCGAAGCCGGCGTGATCTGGTCAGAACTGAGTCAAAAAGGCTGGTCGCTGACCGACCTGCTCAGCTCCTATGATTCCGAGCGATCCCTGGCCAAATCAAAGATCAGCAGGGAGATACAGCGCGTGCAGCTTCCCTTAAATCAGGCGGGCAACATTCTGATTCGGGCGCTCAGAGAAAAGAGATCCTTCAACGTCGTCGGCGGAATTACCCACGATGGCTGGATTGCAGACCAGGATCTCAAGGATATCCTGGGGTCGGAAACGTTTGCTGTAATCCCTCTGTACACGAGGCACAAAGAGATCGGCATGCTGCTGGTGGACAATTGGATAAACAAGAATCCCATTTCATCGGATCAGGTAAAGCTGCTGGAAATCTTTGCCAGCCACGCCAGTTCTGCAATAGAGAATTCACAGCTTTATCAGGACCTGCAGGAAAAGGTTAAGGCTTTAGAGATATCCAGAGCCGCCCTGGAAGAAAACCAGCAGCTTTTGCTGAGGGCTGAGCGGCTCTCCACCGTCGGTCAAATGGCCGCTACGGTAGCGCACGAAATTCGCAATCCACTGGTTTCTATTGGCGGCTTTGCTCGCCTGCTCAAAAAACAAATGCGGGAAGACCATCCGATGCACGAAGACGTAGAGATCATTATCTCGGAGGTGCTGCGGCTGGAAAAGATTGTCTCCAATATTCTGCAGTATTCCCGCCAACAGCAGGCCGCGCTCCAGCCCACGGACGTGCACAGCATGATATACAAGACGTTGGATGCGTTGAGGCTGGAAGTCCAGGAGCGACACATACTGGTGAGTCTGGACCTGGGCTCGGACATTCCGCCGGTGCAGGCGGATCCCGCTCAGTTGATGCAGGTTTTTTACAACTTGATAACGAATGCTATCCATGCCCTAGATGAAGGGGGTACCATATCAGTATCCACGCGAAAGGATTCTGAGCACGTTTTAATCAAGGTGAGGGATACTGGCTGCGGTATCCCGAAGGAGAACCTGGATAAGATTTTCACTCCGTTCTTTACTACCAAGTCTTCCGGAACCGGGCTTGGTCTGGCTGTAGTAGCTCAAATTTTGGACGCTCATGGAGGACGCATTGAGGTTTCCAGCAAAGTCAGAACCGGAACTGAATTCCGTGTTCGATTGCCGGTTGAGGGCGGTCGGATACCAAGTGAGAACTGAGTAAAAAGAGAAGCAATAGAACGGCCCTGCGGCGTTTCCGCTTTGGGGGCCCGAAGGTGTACCCATGAGCAAAAAACCAATCCGAATTTTGATCGTCGATGATGAGAGGAATATTCGCAAACTTTACGAAAAAGAATTTCAAGACTCTGGATACGAAGTGCTGCTGGCGGCGGACGGACTGGAAGCGCTGAGCAAGGTGAAGAGTGACACCCCGGACTTGGTAATTCTGGATATTAGGATGCCTGCAATGGACGGCATTGAGGCGCTGGGCAAGATTCTCGGGACCAGCAATAAGATTCCCGTCATCCTCAATACCGCCTATACCGGCTATCAAAATAATTTTATGAGCTGGGCCGCGGATGCTTACGTCGTTAAATCTTCAGATCTTGGTCTGCTGAAAGCCAAAGTTAAAGAAGTCCTGACCAAGAAGGGTATTGCATCGGCTTGATCGAGTTCTCCGCTTTACCGTCATTGGAAATATTAAGCGGTTGAGTGACATTAACGGCCGGTCACGTCCGGCGGTAAAACCCGAAGGGTTTACAGAGTATGGCCGGCGGCAAAGCCCGCCGTTGTTGCGGGAGTCGCCGCCGGTTGGTCACCCCGATAAACCCTCCGACGCTGAACGCGTCGCAGAGCCTCAAAGCGGCTTGAACGTCGACGACCATGCCTGCGTCCGCGTCCACGAGGTCATGACTCGCTCGGTAATCAATTAGATCCTTATGATCGACAGCACGCACCTATTGCGCGGAACCTTGACGCTGATCCTCGCCGGCGGTCAGGGGGAGAGGCTTTATCCGCTGACAAAGTGGAGAGCCAAGCCCTCGGTCTCTTTCGGGGGCGTCTACCGCATCATCGACTTTACCCTCTCCAACTGCCTCAATTCCGGCCTACGCAGAATCTATGTTCTGACGCAGTATCGTTCGCTCTCCATGGACAAGCATATCCGCCTCGGTTGGAATATATTCAACCACGATAAGAACGAATTCATTTTTTCTGTTCCCCCCCAACAGCACTTTATCGGCAGCTGGTACCGTGGGACTGCCGATGCGGTCTTCCAGAACATCGATCTGCTTGAAGAGGAACAACCCCAGTATGTGGTAATCCTTTCAGGCGATCACATATACAAGATGAATTATGCGCTGATGCTGGAAGCCCATGTTACAAGCGGCGCCAGCGTCACAATTGGCGCCGTGCACGTCCCTATATCCGAAGCACGCCGTTTCGGAGTGCTCCAGTTGGGTGACGGCTGGCGCGTAACCGGATTTATTGAAAAGCCGGAAAGACCCGAGGAGCTGACCAGCGAGGCCGAGTTACTGATCAACATGGGCGTTTACGTCTTTAGCACTCCGGATCTGGTGCGGGCGGTCATCGATGACGCGAAACAGGACACGGAACACGATTTTGGAAAGAACATACTCCCGGCTTTAGTAAAAGCCGGAGAAAGGGTTTATGCGCATCCGTTTCTGGACGAAAACCGCAAGGAGTCGGAATACTGGCGCGACATTGGAACGCTCGATTCCTATTATCATGCGAGCATGGATCTGGTATCGGTCAGTCCTGCGTTTAATCTCTACGATCCGGAATGGCCCATACGGACCGCGCAGCCGCAGCTTCCTCCGGCCAAACTTCTTTTTCAGCTTACGTCCGAGCAGCGCGTCGGAGCTGGCTACGACTCGGTGATCTCAGCCGGGTGCATTATCAGTGGCGGTGAGGTCCAGCGTTGTGTGCTCTCTCCCGGGGTGAGGGTACGAAGTTACAGCCATGTGGTAGATTCGATCTTGATGGAAAACGTGGAGATCGGGCGAAGCTGCCATCTGAAGAAAGTGATCGTAGACGAAGGGGTGCGTATACCGGAAGGAACGCGGGTAGGGTTCGACCTGGAAGAGGACCTGCATCGATTTACGGTGAGCGACGGGGGCGTGGTGGTGATTCCCAGCGGGACGTACTTCGACTAGGGGCTGTAACAGAAAAATCAGTAGCGATTTAAATGTCCCATTCAGCCGCTAGCGATCTTCTTTTACAATTAGTGACTAGAAACTAGCTCGGATTCTTCGGAAGGTTTCTTTTTCTGCTCGTCGGTGAGTTTGTAGCCGTTCTCTTTAAACTTCTTACCATCTTCGGTCAGTTGGGGATCTTCGTCCCCACGGCGCGGAATGCCGGTGTGGCAGAAAGTGCAGTTCTTCTCCGTCTCCTTTTTATATTTAAGCGTCGCCTTTGTATCGAGACTTAGAAAGAAGACGGCCCCTGCGAAAATGATTGCAAAAACCAATGCCGGCAGGACTCTATATTTCATTGTTTTCTCACCTCGCCTTTCCCCTCCGCCGGGCAGCGAGCCTGTTGACAAAACACCTCGACCATTAGGATGCATTCACTAAGATGCATTCACGCCTGCGAAGTTGTTAATTATTTGGAGCGGCGAAACCAGCACGATCTGGCAAACCTATTGTCCCTCCTTGCTTTAATGATTTGCGGTAAGCTATTGTAAACCCACCATATCAATATCCTTGAGACGAGGGATTGATGCCTCGAAAGCTAGCTCGGAAGCCTTCAAAGAAAGTGCAAAGAATCCTGGAGGGCTTGGACGAGTCTTATCCGGAAGCTCACTGCGAACTCGAGTTTCAGAATCCTCTGCAGCTGTTAGTGGCCACTATTCTTTCAGCGCAATGCACCGACCGTCGAGTGAACGCGGTGACGCGCCAGCTTTTCAAGAAGTACAAAACTGCAAGGGACTTCGCGAAGGCTGATTTGAAAGACTTGCAGAAGGAGATTCGCCCTACCGGCTTTTTCAGAAATAAGAGCAAAAGCATCCAGGCGGCCGGTGAGATGCTGACCCGGGAGTTCGGCGGCGGGGTGCCTCGTTCCATGGAAGAGTTGCTGAAGTTACCTGGCGTGGCGCGAAAGACGGCAAATGTGGTACTCGGGACCGCCTACGGCATTGCCGACGGAATTGTCGTCGATACGCACGTGCGCAGGGTTTCCCAGCGCCTTGGACTGACTGAAAACGAGAGCGCCGATAAGATTGAGCAGGACCTGATGAGCCAAATACCGCGCGACCGTTGGATCTCGTTCGCTCACCAGTTGATCTGGCATGGGCGGCGGGTGTGCCATGCGCGCAAGCCACTTTGCCAGCAGTGTAACCTCACCGCCGTGTGCGACTATTACCGGCAGGTACGAGATGGCCGTTAGCTGGAAAGCATCTCGACTGTTTCTCCTATTATGCCTCGGCTTGGTCTTGTATCTTTTCCTTTGGATCTTGTCGCCGTTTCTGACCCCTATTTTGCTGGCCATCGTGACTGTGACACTTTTCTATCCCAGTTACGCAAATGTTGACCGAAAGCTCAGGCACAAGCCCAATCTAAGCTCTTTTTTCATGTGCGTTTTCATAACCTTCCTGATCATCATACCGACGTTTCTGCTGGCCGTGACGCTATCTAACGAAATTCAGCGCGCTTTTTCCGACTACCAGACCAGCGTCCAGGAGGGCACGTTTCACATCGAAGGGAGCGAGCGTTTGGTCGCCGGCTGGAACAAGATAAGAAGTGTGCTCGGTCTCAAGCAGATGGATTTTCACAGTGGAATGGAAGCTGCAATTCGGGAGATCGGGCTTTTTCTGGTGCAAAACAGTTCGGTCATTCTGGCCGGATTTGCCCATCTGGTTGCGGACTTTTTCATTATGATCTTTACACTCTTTTTTCTCTTTAGGGACGGCAAGACGTTCCTCCATGAAATTATGGGCCTCATGCCGCTTAGCCGCGCACACACAAACCGAATGGTAGACCGATTTAAACAAACCATCTTCGCCACTTTTTTCGGAAGCTTTGTCAACGCAACCGTGCAGGGCATTTCGGTGGGTCTGCTACTCTGGATATTTCAGTTCCAGAATGCTCTTTTGTGGGGAATGCTTACCGCGATTACTTCTCTGGTCCCGCTGGTCGGATCCGGGCTGGTTTGGGTCCCTGCCACCATTTATCTATTTTTGCGCGGCTTCTGGGGACGGGCCTTGATTCTCGCAATCTACGGGGCGGTCGGCATCCCGATGCTTGACAATATTCTGCGTCCCTTGGTGATCAAGAAAACGTCTGAGGATCTTCATACGCTGCTGATTTTCTTTGGCATCCTGGGAGGCATCTGGGTTTTTGGCTTTCCTGGATTGATTCTGGGTCCTGTCATTGTAGCCTTTACAGTCACGATACTGGATATGGTCAAGCTCGAGTTTCGACAAGAGGCGGAATGACGAATTTCGAATGGCGAATGACGAATGACAAAACAAAACTATGAAACCACGGGGAACACTGGGAACACGGGGACCACAAGGGCTTTCGAAATCGGCAGCAAATTCTTATTAATAAAGGAATCATTAAATTCCCCGTGTTCCCAGTGTCCCCCGTGGTTCGTAGTTTTGAGACACTCTCTGTCCCCTCTCCCCCAATTTCGCGTCTTGCATTCGAAATTCGCCGTTCGAAATTCGCCATTCGAAATTCCTCATTCGAAACTCCCGACGGGCCCCGGTCCCTGTCCTACCTTGTATGCATTCTTGAGCGCCGCGACGACATAATCTTTGGCTTGGGCAATTGCTTCTTCGAGAGACTCCTGGCGGGCAAGAAACGCCGCAATGGCCGCTGACAGCGTACAGCCGGTGCCGCGGGTATTCCTGGTGCGAATCCTCGGGCCGGCAAAACGGACGATACGAGCGCCATTGTAGAATATGTCGATCGCAGGCCCCGGCAAGTGTCCTCCCTTAATCAGGACAGGACAGCCGGTGCGGTCGAAAATCATGGCTGCGGCGCGCTCCATCCCTCGCAATGTCCGAACCGATTCCTTCGTTAGTCTCTCGGCCTCCAGCAAATTGGGCGTCACGAGCCGGCCAAGCGGGATCAGCTCTTGGCCCAGAGCACTTACGGCTCCCGCCTGCAGAAGCGCCAGACCCGAGCTGGAAACCATGACAGGATCGATCACTAAATTCCTGATGTTGAACTGCTTAACAGCGGCAGCAACGGTTCTGACAGTTGCGCGGTTGCCGAGCATTCCCGTTTTCGCCGCGTCGCACCCCAGGTCGGAAATTACCGAGCCAATCTGTGCCTTAATTAGGTGCGGCGAAAGGACAGCAAGTTTCTGAACGCCGCAGGTGTTCTGTGCGGTGACACAGGTGATGGCCGATGCTCCGTGAACCATCAAGTTTCGGAAAACCTTAAGATCGGCCTGAATGCCGGAGCAGCCTCCGCTGTCGGATCCCGCGATGGTTAAAGCAATTTTTGGTTTGCCCTTGATATTTTTCAAATATTCGCTTCCATCTAAGCCGGCGCAGCCAATTGATGCTAAGATGATTGGCTGTGGTAGCTTACTATTTTCCGATTAACCGTTCTATTCGGAGGTAAATATCATGAGCAAGTCAGGTGAAAACTTCCTTTACTTTCTGATCGGGAGCTTTGTCGGAGCTTCGGTAGCTCTGCTGATGGCGCCCAAATCGGGAAAGGAAACGCGCGACATGATCGGCACGAAAGCCCGGGAAGGCGCCGACTACTTGACTACCAAGAGTCGGGAAGTGGTCGATGTGGTTGGGACTAAAAGCCGGAATCTGCAAAGTCAGGCAAACGAACTGGTCGATCGGGGTGTTGAGGTCATCAATCGTCAGAAAGATCAGTTGGCCGCCGCCATTGAGGCTGGCAAATCGGCCTACCGCGACGAAAAGTCCAAATTGCGGCAGGAATAGCTCTCCGGAGAACAGGTGTGACTAACACGGGCTGGATGCTGGCGCTGGTGGCATTGACGGCAGTCGCGTTCCTTTTGCAGGGAATTGCTTTGTTGACGATCGCTAGCCGCCTCAAATCAAGCATGATGCAAACAGAGAGGGTCTTAAATGCCCTGGAGCGGCGAGGAAATCAGTTGATGCTTCAGGTCAGCGGACTGGTCGATTCTTTGAGACCGCTCTCGGGCGTCGCCAAGTCAGTCAGCGACAATGTTGGCGAGATAGTGGAAATTGCCCGCCGTCGCGCCGGCGAGATAGACTCTTTCGTTCAAGAAATGACAGAAACCGTCAAAATGCAGGCCAGCAAACTGGACTACGTCGTAACCGATACGGTCCAGAAGTTTGAACAAACTACTGCCGGCATCCAGCGCGACGTCCTGGTCCCCGCCATGGAAATTGCCTCTCTGATCAAAGGCATTCGCACGGGATTTGACTACCTCTTTTCCAAGAAACGCGACAAGAAGGAAAAAGAAGGAACAGGGACATTTTCCCAGGATGAGGAAATGTTCATTTAAACAGTCTTTGGACTCGGCTTTTCTCGTTCTCCAGGATCTTTCGCCCGCTCTCCAGGATGTCTACTACATCGCCTCGAATCTTATCTGTGACCTCTTTGCCTTTGTCCAGTCCGCTCGTGGTAGTTTCGATTACTCCCTCAACCAGATCGCGCAATTCTGATTGAAACTCCGAGGCCCGGTCTCGAGCGCGCCTGCCGAGCTTTTGCAAATCCCGGCGAGTTTTCTTCCCTTCCTGTGGAGCAAACAATAAGGCGAGAGCGGCGCCCGCAGCCACTCCAGCCAACAGCAATATCAGCCCATTCAACTTACTGTCGTCCCTTGCCATTTGAAGCTCTCCCTTTCTTTTGACGATTATCTTCGACGCCTGGCGGAATCCTTGTTATGAATATTCGCCAGTTCGGCCGTTTGTCGCGAGAAACTCTCCACTGCCTATTATAGCTTGGGCTGATATGCTTCACGGCGGCGACACGGGGCTTGGCCATTCATGCGGAGCAAAGTGGCGGCTCAGCCGCCTGCCTCTGGTGGCGAGGCTTGGAGGCTGTCTCAAAACTCTGAACCACTGGGGACACTAGGAACACGGGGCATTTACCGAAACGTTTATAACAAGATTGGGTGGCAACCTCGATAGTTCTTGATATTCCTTATGATCCTCGTGACACACAAACGTGTCACGTCTTGTTTTTCTAGCAAGATTCTTAAACCGATGACTAAGGAGATTTCCATTATGTTTACGCAGACTTTCGAGGGTCTGGCAAAATAGTGCCGGAATCCCGAGGGAAATTAATCTTGATTTTGCCTGCCGTTGACGCAGAATTCTACAGCTAAGGACGGTTTAGATTGATACTCTTTGTTATCGAACACTTTGTGGAAGGAGCGCAGTGTCCCGTAACGCCAAGATAACCGCGGTGGGCAAGTACCTGCCTGAAATGCGGCTGACCAACAGCGATCTGGAGAGAATGGTCGACACTTCCGATTCGTGGATTGTCGAGCGTACTGGTATATCCGAGCGCCGGATCGTCTCCGATGGCCAGGCCAACAGTGACCTGGCCGCCGCTGCGGTAAAAGAATGTTTGGAACAACGCGGGATCGGTCCGAAAGAAATTGACCTGATTATCGTTGCCACAGTCACGCCGGACATGTTTTTTCCCTCCACGGCCTGCGTGCTCCAGGAAAAAATCGGGGCGACCCGCGCCTGGGGGTTTGATCTTTCGGGCGCGTGCTCCGGTTTTCTTTATGCGCTGGCCAGTGGCGCGCAATTCATTCGGACCGGAGTACACCAGAGAGTTTTGATTGTCGGCTCCGATGTGATGAGTTCGATCATCAACTTCCAGGATCGCTCCACCTGTGTTCTGTTTGGAGACGGGGCGGGGGCAGTGCTTCTTGAGCCGGCTGAAGATGGCGAAAAAGGGATCTTCGATTTTCTGCTGAAGAGTGACGGAAGCGGAGGGAAATTCCTCTATATGCCCGCTGGCGGCAGCCTTTACCCTCCGTCTCATGAAACGATCGATCGCAACATGCACTATGTTCATCAGGACGGCAAGCAGGTGTTTAGGTTCGCCATCAAGGGGATGGTGGAAATTTCCAGAGAGATACTGCAGAAACATGGATACACGCCTGCTGACCTGGCGCTCTATGTTCCGCATCAGGCCAATCTTCGCATCATCCAGGCGAGCGCCGACAAACTCAATCTACGCGAAGACCAGTTACTGGTGAACATTCAAAAATATGCCAACACAACAGCCGGCACTATTCCCATCGGGCTGGCTGAGGCGATGGAGCAAAAGCGCGTAAAAAAGGGAGACCTGATATTGCTGGCAAGTTTCGGCGCGGGCTTTACCTGGGGAAGCATCCTGATGCGCTGGGAGCTGTGAAACTGAAAGGACGCAAATGAGGGCATTGAAACCGTTTGTAGAAAAACAGAATCGCGCAGGGGTCCACACAGCCTGCAAATCTTGGTGGAAAGGGATCTTTTGCCTGCTTGCAGCTCTTTCTGTTTTGGCCGTCGCTCTGCATGTCCAGCAAATGGCCTCGGCGGCTCAACCAGAGGCTGCGGCCAGGCCCAAGCTCATTTTGATGATCAGTGTCGATCAAATGCGCGCCGATTATCTTACTCGGTTCCAGGATTATTACTCGGGTGGACTGAAGTGGCTCAGCGAGAACGGCGTGGTTTTTGAGAACGGCTATCAAAACCATGCAGTGACGGAGACAGGCCCCGGCCATTCGACATTGCTTTCGGGAATGAATCCCGGGCACAGCGGCATTGTCTCCAACGACTGGTATGACCGCGAACATGGGACCGTGGTGTACTGCGTACAGGACGACAATGCTCCCATCATTCAGGATCCGAAGGCGGAAGGACGTTCGCCCAAAAATTTTAAAGCCACCACACTGGGAGACTGGTTGAAGGATCTTTCGGTTGGATCCCGCGTGATTTCCATTTCTGGAAAGGATCGAAGCGCCATTCTGATGGCCGGCCAGACGGCTGATGAAGTTTACTGGTACAACACCTCCAACGGACGATTTGCCAGCAGCACTTATTATTTGAAAAAGTATCCATCCTGGATGGAGGCGCTCAATCGAAAGCGCATTCCGGCAGCGTATTTGGGAAAGACCTGGGATTATCTGAAGCCGAGCGAGTTCTACAATCAGTTTGGCCAGGACTTCGTGGCTGAAGAGGATGCCCCGGATCCCACTTTTCCCCATCCGATCGGAGGGCTTTCGGTGAGCGCAGGCGCGGCTTTCTATAACGCCTTTACTCAAACGCCGTTTCTGGATGAGCTGATATTGACTGCTTCTCAGGAAGCGATCCGCGCAAACAAGCTGGGAATGCGCGGCGAAACGGATCTCCTCTGCGTCGGTTTGAGCGCTACCGACATTATTGGGCACGCCTATGGCCCCTGGAGCCACGAAATCGCCGATCAGTTGTTGCGTCTGGATCAGAGCCTGGGGAGCTTCCTCAAGTTTGTGGACGGGCAGGTGGGACTGCGAAACTCCTTGATCGTGCTGAGTGCCGATCACGGTGTCCTTCCGCTGCCGGAACAGCTCGCGGCGCGCGGCACAAAATCTTCCCGTTTGCGCAAGCAGGACATTCTGCTGTTCCAGAATCTCAATGCTCACCTCAGCCAGAAGTTCAAGTTCAAGGAAAACTGGGTGACTTTCTACGGCAGCTTGAATCTTTACCTGAACTACCCGGCTGTGGCGCGTCACAACCTGCTTCGATCGGATGTGGAAAACGCGATCAAGGAATACTTGAGCGGGAGTCCGGTCGTGGCCGCAGTCTATAGCCGCGCCGATCTGGAACTCGACTCAGGCGAGCGGGACGGGGTGCTGGGACTGTTTCGTAACAGCTTTGATCCTGACCGGAGCGGCGACGTTTTTATACAGTTCAAAGAGTTTATCCTGCCCAGCTTTGGGCGCGCCGGGACCTCTCACATTTCTGTTTATCCCTACGACCGCCGCGTGCCGATCATTCTCTACAGTCCCGCCTGGAAGCAGCAACGAGTATCGGCGGAGGCACACACAACCGATATTGCGCCGACGCTGGCGCAGTTCCTGAATCTGCACAGTCCGGAAAAGTTGGATGGCGTGAGTCGGCTGGGTCTGATCAAGTGAGGCTTCGTCAGTAGGCCGTTGTCCGTCGCCAGTTGTCTGGACGCCGAAGGCGTCACTCGGGTTTGGACATTTTGGAGAGACGGCCGGAGGGCCGTCTCCTGCGCAATCTCTCATCGTGCAGGAGACGCCCCACCGGGCGTCTCTCCAATAGCGCCGCTTCGCGGCGCCTGGACCCCGAAGGCGTCACATAGAGTAGCCGGGGGCAAAGCCGGTCTCGCAACGCGGGACGAGTGCCGCCCCGGGTCGACCTTAGCCGCACTAGGTTTGTACCGTTCACGAATCCCCTGTGCAACTGACAATGAACAACGGACCACGGACCACTGACGCTCTACTGCTGAATAACTTCTACACCCTTCGGAATTTTGAACCGGAACTTTTCGTCGGCGATCGGGATATTTGCCCGAAACGAGCGCAAAAGGTAATCATTTCGGTTGCCGTTATGTTCCACGATCGAAAGGCGCAGAATGTCGGCATCGCTCCGGCGAACTTCCAAGAAAACTTCCTTAAAGCTGGTTTGCTCGGTCTTGGGAGTCAAAATTAGAATAGTGTCGCCGCCCGCAAGCTTTGGTTCGTTCGTTGCTTCGGCAAACTCAAAGTCCCGCTGGAGATGCCCCCGACCGAGGAGGAACAACAGCGGCGTCGAGGCGGAATCCAGGCTCCACTCCGCCACTGTTACCTGTTTGTCGCGCGGCACATAAAAATAAGTCTTCTTTCCGTCGGCGACGAAGAGTTTGATAGTGGGATTGGTGTACTCCCAGCGCATCCTTCCCGGCTTTTTCATGTATACGATTCCGGATTCCTGTTCTTCACTGAAGCCGCTGCGGTAAATCTGTGTGAACCCGGCGCTGAAGCTTCGAATGGCGTCATAGCGGTTTTGGATAGCGTCAACAAGAGGGTGGAGGCTATCTTCGGCCTGAAGAGGCCCGTTGTAGCTCCAGCATAAAAAAACAAGAA
>DASXTB010000382.1:0-6419 GCA_036505615.1 Acidobacteriota bacterium
ACACCCAACACCCAACACCCAACACCCAACACCCTACAACGGATTCTCCATAAAGTAATACCCGATCAAGTGCTGCGCAATGAAGTGACCTTCCTCGATGTGAGCCATGTGGGGCGACTCGATGAGCAGTGTAGTTTCAGCGGCGCCCGCAAGCTTGCCGCCCGGCCTTCCAGTAACTCCTATGGTGACGCATTTATGTTTTCGGGCCCACTCCACGGCAGCAATGATGCTTGGCGAGTTGCCGCTTCCGCTGAAAGCCACAACAACATCTCCAGGCTGCGCATAATTCTTGAGTTGCTCGACAAATACTTGGGAATAGTCCAGGTCATTGGCCAGGGCGGTTATCCAGGATACGTTGTCGGTGAGCGATAGGACACGGAAGCGAGGCTCCAAGGCGGAGGCGCCCTTGCCCAGGTCGTTGGCAAAGTGAGTAGCCGTGGCAGCGCTGCCTCCATTGCCAATCAGGAAGATTTGCCTGCGCGCGCGCCGGCACTGATCCAGTACTTCGATGATGGAGGCGATTTCTTCCTCCTTTATTTTTTGAATTGCTTCCAACGACGCCTGCTTGAATTTCTTCAAATACTCGATTTTAGACATCGTTATTCTCCCAATAGGCTCCTTACTATAATAGAGGAGCGCAATTGACCGTCGGAAATGTAAGAGGCAAAGAAGAGTTCAGCAGGTCAGCAAGTCAACAGGCCGAAATTTATTTGTGATGACAAAACCGACAAATCTGACCACTGACAACCGGCGACCCGCAACTAGATACTGACAACTGACAACTGACCACGAACCTTTTACTATGTCCATTCTCGCCTTTGAATCCGGCGGCACGAAGTTGGTTGCCGCGCTGGCAGACGATTCAGGACGACTGCTGCAGGGCAGCAGGAACTTGCGGCGTCCGAAGCAGACTGCAGCCGAGACACTACAAGAATTGTGTCAGCTGGGCGAAGCACTGCTTTCTTCCGCGCCGACCTCGCTTCTCGCTGTGGGCTACGGTTTCGGTGGCCCCGTGTCACGGGCGACACAGCGACCGTTGATCTCCTATAGTGAATCTGGCTGGAATCAAGTTGATCCGGTCAAACATTTCCACGCGCACTTCGGAGTTGCTGCTTTCATTGAGAACGACTGTAACTGTGCTGCCCTGGGTGAGGCTCTCTTCGGGGCAGGAAGAGGATCCTCGACCGTCTTTTACGTCACAGTTGGCACTGGATGCGGTGGTGGGCTGGTACATGAGCGAAAGATTGTTGCCCTCGCCGACATTGGAGAAGCCGAATTCGGTCATATGGTCCTGGATCCCGAAGGCCCGGCCTGCGCTTGTGGCAGCTTTGGTTGCCTCGAAGCTTACTGCTCGGGGCCGGCCATTGCAGCGCGCGCCAGAGAGTTTTCGGGAGATCGCTTTCCCGATGCGCGGGCAGTGTTGGACGCGTTCCTGCGCGGTGACCCTGATGCAACCAACGTAGTAGAGGAAGTTTGCAAGAGACTGGGGCAGGGTTTGGGAATCGCTGCCAGTCTTTTCAACCCAGACGTAATCGTTGTCGGTGGCGGAGTGGCCCATGCGGGAGAACCACTATTGGAGCGCATCCGCAACCATGCTCGCCGCCACACTTTTGGGATGTTTCGGGACCGGGCGAGAATCGTTCCCTCTTCGATGGGCGAAGACGCTGTCTGCCAGGGAGCCGCCGCTTACGCAGTTCAGCGGCTGGAGAAATGAACGGAAACCACCGTTTACGCGCACGTTCACGACCACGTCAACGTCCACGACAGCGCTTACTGTTGGCGGCTCTTTCGGAATTGTCTTTCGTTACCGTAGACGTAGCCGTGGTCGTGAACGTGTCCGTAGACGGCTTTTCCTTCGGTTGTGGCCGTGCCGCTCTAGGTCCTCTGTGGTTTTCTTTCACCACCAAGGACACAACGGACACCACGCATGAATTTCCTTCTAACTAAAGCGGCACGCACATTTCTTCCGCCTTCTGCTTTCCGCCTTCCGCCTTCCGCCTTCTTCTTTCTGCCTTCCGCCTTCTGCCTTCCGCCTTCTGCTTTCCGCCTTCCGCCTTCCGCCTTCTGCTTTCTGCCGTCCGCTTTCCACCTTCTGCGACCTGTTGACCTGCTCGCGGGCTAGCCGCCGACCAGAGAATAGACCTTCAAAATCTCCGCCGGCGTTGCCGTCCCGGTGGTTCCCAACTTATGTATTACCACTGATGCCGCCAGGTTTGCGATTTCGGCTGCCTCGGCCAATGTGGCGCCGGCGCAAAGAGACGCACCGATGGCGGCAGCTACGCAGTCGCCCGCGCCCACAATGTCGATAAGGCCGCGTGTAGGCAAGGCCGGCGCCTGCGTCAAACAACGGCCGTCAAAGACAAATATTCCCTCCGCCTCCGCAGTGATGAAGACCGGGCGGCCGGTCTTGCTCGACAATACTTGGGCAGTCGATTCGATCCAGCGTTGTGATAGGCGCTTTGGCTTGCGCCTGCCGGCGGCCGCCGCTGCTTCGAGCAAATTGGGTTTGATGATCGCATTGCGAAACAACTCCGTCCTGCAGCGGGAATCCGCCACGATGAGAAAAGTTCGTCCGAGCCTGGCAATTTCTCTGCGAACCTTCTTGCCTATTACACCAAAGTTTTCCGGAACAGCATCCACGGCGATGATTGCATCCATCCGGCCGATCATGTTGTGGAGTGTCTTGATAACGACTTGTAAGGTTCCGGGATGGAGTGGGTGGCGGCGCCTTATGTCGAGTCTTTCGGCTTCCTGTTCTCCAAGCGGCGATTGCAACATCGGCTTGATGTAGGTTCCCGTGGTGTGGCCTTTGATGGAAAGGAGGCCATCGATATTGACTCCTGTCGCCTGCAGGTTTCCAGCGAGTTCCCAGCCTTCTCCATCATCGCCCCTGATGCCAAGCGCGAAGGTTCGGACATTCAGGGCGGCCAGGTTTGATGTCACCGTGCCCGCTCCACCCGGGCTGGTTCGCACGGCGACAACCTGGTGGGTTGGTTTCCCCGTCTCCAGTGAGGTTTCCTTTAATGCGGGATCAATGGCAAGATATTTATCGAGAAAAAAATCGCCGATTACCAGGACGTGTTTGCCACGGATTCTGCGAAGGAGGGTGCGAAGCCGGGTGCTATTCATGGCGAACTCTGTTCCGATGATATTGTTTAACCAGGTAACACGGGTCGCTTCTTGCGCCGTGTCCTTGGTGTCCTTTGTGGTTCAATCGTTTTGCACCACCATAGACACAAAGGACACGGCGGTCTTCAAGTTTGGCAAGATTGTGGACGCAGCCGGTCTTCAACATCCTCCATTATTGACTGGAGGAGTCGTCTTCTTACATGCCTGACGTCAGACCGTCAACAATCAGGCGATAAAGATTGGGGAACGTCAGGCGATGATCGCCCTGTACGTAGAAACTCTCCCCCTCGGTCACGGTTCGCACCAGCATGGTTTTATAAGGCCGGTAGTAGTATCGAGGATCATCGCGAGGCGCTTCTTCCCGCAGGTTTCCCTCCAATGGAATGAGATCAAACACAGCGGTTGTGAAGCACGCGATGCGCGTTCCATGCTGATGCGCGACATTTCGAGCCATCGCCAGGGCTTTGAGGAAAACCTCCGGAGCCATGACCGAAGATCCGAAATTGAGCAACACGCCGCCTTCCAGTCGAGTTACGCTCTGCGCGAGGATCAGGAAATCCCGGTAGGAAGTCTCGCCCACCGCGGAGCCGTCGCACGACGGATGCTCGTGAATGATGTCGTAACCGATGCCGACGTGCACAGTGACGGGAACCTGCAGGTGATAGCCGGCTGCCAGGATGCTGATCTCTCGGTGGGGAAGGCGGTTTTCCTTGATGCCACGACCGACGATTTCACCGAATCCCAGGTTCTCGTTAACGCCTCGCGTTATCCAATCGTTGATTTCTCCCGTCTCGGTCCACAGGCCGAATTGACCGCGAGCAATATATTCGGCGACGCTCTCGGTCGTAGCGCCGATGCGCGCCATCTCATAGTCATGGATTGGACCGGCTCCATTCATAGCGATGTGCGAAAGGATCCCTCGCTGCATCAGATCGATGATTTGCCTGGAGACACCGGCACGCAACAGGTGGGCACCCATCATCAGGATCACCGGCGCCCCCCGTTTGTGCGCGGAAACAATTCGCTCCGCCAGCAGTGGAAGATGCGGATGCTCAAAATGTGGAATGGGGCCCTCTAATTGGAGAAAATGATTTAGCCCAATGAGATGTTTTCGCTCCGAGAGGGATTTTAGCTTTAACTGCGAGCGGTCGAAGAATTTAAAAGGCATGGTTGAGAGGAGATTTTAACCGAAAAGGCAGCGAGCACCAGTCTGTAGGGGCGGTTCGTGAACCGCCCGCCGGAGTATGCCGATTTCGTTGTAAGACGGGCGGCTCGCGAGCCGCCCCTACAGATGGCGACGAATTTGGACAACATGCCCGTCACAGGCCACGGCTACAATTCTTTACGCCGCTCGCGGCTATTTGTCTGTAGCCTGCCCGCCGAACAGCCTGGGACCCCACTCGGCGTAACCGGAATAATCTCCTATGACCGCGTCTGCGCCCGCCGAGATCAATTGTAGTCTCTTGCCGGCATTGAGTCCGTGACCTTGGTCTTCATTGGAAGCCACTCCGATGGCGAGTGTGCCCAAATCCTTGGCGCTCCGAATATCGACAATTCCATCGCCAAACGCAATCATCACCTGGGAGTGGCTGTTGCACTCGGAAAGGACTTGACGCATGGCGCCCAGCTTACTAAATGCTCCTGTTTCGTCCAAACCGCCGAAAACTCGAGAGCCGAAAAACTGGTCAATCTCAAGCAACCTTGCTTCTTGGAGCACCTCCCGTTGATCGGTTCCGCTGATCAGGCAAAGGACGCAGCCTTTGTTGGATAACCATTGCAGGAACTCCGAAGCGCCCGCCACCAGGAAGTTTTGCGCAGGGCAACGTCCTGACTGGAGGGCCACAAGCCGGCTCGCCATATGCTGCTTCAGTCTCCGCAGATAAATGTGCTTGTAGCGAATCGCCTCCTGGCTCAGTCCGGAATCGGTCGAGGCAGCGGGAACAGTCCGCTGTGATCGCATCAGATCAGCCAGTATCAGCATCTGATCGATCGTCTGGCGTCCTGTCGACTGATCGACCAGCTCGCGCAGCACCCTTCGATCTGGTTTCGGGTTCCTGGTTTTGGGTCCAGGACTTTGTTGTGCGGTAAGCTCTGCGCCGCCGGATTGCCGGCTCTCCGATTCTGGAGGGCGACAATTCAGCGTCTCAAACATCAGATCCACCATGATCTGCTGCCAGCCGGTGCGCAGCAGCGAAAGCGTGCCATCGAAATCGAAGACAACTACCTTGAATCGGCGCGGGGAGAAAGGCCGGATAATCTCGATCATTTAGAATTGAAGCTTTGGCGGCTGTGCCGCCTGCCTCTGGTCGGCGAGGTTAGAGTGCCTCAAAATTATGAACCACGGGGAACATCGGAGAATTTAATGAGATTATTTCTGTTCTTCAATCTTTGAGTAGTTCTTAAGGAGCTTTTCCCCCTCCTCCTTCGAAATCGGCCGGATGCGAAGGTTGCGGAACGACACGGAGTCATGATCTCCCTGAAGCCGAAGAGGTCCGGGGCTGTCTTCGCGATTGCTGGCGGCGCCGGTTCCCGTGGGCCCGACATCGATATTGTCGTGGATCCTTCTTTGGTTGTGAAAAACAGTCAGCCGGCGTCCGACAAAAGTCATGTCGAAGCTTTGCCACTCTCCGGCAGGACCGCAAACGTTCACTGCCGGTGCCACCTTCCGGTACAGCGCCCCGCAGCCGTTAATGGCAACCGGCTTGCCGTAGCTGTCGAAAATCTGGATTTCGTATTTATCCCGCATGTAGACTCCGGAATTGCTGCCTGGCGGAATCTTGAACTCCACGTGCAACTGAAAGTCATAAAACTCACCGTCGGTCATCAGGTCCGTGCTCGGCTTGGTGTTTTCATACACTCCGTCGGGCAGCACCTTCCATCCATCGAGTCCGTCGGCCTTGCGCAGATGCCAGCCGGAGAGGTCTTTTCCGTTGAACAGATCAATCCAACCTTTCTCTTTGTCTTTCCTCTTTGCGGCGGAAAGCGGAAATACCATCAAGAGTAGCAGTGCCACAAACCAAAATTTGCGCATCGAACTTGCAACCAATTTTTTCAGAGAGCAGAATTCCGTTTGCTGTCGACCCATGTCCTGCGACCTGCGACTTCCGACCTGCGACTTAAATCAAGCCAGCGCCTGCTTGCAGTAGGCAAGGCACCGCTTTACTTCCTCAACCGTATCTCCGCCCCTGTACTCGTATTCAATATTAGCCGGTATCTTCCATTTGTGTTTCTTCAACAGGCCGAGAACTTCCTTGATCGGCGCATCCCCCTGTCCAAACGGGACGGTCTCA
>DASXTB010000383.1:0-10913 GCA_036505615.1 Acidobacteriota bacterium
ACACCCAACAATCACGCTGGAGTCTCTTCACCACTCCCCTTTCGCTCCTCTATGATTTTGCTGGCGATGTGAGCCGGTACCGTATCGTACCGCGAAAACTCCATGTGATAACTTCCGCGGCCTCCTGTCATCGACGTGAGAACCGGGGCGTAATTGAGCATCTCAGCCAGCGGCACCTGAGCATGAATGAGCTGGGTATGACCTTTGGCATCCATTCCCTGGATCCGTCCGCGCCGGCCATTCAGATCTCCCATCAGGTCTCCCGCAAATTCCTCGGGAGCCTGAACCTCCACATTCATGATTGGCTCCAACAAAACAGGTCTGGCTTGTTCCATAGCTTTCTTAAAAGCCAGCGAGCCGGCGATCTTGAAGGCCAGTTCTGACGAATCTACGTCGTGATAGGAACCGTCAAAGAGAATCACCTTGAAATCCACCACCGGATAACCTGCCACGAATCCGCGCTGCGCAGACTCGACGATTCCCTTTTCGACGGCAGGAATGAAGTTCCTGGGAATGGCGCCGCCAAATACCTCGTCTTCAAAGGCGAATCCCTCTCCGCGTCCCATCGGCTCCATTTTGATCCAACAGTCGCCGTATTGGCCGTGGCCCCCGGTTTGCTTTTTGTGGCGTCCCTGGGCTTCGGCCTTGGCAGTGATGGTTTCGCGGTAAGGGACTTTCGGCGGCTTCAAAGTGACGCCTACGCCGTACTTCTTCTTCAGCTTTTCCACGGTAACTTCGACGTGCAGTTGTCCGGAACCGGAGAGCAGGAACTCCTTGGTTTGCGGATCTCTTTCGAAGCGGAGCGAGCCGTCCTCTTCCAGGATCCTGGCCATCGCGCTGCTAATCTTGTCCTCGTCGCCGCGGGTTTTCGGTTCAATGGCGAAACTGATTGCAGGTTCGGGAAACGTGACCTTGTTGAACAGGACCGGATGCGCTTTGTCGGCCAAAGTATCCCCAGTAGCGGTATCTCTGAGTTTGGCAACGGCGCCGATATCGCCCGCCTTAATTTCTGAAGCACTCTCATGGGACTTGCCTTGCATGATCTGGAGAGTCCCCAGTCGCTCTACTGAATCGCGTGTGGCATTGTGGACGGAGCTGTCTGACTTGAGCGATCCGGAGAAGACCTTAATAAGAGAAATACGTCCTGCGAATGGATCGGCAATGGTTTTGAATACGAAAGCTGCAAGCGGTCCAGTAGGATCGATCTTTACTGATGCCGGTTCCTTAGCTTTGGGGTTTGTCGCCTGTACCGGCTGGCGCTGGAGCGGCGAAGGCACCAGCTCAACGATGTGGTCCAGCAACTGCTTGACTGCGGCATTGGCAGTTGCCGCAGTAATCATCACCGGGACGACCTTCCCTGCCAGTACTCCCTCTTTGAGGCCGGAAATAATTTCTTCTTCGGCCAGCGTGCCGGATTCGAAGAATCTCTCCATCAGAGCATCGTTGGATTCAGCAACCATTTCGATCAGCTTCTCGCGCATCGACGACGCTGAATCCGCCCGGTCCTCAGGGATGTCTTGCTCGGTGAAGTTGCCCGATCCATCCGTCCGGTAGACATAGGCCCGATTTCTGAGCAAGTCGATCACGCCTTTGAAATTCTTTTCTTCGCCAATGGGGATTTGAATGGGAACGGCGATCCTTCCCCAGGTAGATTCAATTGACTGCATGGTGCGCTCAAAGCTCGCGCGGTCGCGGTCCATCTTGTTGATGACGATTAAGCGCGGAAGTTCGAACTCGCCCGCATAATCCCACACCAGTTCGGTTTGCACTTCTACTCCGCTTACAGCGTCGATAACGACGACGGCGGCCTCAGCCGCCGGCAAAACGGATTTAGCATCATGCATGAAAGCCCGATACCCCGGTGTATCAATCAGATTGATCTTTGTTTTATTCCATTCGCAAAAGGCGAGCGCGGAGTTCAGGGTGATTTTGCGCGCAATTTCATCCTCGTCGTAATCGGTGACGGTGGTTCCATCGTCGACTCTTCCCAGACGATTGACGGCGCCGGCTGAGTAAAGAATGGCAGACACCAAGGATGTTTTGCCGGCGTCGCCATGCCCTATGAACGCGATGTTACGAATATTTTCAGGCTCGAACACTTTCATAAGCGAAGGCTCCTCGGGTACTGGCCCGGATAGGCGACTTATTATGGCTCAAGAGCGAAAAATCTTAGCATAGCCGGGGTTACAGCGTAAAATTGAACTCGCTATGCCAAGAAGAATTCAGTTTGCCAGTATTGCGCTATTGTTGCTGTTCAACTGTTCAGGAGGAATGCGGAGCGCGGGGCAGGGAAACGACACCGGCCTGGATGCCGATCGAGCCTTTGCTCACGTGCGTCAACTGGTGTCCTATGGTCCCCGTCCGGTGGGAAGCGAAGCTCACCAGAAGGCGGAGGATTACATCCAGTCGGAAGTAAAGAAGCTGCCTTTGGAGTTGGAAGTTCAGACCTTTGACGCCATCACTCCAAAGGGGACGATGAAGATGAGAAATCTCATTGCACGCCAGCAAGCTTCCAACAAACCAGTGATCATCTTAGGGAGCCACTATGACACCCTGCCGGCTGACAGTTTTACCTTCGTGGGCGCCAACGATAGCGGTTCCAGCACCGGGCTGCTGTTGGAGCTGGCGCGAGTGCTGGCACAGCCGAAGTCGGGTTTTGAGTACTGGTTTGTGTTTTTTGATGGAGAAGAAGCGATCCGGCAGTGGAGCGACACAGACAGTTTGTACGGAAGCCGCGAGTTTGTGAGAGATCTTCGGGCGCGCGGGGAGCTTCCCCGCATCAAAGCTTTTGTCCTCCTGGACATGGTGGGCGATAAGGATCTAGACATTAAGCGGGATCTTTCTTCGACCAGGTGGCTGGTGGATTTGTTTTGGGCGGCGGCATTTCAAGGAAACTATTCCGGATTTGTACAGGGAACTCAGGCAATGATGGATGACCACACGCCGTTCTTGGCGGAAGGCATCCCTTCCATCGACATCATCGACTACGATTATGGTCCCAATAACAACTACTGGCACACGGCTGAAGATACTCTGGATAAAATCAGCCCGGATAGCCTGCGCCAGGTGGGTGAAGTGGTGCTCAAGGCATTGCCTGCCGTCGAGCAATCCATAAAAGGCAAGCAAGGCCGAACAGGACCGTAGGCGAAAATGCTCCCTCCGGAACAGGGAGTTTGGGCATTTTCTGAGGCCCATTTTGGTAAATTTCGCGCCCTTTTCTAGTGAACAATCTCCCGCTCCGCTGGGACGAGCCCAGCGGAGGCGTAAGATGTCCAAACTTCACGGTCCCTCTGGGACTACGCTTCGCATTCTTGGTTTCCAATGACTGATGACCAATGACGCTTTTGTTGTCTTTGGGAAAATGATTCGACTGATGACCTGTTTTGGCATTTGGCTCTGTACCTTTCTCTCCGCTCAAGGTTCAGAGCGTCCTCGCGCGCGGGACTTTGGAGTTCGAGTGGGCGTTTTGGAGCCCGGCCCGCTGAATGCCATCACCGATGTGCCCGGCGTTCTCGTGGGCCAGGTGACTCGCATCCAGGGAGACTCCGTGAGAACCGGTATTACCGCAATCCTTCCCCATGCCGGCAATATCTTTCAGGATAAAGTGCCTGCGGCCGTTTACGTAGCCAATGGTTTTGGAAAGCTGGCAGGATCGACGCAGGTCAACGAGCTGGGAAACTTGGAATCTCCCATTGTCCTCACTAACACGCTTTCGGTGGCCCGTGCGGTCGACGCCATCCTTGATTACCTGCTTGCATTGCCTGGAAATGAAAAGGTCGCCTCTGCCAATGCCGTAGTCGGTGAAACCAACGATGGGTTTCTCAACGACATTCGCGCCCGGGTAATTCAGCCGGCCGACGTTATCGCTGCCATAAGAAATGCGCGAGGAGGCCCGCCTGCTGAAGGAAATGTCGGAGCGGGCACCGGCACGCAGTGTTTCGGTTTTAAAGGCGGCATTGGGACGGCATCTCGCCGCTTGCCCTCGGCGCTGGGCGGGTACCTCTTGGGTGTGCTGGTACAAACGAATTACGGAGGGACACTGCAAATCGGAGGCGCGCCCGTCGGCGTGGAACTGGATCGTTATTATCTAAAGCAGTTCAAAGACACCAAGCAAAGCGGGGCTTCGGCCGATGCCCAGGCCGGCACTTTCAACAAACGCGCTGTGCTTAACGGGGCCGGCGGCTCCTGCATGATTGTTGTCGCCACGGACGCGCCGCTTACTCATCGTAACCTGATGCGTCTTGCCCGTCGTGCCGTGATGGGTCTGGCGCGCACCGGTTCCAGCTTCAGCAATGGAAGCGGCGATTATGCGATCGCATTCAGCACTGCAAGATCCGTAAGGGTGAGGCATCAGGCGGAAGGGGGGACAGAAAGTTACGAAGAGGTAAGAAATGATGCGGTCTCTCCGTTATTTGAAGCAGCAATCGAGGCGACAGAAGAAGCTGTGTACAATTCGCTGTTTCGCGCGCAAACCATGACCGGCTTTCAGGGTCACAAGATCGATGCTCTGCCTCTCGACCAAGTGCGCGAGATTCTGCGGAAGTACGGCCTGTTGAAGTGAAGCGGCGCTGAGGAGAACCTCTCCAAATGTCCCAAAATCTATGAACCACGGAGGACACCGGGTACACGGGGAATTTAATGATTCCTCCATTTGCAGAATCAGAGCCATTTTCGAAGGCCCTAATGGTGCCCGTGTTCCCAGGGTCCCCTGTGGTTTGGTCAGTCTGAGACAGCAGCTCCTGCAATTGCAGATCTTCGACCTTCGACCTGCGACTTGCGACTTGCGACAACGGGCATCCGAGTAATGCCTCGAATCTTTTCATTTGCCGCCCCACTGGTTCTGCTGGTTTCGTTTCTGTTGATGCTCCGCCGGGTCGAGCCGTTCTATACGAACTTTTATTCGATTGCCTGGTGGTGTTACATCCTTTGGCTTGCTTCGCGTAATGAACTGCGAGCTGCCAGGTCACGTTTTCAGTTTCCTTCTCTATTCCGGCAGCCGCGGCAGTACTTCGCCCTCATTCTTCTTTCGGCGGCAGTTTGGTTCTTTTTCGAGCTTTACAACGCGCGACTGCATAACTGGGCCTACGTCGGCATGCCGCTACAGCGTTGGATTCGATGGCCCGGATATTTCCTCGCTTATGGCACCGTCCTTCCGGGAATCTTTGAAACGGCACGCTGGTTGGAAGGGAGGTTTGATGGAGAATCCGCAGTAAACGGTCACCAGGAATCACCCGAGCGTGATGCCCGCTGGAACCCCGCGCTGGGGAAACTTGTGTCTCTGTTTGGTCTCGGGTGCATGATTTTGCCGTTGCTTGTTCCGCGCTTTTTTTTCCCTCTTGTCTGGGGCGGCCTGATTTTCCTGCTAGATCCCCTTGTGGAATCGATCGGACAGCGAAACCTTGTGCTCAATCTCTTTGTGGGCGACAGGAGTCGCCCGCTCCTGCTGCTTGGGAGCGGCCTGATCTGCGGATTTTTCTGGGAACTGTGGAATTTTTGGGCTGGCGCCAAATGGGTCTACACGCTGCCGTATTTTCAGTTTTGGAGAATCTTCGAAATGCCGGCGCTGGGTTTTCTAGGGTTTCCGCCGTTTGCCCTGGAATGCTGGCTATTATTTGTGTTTGTCCGATACTTTTGGGAGAAGCACGGGAGGGCGGGAAGATTGGTGACCATTATTGGCATAGCGGCAATCTGTGCTGTCGGAATCTATGTGGTTGATCATTTCGTGGTGAAGGAGTATGTGACACGCACCTGTGGGGATAAAGTTGTCCCCATTCAGCGCTCTAGGTTGGCCCTGCCCCCGGGTTCCGCTTCGCGCTGGGTCATGTCTGACGCGCCCTAGCGCGAGAGAATTGGGCATCCCTTCAGGGGGCTGTGGAAAAGGTTGATTCAATCTGTACGGGCGACCCTGTGTGGTCGCCCGCTGCAGAATCCAGCGGATTTTTATTGGTTCCCTTCCGAAGCGCATCCGCGGGAACTGTGCAATTTGTCTGGCTAATCCTCCAGCGGTTGCGGCGGGCGGCCAGATAGGGCCGCCCGTACGATCAGATGGATTTTGGCACAAGTTCTTACGTTAGCAGTATCGATTTTGCCGCGTTCTCAAGAATCACGGAGAGATCAAATCGGCAAAAGGTCGAATGGCGCGACGGCGCATTTGGACTTTAGATATTTACGCTGTCGCGACCGCAGGTTCGATTACCTGCTTATAGTTGCAGCCTTCTTTTTGGCAATAGCGGATCAAACCTTCTTTCTTGGTTTGGCGTTCCAGCAGAAATTTTTCTCCGCACTTGGGGCAGGGAATGGGGACCGGTTTGTACCACAAAACAAAATCACAATCCGGATAGGAGCTGCATCCATAGAACACCTTGCCGCGCTTGGACTTTTTGCCCACTACTTCGAACTTGCCGCATTTGGGGCAGGTGACTCCGGTGGACTGCTGTTTTATGTACCGGCACTCGGGATAGTTGCTGCATGCCGTGAACTCCCCGTAACGTCCGTGCTTGATGACGAGAATCTGGCCGCACTTGGGGCACTTTTCATCGGTGGGGATGTCCGCTTTGACTTCACGCCCGCCACCGCGAGAGACGATTTTCCGGGTATTCTTGCACTCGGGATAACCGCTGCAGGCCAGAAACTCGCCGAATCGTCCTTTCTTCAACACCATCGGCTTGCCGCATTTTTCACAGGGCTCGGCCTCAATCTCCGGGGCGCCGGTTTTCGATTCCGAAGATGACTCTTTTGCCAGCTCCTTTGTGTTCTTGCACTCCGGATAGTTGCTGCAGGCCAGGAATCGGCCGAAGCGGCCCCATTTGATGACCATTTTGTTGCCGCATTTTTCGCAGACCTCGTCTGTTTGGATTTCTTCTGTTTTAAGGTTCTGCATTTTCTTCTCGGCAAGCCTCAACTCTTTTTTGAATTCCTTGTAGAATTCATTGAGAGCGTGAATCCAGTCTTCCTTTCCCTCTTCGATTTCATCCAGCGCCTCTTCCATTCGCGCCGTGTACTGGTAGTCGAGGATTTCCTTGAAGTGCTCCACCAGCAGGTCGGTTACCACCATGCCCGTTTCGGTGGGCACGAATTTACCCTCTTCCTTGTTTGCGTACTCGCGATTCTGGATAACGTTGACGATCTGAGCATAGGTACTGGGGCGGCCGATTCCTTTTTCTTCGAGCGCTTTGACCAGGGTCGCCTCCGTATAACGGGGAGGCGGCTGCGTGAACTTCTGTTCCTTAGTGAGTTTGTTTACCTGTAGAGTCTCTCCCTCGGTCAATTGAGGAAGCTGCAGCAAGATTTCTCCTTCATCAGGTTCGCCAGCCGGCTCTTCATCGCGGCCCTCCTGGTAGACTTTCAGGAAGCCGTCGAACTTCAGTACTGCGCCCGAAGCCTTGAACATCACCCGGCCGGCTTCGATGTCGATCTCGGTCTGATCGAAGACGGCGGGCTCCATCTGCGATGCCACGAAGCGCTTCCAGATCAAGTCGTAAAGCCGAAATTCGTCGCGGTCCAGAAAAGGCTTTACGCTTTCAGGGGTGCGGTCGATCATGGTGGGGCGGATCGCCTCGTGGGCCTCCTGGGCGCCTTTCTGGCTCTTGAACCGAACGGCCTTGGATGGAAGGTAGGGCTCTCCATACCGCTGCTGGACAAATCCTCGCACTTCCTGCAGCGCTGAGTCAGCGACGCGAGTAGAATCAGTGCGCATGTAGGTAATCAGCCCTGCGGCGTCCTCGTCGCCCACTTCGACTCCCTCATAAAGCCGTTGCGCGATCATCATTGTGCGCTTCACCGTGAAGCGGAGCTTGCGAGCTGCTTCCTGCTGCAGCTTGCTGGTGGTAAAAGGTGGTACCGGGTTTTTCTTTTTTTCCTTTTGAGTGATGGATAATACTTTAAAGGGAACCTGGGAGAGATGTGCTTCAATCTCATCAGCCAGTTGCTGATTGGGGACTTGAAACTTCTTGCCGTCCAACTTTACCGCTTTCGCATCGAACGGCGGCGGATTGGCGCCGCTCAAATTGGCCACGAAGTTCCAATACTCCTCAGGCCGGAAGGCTTGGATCTCGCGCTCCCGGTCCACAATCAATCGCAGCGCCACCGATTGGACGCGCCCGGCAGAGAGGCCGCGGCGCACTTTTTCCCAAAGCAGCGGGCTGATCTTGTACCCCACCAGCCGATCGAGGATGCGCCTTGCCTGCTGCGCTTCCACTTTGTGCGCGTCGATCTGTCCTGGCCTCTCGAAAGCGTTAAGGATGGCGCTCTTGGTAATCTCGTTGAACAGGACGCGATAAATCTTTTTAGAGTTTCGCTTGGATGTTTGAAGAATCTCTGCCAGGTGCTGGCAGATTGCCTCTCCCTCGCGGTCCGGGTCGGCAGCCAGATAAATGGCGGCCACGTTCGCAGCCGCTTTTCTCAAGTCATTGACGATCTTTTCCTTGCCCGGAATTATTTTGTAAGTGGGTTCGTAGTTATGTTCGACATCCACTCCCAAGGTCTTCTTGGGCAGGTCCTTGATGTGGCCCGACGAGGCTTTCACGACAAAGTCGTGTCCCAGGTACTTTCCAATCGTCTTGGCCTTGGCAGGTGATTCCACGATCACCATCGACTTAGGCATCTAAATTCCTCCCGCCTTCCAAAATAGCATAAGAGCTGCGAATCAATGCAATAAACGAGTATTGGCCGCAAATGAACGAAAATGGAAGGGGCCGCAAATAAACGCGAATGAACGCGAAGGGGCCGCAAATAAACGCGAAGGCTTCGCAAATAAACGCGAATGAACGCAAATAAACTATTATGATTCATTTGGGGAATTGGCTTCAGAATATGTCCGCATAAAATTCCCCCACCAATGTCCCTTTGTACATGACTAGGGCGGGCATCTGAGCCTCCGCCGCCATTCCTCTGAGGCGAAGTTCAGTGAGCAGCGCGCGCTCGTAGACCTTTTCAAGAAATCCAGGGCCGAGCGTGTTGGCTACCTCATAAATTGCTCCTATAACCTTCCTGACTAGCTGGTTCAGTAATTCGCGTTCATTCGCGTCCATTTGCGGCCCAATGCGTCGATTCGCGTCCATTTGCGGCCCAATGCGTTGATTCGCATCCATTTGCGGCCCATTGCATTCGCGGCTGATTAGTTGCGTCCATGCGCGGCCTCCAGTTTTCTTACAAATAGATTCCCCGGCAGCTTGCGCACCTGACCGTTCACTTCCAACTGAAAAAGGCGTGCGCACAGTTCCGAGAAGGACAGTCCGCTGCCCTCCAGTAGTTGATCGAAGGTGATCTCCGAATCATGGGGAATAAGATTCAACACAGCGTCATCGGGTTCCGGAGATTTAGCCTGCTTCGGCTTAGGAGAAATGATGCTGCGGAATTTGTCGGGCAATTCATCGAGAATATCTTGAGGGCATTGCACGATCTTGGCCCCCTGCTTGATCAGGAAATTCGGTCCGAAGCTCTTCTGGGATGTGATGTTCCCGGGGACGGCGAAGACCTCTCGCCCCTGTTCCAGCGCCAAGCGGGCGGTTATCAACGAACCGCTGAATTCGGAGGCTTCGGCGATGACCGTGCCGTAGCAGAGACCACTAATGATGCGGTTGCGCACTGGAAAATTGGAAGGCGCAGGATAACATCCAGGAGGGAATTCCGAAAGGAGGCATCCTTTTTCTACGATCTCGTAGAACAGCTTCTTGTTTTCCCGCGGGTAGACGATGTCTACTCCGTTTCCCAGCACCGCAACAGTGTTGCCGCGTGCCAGAAGAGCGCCTCGGTGGGCTGCGCCATCGATCCCTCGTGCCAGACCGCTTACAACGGTAAGGCCGCGCATCGCCAACTCGCTGGATAACCACTCGGCGGCGTGGATTCCATAACTGGATGCGCGCCTTGCGCCCACAATGGCAATCGAATCGCTGCCGGCAAGAGTGGTAGCGCCGCGCAAATAGATCAGAATTGGAGGGTCGAAGATCTGCTTCAGGAGGAGCGGATAGCGGGCGTCGTGAAAGGTCCAGATCACTGCTTCGCATTTCATGCAGCGGCGAAGAATCTGTTCGGCAGTGCGAAGGATACGACCGCTCAAGATCTCTTGTATAGCTTCAGCACTCAGTCCCAACAGCTCCAGATGTTTACGGTCATTCCGAAATAGTGGCTCCGGGCTGCCAAATATCTTCAACAGCCGGTGCCCATTGCGCACGCCGGACGATTCCAGTCCCTGTAAGGCAAGCCAGTAGATGATTGGATCCATACAAGATGTAACTGTGCAGGGGCCAAATTTGCGAATGAAAAAAGAAGCAAATCAGCTGTCAGGTTTCAGCTCTCAGCCCTCAGGTTTGGCTCTCAGCCTTCAGCTCACAGCTTTCAAGGAGGGCAGAAGACAGAAAACATCTAGACAGCGTTGGAACACCGATGTCAACTAATCGACAAATTCACCAGGAGCAAGCTGATTACTGAATGCTGACAGCTGAGAGCTCAAACCTGAGAGCTGAGAGCTGATGGCTGATGCCTGAGAGCTGCCCCTATAGAATCATGATGTTGCGCAGAAAATCTTTGGCGCGTTCCGTCTGCGGCTGCTCAAAAAACCGGCCCGCAGGGGAGTCTTCCACGATCTGACCATGATCGAAAAACAGAACGCGACTGGCCACCCGGCGAGCGACGCCCATCTGATGGGTCACCAGAACCAAGGTGTATTTTTGCCGGGCAAGCCCCTCGATCACTTCCACCACTTCCATCACCAGTTCCGGATCCAGGTTGGATGTAGGCTCATCGAACAAGATCGCCTCGGGCCGCATCGCCATGGCGCGGGCGATGGCCACGCGCTGCTGCTCGCCGCCGGAGAGCTGGCGCGGATAACGATCTTCCATTCCGCGCAAGTTCACCTCTGCCAGTAATTGGAGCGCGCTTTTCTCTGCATCTGCACGCGTCTTTCGCAGAACCCG
>DASXTB010000384.1:0-19057 GCA_036505615.1 Acidobacteriota bacterium
GTCGGGCTGTAGGGAATTGCGTTGCCGTTCATAGTACACCGATTCCAAAAGTGACGCTCTAAATTTCAATTGCAATTCCAGGATAGATCGATGGGTGGAGGGAAGACTATGGGGTGTGTGACAGTTTCTAAAGTGTCACACTGCGGGCGTTTCTTGGTGCCCTTGGTGTAACAAGTTGGCAGAATCTTGTTTTTTTGACCAAGTTTTGGTCCGAATGGAAACCACCGTTCACGTGCACGTTCACGACCACGTCAACATCCACGACAACGTTCACCAATCACTGCTCTTTGGGAATTGTTTTTCGTTACCGTGGACGTAGCCGTGGTCGTTGACGTGCACGTGAACGTGGCCGTAGACGGCTTTTCTTTTGGTTGTGGCTTTGCCACTCTAGGTCCTTTTACGAAACATCCGAATGCAACCACGCTATTAAAATGCGCGTTCATTCAGGTTCATCTGCGGCCAGGTTTCTGCGGCCGCCCAGAAACTGATCGACAAAAGTGCGCAGCTCGTTGACCGAAGAGTCGGAAAGAATTCTGAATACCATTGAGTGGCATCTGGCGGGCAGCTCCCGGCGGGTTAATGTGTCGGCAAGAACCAGCATGCTTGGATGGATTGCAGATCGCCAGTTCTTGTCGGAACGACTGCGGAAGCTCAGCACCCCGGGATCAAAACCGGCGGCGATCAGCGAGGCGCGCCCCAGGCGCAACAATTCCGGCCAGGCTGAAACAACCATGACCAGTCGATCGGATTTGGGAAGATTTACCTCAGTTAACCATTCGCTTAGCGCGCGAGAGTGCAATGCCATGCACCCCGCGTCGCGAGGCAGTTTGGCGCGCACCTCTTCGGCCCAGGCATACAAGACAACGGGAGCGGCTCCGGCCAGCAACGCCGGGTCCGCGCATTCTTGGAGGCTTGTGCCGGAAGCGGGAAATCCGGTGGCTTCGTGGATCTCGGCCAGTAGGATGCTTCGAAGGTCTGCATCCGGCTCGATGAGCAAGAAATGGTCGGGCGGCTGCAATTCAAGCCAGGTTTTGACGCGCGACCGGATCTCACTCAGGGAGAACCCCTTGGTGCGAGCCACAGTGATGAATGCCGAGATCAAATGATCCAGTTCCAGCTTGCCGTCAAGTCTGACATCCGTTTGCATGGCGCGGACGTAGACACCGCTGCCCTTCCGAAAATCTACCCAGCCTCTGCGCGCCAGCTCCCGATAGGCGGCATTGATCGTGTTCGAATGCACGTTAAAGCGTCTGGCCAGTTCGCGGGTACTCGGCAGCTTCTCGTTGGGCTTCAACTCACCACTCGCGATGGCAATTATGACTTGAGTGGTCAACTGCTCACGCACCGGAACTTCACTTCCTTTGGAAATCCAGATTCGCACAGGAAGATAAAATTATCACTTCGCGCGGAGGCTTTACACTCAGATGTTTCGCGTTCCGAGTTCCAGGTTGCGAGGTTGGAATTACAGATCTCTAGGTTTCTGGTTTCGTCTTACGAAGAAAGGACTATGAGAGGCGAAACGAAACTGGTAACTCCTGCCCCTGATCACTTGCCCCTTGAACGGCGGAGGCGCATGGGAATCGAACCCACCGGCCGGACGCTCTCGCGCCGGCCCACCGGTTTTGAAGACCGTGCCGGACACCAGCCCAATGGCGCCTCCGTTCAGGTGGCCAGTTATCAGTAGCAAGAATACCAGTGAATCCAGTAGGCAGGTCAACGTTAGTCGAAAGTCCAAAGTCTAAAGTCCAAGGTCGCAGGATCGAAAGTCGAAGGTCGAAAGTCCAAAGTCGAAGGCCTAAAGTCTAAAGTCCAAAGTCTAACGACGGCCTGCCAACCTGCTCACCTGCCAACCTGCTAACGTGATGACTTTCGACTTTGGACTTTGGACTTTCGACCTTCGACTTTCGACTTCTATTGTAAAGCGATATGTCCGGCAAAGGTTTCCGTGTCTTTGCCATTGATTAGAAAACGGACCGTCTTGATCTGCTCTACGTTTTCCAACAGCGTGCGTTGGATCGAGTCCATGGCAGTCGATTCACTGTCGATGCCTCCCGGCAGCAGACTGGTCAATTCTTCAGAAAGGTCCACAATAGCCGTACCGCTTAACAGATATATTTCCCGCACCTTGACCTCCCGCGGGAGCACCGGAAAAACTTTTCCCGATTCGTTGTTTTGCGGACCTTCAATAAGAGTCTGAACCAACTGGCGGGCGCGCACTTCAGGAGAAGAGGCTGCAAAGATTTCTCGTTGCAGCGCTACCAGCGACTGCGAGCCTGACTGCCGGAAATAGACCTTCACCGGAATTTTCGCCAGATTGGCCCCGGCCAACTCCTGGCGTTCCATGCTCGCATCGGTGAGCATTCTTGTCTCTGATTGCTTTTTCCTTTCGTTCCAGAAAAGAAGCCCGGCTACGATCACCCCTACCAGGCAGGCGGCCAGCACCCAGATTGTCCGCGCTGAATAAGAGTAAAACGGCCGATCCGCAGGACGCGGTTCTTCCATAGGCTCTGTCTCTTTGTGTTCACGTAATTCCTCGATATCCTTTTCCTCTTTCATATTGTCGGCTCTTCGTAAATGATCAAAGGTCAACCCGGATAATCACAAATCCTCACCGCAGAGGTTTAGCGCGGAGAGCCGCAACCAAAACCGTTCACGACCACGTTACACGATCACGACGACGTTAACGTTACCGTCGCCGTGGTCGTGGACGTGAACGCGGTCGTGATCGTGATCGGCCTTTCACGCTCACTGCGTCCCCATGTCCCCGTGTCCCCGTGTCCCCGTGTCGCCTTGTCCCCCGCCCTTCACTTGCCTCCCAAAAAGTCCAAGATCGCGCCCGCAATTGCACCGCCGATTGTTTTCAGATTCTTTGTATCCGCCAGGAACTTTGCTTCGTCGGGATTGCTCAGGTATCCCGCCTCTAAAATTACAGCCGGCGAAAGTGAGCCTTGCAGTACCAGGAACTGGCGTGATCCCACTCTTGTGTCGGGAGTGCCGAAAACGTCGTTTAGTTTCGCCTGCAGTCGCGCTGCGAGCGTTTGGCTTCGCGGAACCAAAGAGAGCTGCGACGTTTTCCAGGGAGTCAGCCCGGAGCCGGGCGAAGCGGCTGTTTCGGCCGGCAAGTTCTCTTTTCCGGCCGGCGAATTGCCTGCGACGTCCGCATAATAATAGACGCGCCCGCCTCTCATTCCCGGATCGTAGGACCCGCCGAAATGGAGGCTCACGAAAACCTCCGCATGAAAGGAGTTCGCGATGGCTGTTCTCTGCACTATGGGCATGGCGGCATCAGACTGGCGCGTGATCACTACCTTGTAGGCGCCCTGGGACTCCAAAAGTGTTTTCACCTGCTGAGCCAGTAGCAGCGTCAATGCCTTCTCCAACAGTTCTGTGGAAGGATGTACTCCCAAATCCGATCCTCCATGTCCGGGATCCAGCACGATCACGTTTCGATTGGGACGTCGCACGAACTTTTGGGTCTCTACCTGCGGCGTCGTGATATCGGGGGGAACGACGATGGGCGGCAGCACCGGGACTTGGACGGCCGGAGGCTGCGGCAGCGCAGGTGCTGTCGCAGGTACTTCAGGCGGCCCGTAGAAATCGATCACCCGGCGCTGGGGATTCTCCAGTGTTTGTTCCCGGCTGCTTTGGAAGCGCTGCCCCTTCTCGATCCGAAGCACTCCGTTTCCGGATGGATCAAAGGAAATTCGTCCCATGAAGCTTTGGTTTGGCGGCGCGGGCGGAACCAGAATCCGGATCTTGCGGTTGGCCGTAACCTCGACGGCGTTGCCCGCGTCCCGCGACTGGAAGGTGACTCCCTGAGAAGTTTCCAGAGAGAGTCGGGTATGGTCGGGCGACACTGAAGTCTGCGCCTTGACTTCCACTGCGCCTGGCTGCGCCTGTGCCGGCTGGAGTTCAAACGCGGTTGCGGACTTGCGCACCAACTGGACGCCGATGATGCGAGGAAGAACTTTATCAAAGAAATCGGATGTTACATACCAGTGCTCTCCCTTACGACGCCAGACGGGGCGACTGAGAGCGACTATTTCTCCGTTGACGCGGATTTCCGGCTTATCTTTGAAGAAGGTAATGCTTCCGCGCGGCCCGCGCATCAGGAATTCCTCCGGGCTGCGTTCGTCGATGGGTAAGCCGAAGATGTTGGAAACGTCGCGCAGCGAGTAATAGGTGACGTTGTCGTGTTCGCGGGGCGATATCTTTGACTGGCGGTTATCGTGGAAAAATTGCAGCGTCTGGCCCTGGGAGAACCAGATGCCGGCAATCAAGACAGCAACGAAGATTAACGCAAAAGAGCAACGCCGCAGAGTAGTCATTCGTCATTCGTCACCAGCAGCGAAAAATCAGTCATCGGTCAACGGTCATCGGTCATCAGTGAACGGTCATCGGTCACCGGTCACCAGTAAAGGTTATCAGTCATCGGTCATCGGTCTTCACGGTCAACGGTCATCGGTCAACGGTCACCAGTCAACGGTCATCAGTCATCCGTCAACGGTCATCAGTCATCAGCCGTTGTGTCCTTGGTGTCCTTGGTGGTCAAAAAAGTAGTTCAACCACAGAGGCCACCACGGACACGGCGGGCAATAGGCTCCGCCAATTGGAACAGAATTCACCAAGCACAATCCAGGCCAGGTCAGCGGCAGCCCGTACTGCAAACCGACCCAGGACCCAAAACCTAACACCCAAAACCTAAGACCTAAGACCTAAAACCCAAGACCCAAAACCCAATACCCGACACTCAATACCCAACACCCGTCACCCGACACCCGTCACCCGTCACCCAACCCCTTTACAATCTTCGGTTATTGATGGCGACGAAAGGATCTTTGATATAGCTGAGTTCCACACGCGATCTGAGAACTTCCTCTTGCAGTTGGATCAACTCGCCAATACCCTTCCTGGCCAGCGCGAGCAACCGCTGCAGTTGCGGCTCATTGAAGGCTGTTTTTTCGGCTGTCCCTTGAATTTCGACAAAAAGGCCGCGGCCCGTCATCACCACGTTCATATCAACTTCTGCGGCGGAGTCTTCGGGGTAATTCAGGTCCAGACAGGCGACCGAGTTGATGACACCCACGCTGGTAGCGGCCACAAAATCGGTGAGCGGGATCTGGCTGAGTTGCTTGGACTCCAGCATTCTTTGCAGCGCCAGCGCCAGGGCCACAAACGAGCCTGTAATGGAAGCGGTGCGTGTCCCGCCGTCTGCTTGAATAACATCGCAATCAATCCAGACGGTGCGCTCGCCCAACCCTTCCAACCGCATCACGGCCCGCAAGGCGCGCCCGATCAGCCGTTGGATCTCCTGCGTGCGACCGGAAGGTCTCCCCTTGTTGGATTCACGCTGCATGCGAGTGCCGGTGGAGCGCGGCAGCATGCCGTATTCAGAGCTGACCCATCCCTTTCCAGTGCCTTTCTGATGCATGGGGACCTTGTCTTCCACACTGGCGGAGCAGACGACCTTAGTGTCGCCGGTGACCACCAGGCATGAACCTTCGGCATGCTTGAGGAAATCCGGCTCGATGCGGATCGGCCGAAGCTGATCGTGCTTTCTCCCATCCACGCGCATGCGTAGACATTATCATGAGCAGCCGTTAGGCCGAAAGGGAAGTGAGGGACAGGGAGACGCGGCGACACGGAGACACGGAGACGCGGAGACACGGGGACACGGGGACACGGCGACACGGGGACGCGGAGATGCGTATCCTCTCCCCATGTTTTCGCGTCTCCGTGTCGCCGCGTCTCCGTGTCCCCGCGTCCCCGTGTCTCCTGTCTCCCACTCCCCCGCTCCCCCACTCCCCCACTCTCCCATTCTCGGATTCATTGCTACCAGGGCGTCCTTGCATTAGGATCGGACTTCCAGCGGGATCGACATCACGCCTGATGTAGCATGAATTGCGAATCTATTTTTGTGTCGGTCTGGCTTCTGGAAAGGAATCTCGCCGGAGGTGAGTGATGCCCAAATACATCCACCGTACTTTTGGCGACGGCAAACGGCGTCTTATGCTGATGGCGCTCGTCGTCATCGAATTGGCTGGCGGCTTCGCGCAGGGCCAGAGCCAGCGCATCGGGCCGGACGTGTACAGCCAGCTTCGCTGGCGCTATATCGGGCCCGAGGGAAATCGCGTCAGTGCGGTGGCCGGCGTGCCGGGCAATCCCCTGGTCATCTATGCCGGAGCCGCGTCGGGCGGCATCTTCAAAACCACCGACGGAGGCCTGACCTGGGAATCGATTTTCGACGATCAGCCCGTCTTGTCGATCGGTGATATCGCGCTCGCACCCTCCGACCCCAACATCGTCTGGGCGGGTACCGGAGAGGCGTGCATCCGCAGCCACATCTCAGTGGGTGCGGGCATTTTCAAATCGATGGATGCCGGGCGCAGCTGGACGCGCATGGGACTTGAAAAGACGGGCCGCATCGGCAAAATCGTCATCGATCCCCGCAATCCCGACAACGTCGTCGCCTGCGCGCTCGGGCACGCGTACGGGCCACAGCAGGAGCGAGGCGTTTTCCGCACGATCGATGGCGGCAAAACCTGGGAGCGGACGCTCTTTGTCGACGAGAATACCGGCTGCTCGGACCTTGAGATGGACGCGGGCAATCCGCGCAAGCTTTTTGCCGGGATGTGGCAGCTTGAAATAAAGACCTGGGGACGCGAGAGCGGCGGGCCAGGCAGCGGCCTCTTCGTTTCGAAAGACGGCGGCGCCACCTGGCAGCGGCTTACCGGGCGTGGTCTTCCGTCGAAGCCGGTCGGCAAGGTAACGATGGCAATCGCACGCTCCAATCCAGAGCGCGTGTATGCACTCATCGAAACGGGCGACGGAGTGCCCTGGAAAGGCCAGGGGACCGAAAAGGGCCAGCTGTGGCGATCCGATGATGGCGGAGAGCACTGGCAGCTTGTCAGCTCCGATCGCAACCACATGGGACGCGCGCACTACTACTCCCACATCGAAGTCGCGCCGGACAATGCGAACGAGACGTACTCGCTGACTGCTTCCTACAGCATTTCGCTTGATGGGGGTGAGACACTGAAGGTAGCCGACGGCGAGTCGAGTCCCGGGGGCGACAACCATGACATGTGGATCGACCCAACCAATCCGAACCGCCAGGTGATTGGCAATGACGGTGGTGTATCGATTTCGCTGACTCGCGGGCGCACTTGGAATCGCATCCGCCTGCCCAACGCACAGATGTATCACGTGACCGTCGACAATCAGATTCCATACAACGTTTATGGCAACAAGCAGGACGGGCCGTCCTACCGCGGGCCGAGTAACAGCCGGCTGGGCGGTTTCGGCGGCGGTATTGGCGGCCGCATTCCGCGCGCCCTCTGGCACGGTGTGGCGGGCGGCGAGAGCGGCTGGGCGACGCCCGATCCGGTCGACCCGAATATTATCTGGTCAAGTGCGTCCGGGTCGGGCACAGTCGGCGGCATTGTTGTGCGCTACGAGGAAAGCCTGAGGCAGGGCCGCAACGTGGAGGTTTGGCCCGACCAGGCCAATGGTGTTCCGGCGGATCTGAAGTACCGCTTCAACTGGACGATGCCGCTCCACATTTCGCCCCACGACCGAAATACGATCTACGTCGGCAGCCAGCACGTGCATAGGACCACTGATGGCGGCCAGAGCTGGGAGGTCATCAGTCCGGACCTCTCGACCAACGACAAGAGCCGCCAGCAGAGTTCCGGTGGGCTGACACCCGACAATATCGGTGTCGAGTACGCGTTCACTGTGATGGCAATCGCCGAATCGCCGCGGGAGAAGGGCCTCATCTGGGCGGGCACCAACGACGGCCAGGTGCAGCTCACGCGCGATGCCGGCAAGACCTGGACCAACGTCACGCAGAACATTCCCGGTCTGCCGCCGTGGGGCACGGTCGGAAACATCGAGCCGTCCCGCTATGACGCCGGCAAAGCGTACCTCACCGTGGACCTCCACCAGGTGAACAATCGCGATCCGTTCATCTACAAGACGACTGACTACGGGACGACGTGGAAGGCCATCACAACCGGCATCCCGCGTAGCATGCTGAGCTACGCGCATTGCATCCGCGAGGATCCCGTGCGCCGCGGGCTGTTATACCTGGGTACCGAAAACTCGGTCTATGTGTCGTTCGACGACGGGGAGAACTGGCAGCCGCTGCAGACAAATCTGGCGCACGCTCCGGTATATTGGCTGACCGTCCAGGAGCATTTCAACGACCTGGTAGTTGCCACCTATGGACGCGGCTTCTGGATCCTGGACGACCTCACGCCGCTTCAGCAGTTGACTCCGCAGGTGTTGAGCGCGGACACGCATTTGTTCCCGCCGCGCGCGGCCTACCGTTTCCGCGAGATCACACCATCGTACGGACCCGCGAGTGATCCGACTGTTGGACAGGATCCTCCGTACGGCGCATCGATCAACTACTACCTGAAATCTGTACCGAGTGGTAACGTGACGGTCTCGATCCTGGATCATAAAGGACAGGTGGTTCGCACGCTCAGCGCGTCCAAGCGGACAGGCCTGAACCGAATTGCATGGGATCTGCGCTATGAACCTACCAAGGAGGTTCGCCTGCGCACCAGTCCCCTCTATGCGCCCGACATTCGAGTTGGACCGGAAGGCTGGCGGCCCGGAGGTGGCCGCCTCACAATTCTCGCGCCGCCGGGAAACTACACCGTCAAGTTGGTGGTTGCGGGGCGGGAGTTCGTCCAGCAGCTCGCCGTTCGGAAAGATCCGCACTCGGGGGGGACTGAGGCGGAGATTGAGGAGCAGATGAGCATGTTGCTCGACCTGCGCGCCGACCTGGAGAGCGCCGCCGACGTGATCAACCAGATCGAGCTGGTACGCAGCCAGCTCCAGGCGCTTCCACGCCTGGTTGAAGGCGACGCCGAAATCAAGCAGGCCACCGACCAGGTCGAGCAGAAGTTCATTGCTCTTGAAGGGAACCTCGTCGAGTTGAGGGCGACAGGACGTGGACAGGACAACGTCCGCTGGGGGGCGAAGCTCTATGGGAAAATTTTGTACCTTGCCAGCGGTTTGGCGAGCGGGGACTTCAGGCCGACAGCGCAGCAACTGGAAGTTCACAAGCTGCTGAAGGATCGGTTAAAAAGCCATCAGACGGAACTGAATGGACTGCTGAGTGGAGATCTGGCGGCGTTCAACGAGCTACTACGCAAGCGAAATCTGCCGCACATAATCGCCGGCAGCTCGAGGAAGACGACAAGCTGAACGCACTGCCGCTCCGCTCTACGGCCGTCTTTTCTGACACCGCCTGCGCGTCATCGCCCCAGCTTTCCGCCTTCCGCCTTCTGCTTTCTGCCTTCTGCTTTCTGCCTTCTGCTTTCCGCCTTCCGCTTTCCGCCTTCCGCTTTCCGCCTTCTGCTTTCCGCATTCTGCTTTCTGCCTTCTGCATTCTCGGCCTTCCTGCGTCCCTGCACGCTCAATCCGGGCCGCGCGTCTGGGAAGCACCACTGGTAATTCCCACTTACGAACTTGGACCACCCGACCCGAATCCGCGGCTGCTGGATTCGCAGCGCCGAGGCTGGCATGCCGTCTACCCTTACACCACGCTGGACACGCTGACCGATCATCGGGTCGAAAGGGCCTACCAAGCTGTCTTCCTGGAGAACGAATACCTGCGGGTCACCGTCCTACCCGAACTCGGCGGCCATCTGTACGCCATCTTCGACAAGACGGCCAACCGCGATGTTCTCTACACAAACCACGTCATCAAGTACGCTCTAGTGGCGATTCGGGGCGCGTGGGTGTCTGGCGGAATTGAATGGAACTTCCCCGATGGCCACACGCTGACGACGGTTTCGCCCATCGATTACGCAACGGGAACGGATCCTGACGGCAGCGTTTCAGTAACCGTGGGCGACACAGAGCGCGTCCAGCGCATGCAGTGGGCGGTCACGGTACGTCTCCGGCCGGGCTGGAAAGTTGTGGAAACCGAAGTGACGCTCAACAACCGTCGCGAAACGCCCGGGCGATACTGGTTCTGGGCGACGGCGGCGGCCCACGCAACCGACGACATGCGTTTTGTCTACCCGATGCTTGAAGCTTATCCACACATGTTCTGGCCTGTATTTTCCTTCCCCAAGGAAAAAGGAATCGACGTCGGAACCTACCGGGAAGTCCCCAACTACCTTTCTCTGTTTGCGCGTAACTCGCTCCGAGACTTCTTCGGAATATATTACGAGAAGTCCGACTGGGGTGTGGTGCATGTGGCCGACCATCGCCGGGTTCCGGGCAAGAAAAGCTGGACCTGGGGCACCGAAGACGCCGGCAACATCTGGATTGAGAAGCTCACTGATCGCGACGGGCAGTACGTGGAATTTCAGGCAGGTCGCTTTGAGACGCAGATGGAACATGAATTCATGGAACCGCATCGAGTGGAACGCTTCACCGAGTACTGGTATCCGGTCGACCACCTGGGAGGGCCTTTTGATGAAGCCACGCGCTTTGCGGCGTTGCACCTGGCAGTGGTGGGAACACAGGCACGGATTTCTTTGAATGTGAATCAGTTGTTCGAGGATGCGCAGTTGGTGGTGACCTCGGGAAAGGACGTCAACGTGCAACGCGTCCGTCTCGATCCCGCCAAGTCGTTTGAGACAATGATCGAGTTGGCAAATTCCATTTCCCATCACCCGTTAACCGTCACGGTTACTTCCAAGGATGGTCGCCAATTGATCAATTATCGAAGCGATCTACCCGTTGACGGCAATCCCGATTTCAAGCCTGCGCGGCGCCCTGTCCCAGACAAACCGGTAACCGGCAGCGCCGAACAAGCCTACTTTGGGGGATTGTTGGCGGACAAGGAAAGCCGTGAAGTTGCGGCTCACGAGGCCTATCAGCAGGCGCTAGAAAGCGATCCTGGATTTGCCCCGGCGCATCTAGCGCTTGGGCTTTCCTTTTATCGAAGCGGCTTGTTCGATGAAGCGGAGAAGCACCTTAAGGCAGCACTGATGCGAAATAGATATCTGGCCGAGGCTCATTATTATCTTGGCCTGGTATGCCGGGCGCAGAAACGGGATATTGAAGCTGTCGATCATTTATTGCGCGCCGCGCAAGCGGGCCATCGTGAATCCACGGCGTACTATCTCCTGGGAGAGATGGCGCTGCAAGCGAACAATATTGCCGATGCCATCGATCATCTGAAAAGATCTGTCGCGCTCAATCCCGCGGATTTGAAGGCTCGCACGCTGCTGGCTCGAGCCGAAGCGCGGGCCGGTCACCTGCAACAGGCGAAAGAACATATCGATCCAGTCGTGCGCGAAATGCCGATCGATTACTTCGCCTTGCACGAGCAAATCAAGATCCACCATGCCCTTCAGGAAGATGACGAATCCCGCCGCGCGCGCGACGAGCTGCACAAATTGCTTTCGCGCGAACCCGACTCTGTGCTCGAGCTGGTCTTCGACTATGCAGCCATCGGTTCTTACTCTGATTGCCGCAGCCTGTTGGAAGAAGCGATTGCTCTTGCAAGTTCTGCCAGAACTGCTGATCGCCGGGAGATGAACCAACACCGCCAGCAGACGAGCAAATCAGCGGTCTATCCCATGCTGCATTACACGCTTGGTTATTTTTACGAGATTGCAGGAGACAAGGAGAAAGCGCGCTCCCAGTACGCATTGGGAGCCGCCGGTGACTCCAGTTTCGTTTTCCCTCATCGAGTGGAAGAGATCGAAGTGCTCCAGCGCGCGTGTGCAGCCAATCCGGATGACGGGCGAGCCGCATATTACTTGGGAAATGTGCTGGCATCGAAGCACCGCGACCAAGAGGCATTGTCCGCCTGGCGCGATGCCGTCCGGTTGGATCCATCCAATGCGGTGGCGCATCGGAATCTCGCCAAGGCGATGTGGGCGAGCGCAGAAGTGCCGGGCCGCAATGCGGCTCGCAGCCATCGTGGCAATGACCTACATGAGCGCGGCCGTGCGCTGCTGCCGAATTCGCCGGCAGCGCGTGAGGCGATTGCAGAATACCAGGCTGCTATTAAGCTGGCGCCTGACGACTACCATCTCTACCTGGAACTGGATAGGTTATTGGCTGAATCGAAGGAATCCAAGCGTCGCATCGAGCTCCTGGAGAGTGCTTCACCCGCGGCGCGCGCGCATTCTGCTCTTACTCTGGCTCTGGCTTACGCCTACGCGGATGCGGGAAGCTTTGATAAAGCTGCCAACTTGCTGGCACACAATTCCTTCACCTCGCGAGAGGGTGAAACTTCCGGACTGGCCGTATACAGACGAGCACACTTGGGTCTGGCGCGCGGTCATCAGAAGGCCGGCCGGCATCGCGAAGCTGCAGCCGAATTTGTCAGGGCCACCGAGTACCCGCGAAATCTCGGTGTAGGGCGGTCTGTCTTTGAATCGCATGCAAGAGAATACGTCGCCGCAGCGCGTGAGCTGGAAGCGGCAGGCAGCCGCGAGGAAGCGGAAGAGCTTTGGCGGCGCGCTGCCGATGGTCCTCTGAACTCGCCCGTGCAGCCGGCTGAGCCCTGGTCGGAGCATTACTACTATAAAGCGCTGGCGCTTGATCATGTCGGGCGGTATGGTGAAGCGCGGGCACTTTACCAGCGGCTGGCCGCGCTTAACGATGAAAAGCGGATGCTGGAGAACGAACCGGATCCCCCCGAAGGGGCCATTCGCTTTCTGCTGGCCGGATTGGGCTTGAAAGCCTTGGGGCGCACCGCCGAAGCGCGCGCTGCGTTTGAGCGAGTTTTGAAAATGGAGCCGAATAATCAAACCGTGCGCGCGGAGCTGGGGGTTTTAAAAGTGAAGTAGGAGCGGAGTGGCTGAGCGCGAAATGAACCGCGGGGAACACGGGGAATTTTGATTCAAATATCAAAAGATTACTGCCAAATTCGAAAGCGCTTGCGGTCCCCGTGTTCCCAGTGTCCCCCGTGGTTTCATAATTTTGAGGCAGCCTCCTGTGTGGCCGCCCGTCACTCGATCCTCGACAATCCATCACCTGGCGTCGACACCATGACGCCTCCCTCCCGCAAACCATCCCTCCCTTGCGGCCTGTAGTATTCTGCCTGGACTCGCTCAATCAACGATGCCGCATTCTCGGCCTTTGTGAGCGCTAAAACATTGCCTCCGAAACCGCCACCCATCAGTCGCGCGCCATACACGGAGCGATCGGACACAATCGCGTCCAGTAGCCGGTCTACTTCTTCGGTACAGACTTCGTAAAGATCGCGCAAGCTTTGGTGCGCCTGGTTGAGAAGCGCGCCAATCGAGGCCATTTCTTCTTGTATTTCGGCGACAGGCGGGAGAGCGCCGGACTGGGACATCCTCTGAAATGATAGAAGCGCGCTCGCGACCCGGCCGATCTCGCCCAGATGATGCAGCGCCCGAGCCCGCACCTTGAGCGGGCGCTCAAATCGATCGCGCACAAGCTCAGGAAAAGCCAGACGGCACTGCTGCAGAGCCTCTGGATAATGCTGCGCCACATCGGCCAGTGTCACTTCGACAGGCAGTTGGTTGAGCAACCGTTCCAGACTGGCAGTGGCCAACCTCGGATTGTTTCGCAAAAGGTCGACCGAGTTCGTCCATTGCTCCGCCAGCGACGGCTGATGCCGCGCCCACCTCTCGATGATGGCAGGAATAAGTATCCGCGCTACAGCGGAGCGCTCGTTGTATTCCAGCTTTACTGCCCTTCCTTTATCCGCCGCATGCGAAAAAAAAGTGACCCAGCGAAACGGCTCGCAAGGCGCGCCAACCAGCCGCGCTTCTTGCGCCGGGTAGGAGATGTGAACGGCGTGTCGCATCCTTGCCAGGCAGATTGTCAAATGGTCCATCGCGCCTCCCCGAGTTCCCATATACCACTCGGCTTGTGAGGAATCGCGAGCGAGGTCTTCCGGCCCGTACCGGACATGATTGACGCTCCGCACTGCCGCTCCCGCAAGCACTACCAGAGCCGAAGAGGACGATGCTCCGGCACTGGCAGGAATGCCGGAATCGACCAGGAAATCAAAGCCGCGCCGGATCTGCCGCCCGTACTTGTGCCGGGCAAAATGGACCGATCCCTTCACGTAGTTGCTCCAGTGAGGAGCCGGGGCCGGGTTTGAATAGAGAAAATCCGTCCAGGCGGACGGCGATGAATCCGTTTTTTCCACTGGAGGGCCATTGTGCAAAGTAAATTCGAATGCAGGATGCTCTTTGAGCGTCGAGGCTCCCCGCACAATTCCGCTTTCCGCATCGCGGAAGATCATGGTCATCCCGTGCTCGCGGCTACCGAAGGTAAGCGAAGCTGTGGGCAGATAAGAGACATAGTCGATATGTTCTCCCAGAATGTTGATTCGCGCCGGCACGCGCAATGCATGAATAGGACCGTGGCCGTAGAGCCGGAGAAATAATTCGCACAATTGCGACGGAATCAAAGCCTGCCCCTCTGTGTGGCTATTTGGTGAAATCTTGCACTTTCGACGAAATTTGGCTCTGAACAGCCGACCACGTTCACGTTCACGAGCACGTCAACGTCCACGACTACGACCAAACAAACCGTGCGCGATTGTGTATTTTTCGTCGGCGTAGGCGTGGACGTGAACGCGAACGTGGTCGTGATCGGCTTTTGTTGGGTTGTGGCTCCGCCGCGCCAGGTCCTTTGTGTCCTTGGTGTTGAAGCTTTTTCAAACCACAAAGGACACGGCGAACACCTACCGCTCCCGCCTCAATCTGCTCAATTCCTCGATCCGTCTTGCCAGTCTCTCCCGCGTCGCGGCCAGCTCTTCCACGTTTCGAGAAAAACTGCTCACATCCACAACCAGGCTCCTTACGGCTTCATCTGCAAATTTCTTGTCTCCCAACGATTGCAGCAGCCACAGGTATTCGTAATCCTCAATTCCTTCGCGCAGCAGTTCGAAACGAATGGAAGAAACGGGGCCGTCCACATTCTGCTGGCCGGTGTATCTTTTCGTATAATTGCCAGGATAGAGAAGCGACCCCTCTCCGTTGAGAACGTATCCGTTGCTGCATAGAAAACCGCTCAGAAAAGTCACTGGATTCTCCCAGGGATTCGACGTCTGCCGCCAGTAGTTGACGGCCCAGCAGAGGATGCCGTTCATTCCGTAGCGCCACGTGATCCAGGGAACCATCACCGGGTCCATGGCCGGAGCGTCAATGAAGTAATTGGGCTGTGGATAGATCTGATCGCAGGAAATGTACCAGGTGATCTCGCCACCTTTGGCTTGCTCTTCGGGAATGGCCTTCTTTACGGCCGCCTCGTTGAGCGCATTCCCATGAATCGAGAAATTATTGGCAAAGCCTCGTAGTGTGCCCCATTCCGGATGTTCGGAAACGGGCGACCTGGTGACAAGAAAGGGAACTCGCGGAGCAGCTTGATGCACCAAATGCGCCCATTTGCGCGTGTCGGCAAACTGCTGCGCCGAATTCGGCTCGTCAATCGGGCTGTTGATGATCAGGCGATCCAGCCAGCCATGCTTGTTGAAATAATCGGCGATTTGCGAGAGATACGATTTCACGCGGTTGTTAAAGCCCTCGGAGAATTCGGGGAAGCGGGCGTCCCTAAGCAGCTTTGATGGTCCGACTCCCAGGAGAACTCGCTTGGTTTTCAGCTCGTTCATGAAGTGATCGTAGAGGCCATCGTCGAATTTCACGGCGACGGCGCCGTCGGCGCGCTCTTCAAACTCCGGCTGCAGCAACTCATTGAACCAGGGCTCCATCCGATGGGCATAAAGAAATTCGTAGTACTTCTTTGTCAGCGCCCGTAGCTCCAGCGAGCCTGGTTTGACATCATAGTGCGGCGCAAACCAGTTTCCGGAAACATTGATGAACGTCATCAGGTGCGTTTCGTCAGGTAGCGCAAAGCTGTACACTTTCAGCAGCAGTTTGAGCTGATCGATGGCCTTTCCACTCTGCGTAATGGAAATGGTTCCACTGTAGGTTCCAGCTTCGGCCTCTTTTGGCACTGTCACGTCTACCCAAACAGCTCGATTCTTTACAAAGCGGCGAAATGGGGCCGTCATGTCGAACGGATCGGAGAGAGGCGCCAGAGCGTCAGGCCAGAAGCCGGTAGCACCAATGGGGCTGGATTTGCCATAACAAAGGATTACAGGTTCAAAGTAGAGTCGAATCCGATCCTTAGGAATTCGACCGGCTGTCGAGACCAGGTCCGAAGCTTCGATCCAAAATCCGGACGCGGCTTTGTCATGGCGGGTTGGCGGCAAAGGTGCGGTGATGACAACCTGAAAAGGAACATGTTCATTTCTCGCGCCGGCCACCGAGACCGTCTTTGTTTCTGCTGACCAAACCAGGTTGGATTTTTCCAGTTTGTCATCAGGACGCACTTTCCGAATACTGGGAACGGCCCAAACCTGAACGTCGGACGGCTCGGAGGGTGAGGCGAGATGCGTGGCTGTCGCTGCAACAATCAAGATGACTAAGGAGTTCTTAAGCATGAGCTATCTCCTGCCTGGACAATTGCGCGGCTAACCGAAAAGCTGATCTTCGTTCTTACGGTAACAGGGGATTTTCGGTACTCAACTGCGGGAAGCGGCTGAAATCCCGATCTGCGGTCAGCAGCTTTTCGACTCCGTGTCGAATACAAAGAGCGGCCACCCTTGCATCGTGCACAGCTCCACCAGTGACCGCCGATTTTTCCAGAATCATTGCCAAGATATCTGTAAATCCTTGATCTTCGCTCAGCAGTATCACTGTCGGGGATTGCAGCCACCCTTGGATTTGTCTCAGCGCGTCCCAATACGGAGTCGGGGGCCTGTAGATTCGCTGATGGGTGACCACGGCATAAAACTCATAAAGGCAGGGCCAGGGAATAGCCCACAACGACTTACCTTCGGCCAGGGCCGCTATCACCTGGTCGGCCCGACTGTGCCAGGAGGATTCTGCCCGGTGCGCGTATACAAGGACGTTCGTGTCTACGGCAACCACACTCTACTCCAGGCGATAGATCAAGTCTCGAATCTTACTCCAGTCTCCCTCCGATACGCCTGGCTGAAGACCATTTCCTTTAAAAGAATGGCGCTTCAGGCGGAAGGGCCGAGCCGAGCTCTGCTTTGAAAGCCTTTGCCTCAGCGCCTCTTCGACAATTTCCCGCAGCGTCTTATTTTCCCGCACGGCCTGGCGCTTCGCTTTTTCCAGCAGATCGTCAGCAATATTGATGGTTGTCTTCATATGGCTAACCATATCAATTTGTATGGCTGACTGTCAACTCGCCCTCCCTATCGAGGTTGAGGTTTATCTCGCGCTTTCGACAAAATTTGGCGTTAGAACAGCCGACCACGTTCACGTTCACGAGCCTACAGTGCCAGGGCCACAACCGAAACAAAAAGCCGATCACGGCTAGATGAACGGTGAACCCGCAGCCAAGGATGTAAGAGGCTGTCGGTGAAACCCGAAGGGTTTACAGAGTATGGCCGGCGGCAAAGCCCGCGCTTTTGCGGTTACCTGCTCTTTGGGTTGTGGCCTTACGGCCGCTGTGGGAACGTGAACGTGGTCGCGATCGGCTTTAGAGCTCGCATCCGAAAATTTTTTTATCCCTCTGTCCATCGACGGTCTTTCCGTTTATAACTGTGCCATGCGATTTTCACACATTCTGACGGTTGCGGCTCTGATTTTCTCATGCCTTCTGAGCGCGCGCCTTGCCTTTGCTCAGGAGCTCACCATTATCCAAGGCGGCCTCTTGATTGACGGAACCGGCCGGGCCCCTCTTCAGAATTCTCAGGTTGTCATTCGCGGCAATCAGATTGAGCATGTCGGACCGCTAGGCAGCTTTCCCATCCCTGCCGGGGCACGTCGAATTGATGCGCGCGGGAAGACGATTCTGCCCGGATTTGTGGATCTCCATTTTCACATCGCCGATGATCCCACTCTTGTACCGCTCTTTGTCGCTCGCGGCGTCACATCTGCCAGGGATCCAGGGGCCTGGATAGAATATTTTGAGCCAGTGAAGCAGTGGGAGCAGGCAAATGGAATCGCGGCCCCTCGACTGTTCCTGTGCGGGCCCCATCTGGACGGTCCCGGCCCAGCATACCCGGCAGATTCTGTAGTGATCCTCAGTCCGGAAGAAGCCCGCCTCCGAGTGCAGCGTCAGGTAGCGCAGGGAGCTACGGCGATCAAAGTTTACTTCCGCCTGCCGCTGGCTTCTATTCGCGCCGCCGCCGAGGAGGCCCACCTCCTGGAAATACCTGTCACTGCGCATCTGGAGATCATCGACGTTCGGGATGCTGTCGAAGCTGGAGTCAACGGCATTGAGCACATCACGTCCCTGGGATTGCCTTTGGTCCCTCCCATCGAAGCTGAAAAATATCGACAGGCAGTGCTTGCCAATAACGACGCCCGGCGCATGGGCCGCTACCGGATGTGGGCGTCCATCGATCCGCACTCACAGGCGGCGCTCGACTTGGCACGATTCCTGAGCGCTAGAAAAATCTTTGTCGACCCGACGCTCGCGGTTTTCGAGCGACAGCCCGGCGACAAAGGGGAAGAAATCGACATGATGGTCCGTGCTGTCGCCAACATGAAGACATATGTCGGAGTTCTGCACCAGGCGGGTGTCCCCATTGTGGTCGGTTCACATTCCGATGTCCCTCATGCCGCGCGCGGTTTGGCTTATCATCGAGAACTCGAATTACTGGTGGAATCGGGTTTGAAGCCGATAGACGTGCTGGTGGCGGCTACCAAGACGGGCGCGCAATTCCTGGGCCGAGATCGAGATCTGGGGACCATCGAAAAAGGCAAATTGGCCGACATTCTCATTGTTGACGGAAATCCGCTGCAAGATATTCGCAACGCGCGCAATGTATCTGTGGTGATCGCCGATGGGCGAGTGATTGATCCAAAGCAGATCCCGCAGCTTACTGTGACGAAGAAATGAGAACCACATTGTTGGAAGATTTGCCCTGAAGAGAAGATCAACAGCCGATCACGACCACGCTCACGTTCACGAGTACACCAACGCGCACGCAGCACGACGACGAGAACGTGAGGAAAAATTGTAGCGCCGGCCTCCGGCCGGCATTTCCTATATCGAGATTCGTCAAAGGCCGGCCTGGAGGCCGGCGCTACAATCAAGCACGCTACAATTT
>DASXTB010000385.1:0-4012 GCA_036505615.1 Acidobacteriota bacterium
CGTGGGCCCGTGGCCCGCTAGCCTGGGCTGCACCACAAACTCGTACTCATCGATCAATCCCAACTCCGCCAACGCCAGCGGGAGCTTCACGCCTCCCACGAACAGTCCCTTGCCCGACTCCCGCTTGAGCTGCTGAACGGCATTCCCCAGATCCCCACGCACGAGCTCCGCGTTCCAATCGACCCGCTCCAGGGTGCTCGACACAACGTACTTCTTTGCCGCGTCGATCGTCCGGGCGAAGGGTTCCATCCAATCAGGTCTCGCTCCTGTCCGCGCCGGCGGCCGCCACGCCGCCTCCATCATCTCGTAAGTCACCCGACCAAAGAGAAGCGCATCGGCCTGGTTGAGGTTCTCGATCGTGTGACGATGCAAGTCTTCGTCCGCGAACATTGCACGATGATCGCAGCATCCGTCCAATGTGACGTTGATGGAATACCGAAGGGGTCGCACGTCGCAAGAGTACCGCTGACGGGGTAGGCGAAGCAAGGTTAGCCCGGTTCAAGGCTACTTCCACCGGCAACAGCGCATGTAGGGGCGCCTAACATGTATTGAGTCGCTCAACTTCTTAAACCGGCTTGTCTCCGGCCAAGAATCGGTTCAACCTTGCGACCACGTCCTTAAGATACGCCGCATCGCCGCCGGAGATCTCTGTGGTCATGTAGCCGTCGTATCCGATTTCATCGAATGCCTTGCGCACCTCCTGCCAGTCGATGTCGCCTTCGCCGATGTTCCTCCAGTAAAATCTCCCCGCCTGCCGGTCCAGCTTGAAGTCCTTTAGATGCACCTTGACGATGCGCTTAGCAAGCGTGCGGACCCAATCCTGCGGATAAGCATAGAAGACGATGTTGCCGACATCAAAATAGGCTCGCAGCCAGGGTGATTTGAATTCATCCACGTAACGGCCAAATTCAAGCGGGCTGAGCAGGAATTTGTTCCAAACCTCTTCCACCGCGACGATCACTTTAAGCTCTTCGGCCTTGGGGAGAATTCTTTCCCGAATCACTTTCTGCGAGCGAACGTAGGCGTCCTTGTAAGAGGTCTTGGGATTGACCACAGCGGGCACCAACAGGACTGCATCGGCGCCCCAGAGTTTAGCGTTGGTGAGCGAAGTTTCCATCCCGGCGACGCTCTTATTGACCTCCTCCGGGTCTGCGCTCGACAGCGGGAAGCTCCAGTGTGCCATGTTCATGACCGAGTGGATCCGCAATCCCGATTTCTCAGAAGCTTCCTTTATTGTCTCTGCCTCGCGCTGATCATTGACCGTCTGCATCTCTATTCCCTGAAAGCCCGCGTCCAGCGCCATTTTGAACCGATCCACAAAAGGAAGATCTTTGGGGAGCATGGTAATCAGCACTGCTTTTCTCGGCGAGCCGGCAGCTGAGGCAGACCTTGGGTTTAAGGCTGAAAGCGCCGACAGCATGGCAGTGGACTGAAGGAAAGTTCTGCGAGGAATTAATGGCATGATTCGGCCTCCTGGTGTGAAAAATAATCCGAGCCGCGACCGTCAGGGAGCGTAGGGAGAATCTGACAAACCGCTCCTCAACCTGAAACTTGTTGCCAAAATTCAGATCTTTCTAGTGACGACCAATCTACTCAGATTCTCCCAACGCTCGCTTACGCTCGCGGCTCGGATCTGAGTCTGGTACTCCGCTCACTCAACCGTACACCGACAAATCCAGCTTCGCATCCCAGCGCGCGTTGGACTTTACGATCTCATCCCAGGTCACTTCTCTTCCCGAGTAAGCGGCCGTGCGACCAAGGATCGCCGTAAGTGTGCTTTCCACGCCGCCTGCGATCTCATTTTGAAAATTCAGGCTCTGGATGCATTCAATGAACGCCGCAACCTTACGAGACACCGAGACAGCCCCGAGGCCTTCCTTCACGTTTGCATCCCACGGCTCCTCGCCCACTATTCGTACTCCGTCCTTGCCAAATGAAGCTTCCGCATAGCCGCGAGTGCCCATGAAGCGCTGCGTCTTCGGGTCGTAGCTGTTTTTAAACTGCGTGGAGTTGAAGCTGACATGAACTTCGCCGGGATAAGTGAACGCCATGACGTAGTGGTCCCAGCAGTCGACGTCCAAACGCGCTTTCTTCCCGCCGACGCCGACTGCCTTAACCGGATGGGACTTAGTCACCCAGTTAACAATATCCAGTACGTGAATGTTCTGCTCTACCAGAATGTCGCCCGACAGAACCTTGTCGAAAACCCAGTTGCGGATACGCGCCTCCTGCTCCGGAATTCCCGGCTTGTCTTTGCGGGGAAGATCGCCGGTGTAGTAATAAGTCTGCGCGCACACCAGATCGCCGATGGCTCCGGCGTGAATGCGGCGGACCATCTCCTGATACGGCTCAGCAAAATGGGATTGAAAGCCGACCGCCATACTGATTTTACCGGATCCCTTTTGCCCGGCCTTTTCGATTCGCTTGGCGCCACGGACGTCGGTCGCAACCGGCTTTTCCAGGTAGCAATGCTTTCTTGCCTCCACGGCGGCTTCGAAATGGTCGGGATGGAAGTATGGGGGACTGGTGATGATCACTGCGTCAATTCCCGACTCCAGCAGCTTGTGGTAAGCGTCTCCTCCTCGGAAAAGCATCGAATCGGATATTTTGGGCAGGTTCTTCTCTTGGGCTGTCTTGTTGAATCGGTCCCGTGTCTGCTGCAGCCGGTCATCGAACAAGTCGTCCAAGGCCACCACATGCGCATTGGCATTCTTGACCATCTCGCCGGCGATGTAGTTGCCCCGACCGCCGCACCCGATAATGCCCAGCGCCACGGCATCATTGACGGGCGTGCCATAGACCGAGCCGGGCTTGACGAATACCAGGCCGGTCGCAGCGGCAGTCGTGGTTTTGATAAAATCCCGCCTGTTTACGCTTTTGTTTGTCATAGACCCTCCTGGGATTGTCAGTTGTCCGTTGTCAGTGGTCAGTTGCCTATAGCCGTCAGCTCTCAACTGTCGAGCTCAGAAAGCGCGTTAAGTCGCGGCACTGCTGTGTCCTCCGTGTCCGCTGTGGTAAAATTCTTTTAAACCACAGAGGACACAAAGGACACGGAGAGTCAGCGCCGAGTCTCAAAGATCGACCTATCAACTGACGTTAATCAGCGCTCGATTTTTCCTTTCGAGCCAAGCCTGCGGCCGAGTATCGTTTCAATTTTATTAAACCCTGAGTCCCGTCGGCACCCAAGCCCTCATGCAGCGCTTCACTAAATCGCTCCAGTGCGTTCTGCAGTCCCGGCAGATCTAGACCGGTCCTTTTGGCTTGATCCAGGGCAATTTTCAGATCCTTGTGCTGCCAGCGGATGGAAAAGCCGGGAGCATAGTCATTCTTGAGGATCAACGGCGCCAGGTTCGAAAGCATCCAGGAACCGGCCGCCCCTGAACCTACCGCTCCCAGCGTCTTGTCCAGATCCAGCCCGGACTCTCTTGTAAGGGCGATGGCTTCGCACATGGCGACAATATGCTGGGCGCAGAGAAGCTGATTGATCGCCTTGCATCGCTGCCCACTTCCCGCAGGCCCGAAGTGAATTACGTTTTTCCCCAAAGCGGAAAATATGGGAAGGCAGGAGCGGTAAATTTCTTCCCTCCCTCCAACCATGATAGTGAGCGTTGCGGCAATGGCACCTTTCTGTCCTCCGGTAACCGGCGCGTCCAGAAAGTGAGAGGAGCGCTTCTCAATCTGTCCGGAAATTTCCTGGGTAGCAACCGGGGAGATCGTGCTCATGTCGATCACAATCGACCCAGGGACAAGGTACTCCACCAGACCGCCCTTCCCCACCAGAAAAGATTTGACATCTTCCGTGTCTCCCAACATGGTGATGACCACTTGGGAGCGCCGAGCCAATTGCTCGGAAGAGCCGGCGACTCTGTCGGAAGGAAAGGGAGTCGTTTTTTCTCGCGTCCGGTTGAAAACCGTAACGGCAAAACCGGCCTCCATTAAGTTCTTCGCCATGGGACGACCCATTACGCCCAGCCCGGCGAAGCCGATGGTCTTATCAAAATTGTTTGGCATG
>DASXTB010000386.1:0-9933 GCA_036505615.1 Acidobacteriota bacterium
ATAGAAGACTTCGTCCTGCTGGGCGAGGAGGGTATCAAGACCGGCTAACGGGCTGAGCTGATCACAAGGGACGTAGTGGAACTGGAGACCATTACGTGCTACGACAGCATTAATGAACTGAGACTCGTCGCATTCGGGAACGTTTTCGAAAGTAGCCGAGAAAGTATGTAGCTGTCGACTTCCTTCTTGGGCAAGCAGCTGCCGCGCCACACACACAATGGACGACGAATCCAGCCCACCGCTGAGCATCGAGCCCACCGGAAAGGCGCTGCGCAGGCGGCAACGCACCGCTTCGGTGAAGATTTCGCGAAAAGCGTCGGCGTACTCCCCGTCGGAGTTGTAGCGGATCTCGCGGGTCGGATCCAGGGCCCAGTAGGATCGAATTTGCGCCCCTTCGCGGGTGACGCTGATGCAGTGGGCGGGTTGGAGCCGGAGGATGCCTTGGTAAAAAGTGATTTCTTTGTCCTCGAGCATCGACATCAGGTAGTCGGCCACCCTCACTTCGTTCAGGCGCCGCGGGACTTCCTGCAGGCTGAGCAGGGCCTTGATTTCCGATGCAAAGATAAAAGCGTGATCGGAGCGATAGTAATAGAACGGCTTTACTCCAAAATGATCGCGAGCGCAGAACAGTAGCTTTTTTTTCGCGTCCCAAATGGCGAAGGCAAAGTCGCCCAGCAGTTTTTCCGGGCACGAATCCCCCCATTTTTCGTATGCCCGAAGAATCAGCTCGCTATCGGCGATCTCCCCGAGCGGACGACCGTTGATGTTGAGAAGGGAGACCAGTTCCTCCCGATTGTCAATTCGGGCATCGGCGGTAATGACAAGATCTCCGGTCTGGTGGATCAATGGGAGTGTTTCTCGCAGAGACTCGGGCGTGGTCCAGAGCATTCTGTGGCCCAAACCTACAGGCCCGCGAAACCAGAGTCCCGATCCGTTCGGTCCTCGATGAGCCACCGTCTTGAGCATCCGTTTCAGGTCCGCGGGATCCAGCGGCCGTCCGTCCATGAAGTAAACGCCGGTGATTGCGCTCATTGGCCTTCCAACCCGATCTCATTTGGAACGTGAGAAAAAATCAGAACCGCGCCCGTCAGGGCGAGTGAAAAACTTGTCGCGCCGACCTCCGGTCGGTAGTGCAGGACCGAACGGATCACGAAATCCTCGAGGGAAGATTCCCTATTGCCGACCTGGAGGTCGGCGCTACACGTTTCCAAGCCTGACTTAGTTCGCATATTGCAACGGAGTGAATCGTTCAACTCCGGATTCCCCGATTACAATCTTCCCGTTGTTTTCTACCCAGGCATGCGCCTGCAAGTGACCAATTCCATCCTTTGTCACGCCGATGAAGAGTTGAGTCCGGTAGCCCCGCTGATTAAGCAGGGCATGTGCTGCCAGAGCTCTTATCAGACATGTCTTAGTCGCAGGGACATATTTGCCGGCCAAATCTATTGCCCAGACAACTCGATTCGATTTGGCTTGCTGAGCGGAGTGCGGGCAATAAGTTTCGAGTTCCGGGTTTCGAGTTTCGAGCTTGGATCTCATTTTGTGGTCCCCGACTTGGAGACGGCCCTCAGGCCGTCTCTCCTCCCAAAACCTGTTGGGGCTCCAGAGTCTTGGGGAGTCGCGCTTTGATGTCGCTGCCAGAAGGCTTAGAACGGTCCGAAACGAAAGCAGAGACAACCCCAGCCGGATGGCCCCCAGTAAAATCGCGGTCTTGATCAGAAGATGTCTGTCGGCCGGCGCGAGGTGAAGGAAACTACGCAGCCGGCGCATCTCGCATCTCTATCAAACCGGCGGCTGCCAGGTCCTCAATCAGAACAAGCAGATCACGCTCGCAGCGGTCGGGTTCCACCTGGTACTCGTTCAAGAGAGCCTCGCGCACATGCGCGAGTGTTTTCGCATCTTGAATGAGATTCCAAATGAAGGTGCCTACCGCATCCAGTCCGTAGTAGATCCCTGACTTGAAATTGAGGATTACCGTCTCTCCCGCCAAATTGCACGAAACCTGGTTTTTGGACACCATGATGGTTCCATGCGCTATTCGATCCATGGAAACGCCTCAGACTTGAGGCCAGGAGGAGGGATGGCCGTTATCGGGGCAATCACGCTCGGTACGTGATGCCCAAATTCTTTCAGTATTTAACATCCCAACTGCATTTATTGCAACATCAAAAATTCATGAGATCGTCGCCCGTCCCTCGCAATGCGAAGAGCTGGCCCCGGATTAACGCGATATCTTCGGGAGGGAGAGGGGCGTTAAAATACGAAATGCTATTCGTCCGAAATATTTCCAGCGCCCCCTCTCTCCTTCCCGAGGTTCGTGTCACTTGGTGTAATTCGCAGCCTGCTTTTCAGTCTTGTGGCCGGCCATCGACTTGCCAACTGAAAGCACTGACCCTAAAATTGAAATGATGCCGATCTACGAATATCTTTGTCAGGCTTGCAATCGGCGCTTTTCTCGTTTTTTCTGGCGCATCGCCGACGCCAATCAGGCAACTTGCGCCTGCGGCAGCAAGAATCTGACGAAACTGATTTCCCGAGTGGCCATGCTGCGCTCCGAGGAAAGTCGCCTGGACAGCCTGGCCGATCCCGGCAAATGGGGGGGCCTGGACGAAAACGATCCCAAATCAATGGCCCGCATGATGAAAAAGTTAGGCGGCGAGATGGGCGAAGACACGGGCCCGGAGTTCGATGAAGCAGTGGATCGGCTGGAGGCTGGAGAAGACCCCGAATCTGTTGACAATTCACTCGAGACAGGCGGCGGCTCTTCTGATGATTTCGGTTAGCAGGTCGCGCGCCTGCAACTCGCGGCGATGAGAAAGTTCCGCTAACTACAACGATCGCCGAATGAAACCACCAAGGACACCGCATTCCGCAATTCCTTAGCGTTGACTACATCAGCTTTGCCACCAGTTCCTTGATATCGGACAGACTCTGCCGGCTGGAAATGGAATCATCTACGAAGCGAGTTATCTCCAGCAGCGTGGTGAGTTTGCCCTTCTCCTTCTCGCGGCGGTAAGCAGCGATGCACTCGTCGGCAATTTCTTCTCTGGTGTTGACACACTTCCTGCCCAAGCTGTCCAACAGGCCGGCAAATTGTTGCACCAGAGGGTCGCGTGCGGGAACGTACCGGCCCTCCGTGTGGAGGACCGCCATCTTGTGCTCGGGCGAGTAATAGGCGATCTCTTTAGAGGCATCCGGAAGCCGCAGACTAAAGAAGACGTAGGCTGAAGAGACGATCGAAATCGCTATGCTAAGAAGGAGCCAGTGTTTGCTCTTCATCTTGCCTGTCTTCTCAAAAAAATTGCCGCTTATTATTGGTGAAGCATACCTTATGCCCCTATCAGATCCTCTACGGCGGAATTGGCAAATATTTCAATAATTCACACTAGAAAGATGCAGCGGACGAAAAAAAGTCACTCACACTAGAGAGATAGATCATACTAAAAAAAGTCGCCTTCGAGCTGAGTCGATTGCGGAATGCGGATTGCGGAGTGATTCCGATTGCGGAGTGTGGATTGCGGAATCAAGACATTCCGCAATCGGCATTCCGCATTCGACTCATTCCGCATTCGAATCGTTTCGCATTCGAATCAATCCGCAATCGTAACCGCGTGATATCATGGCTTGCGATGGGTCTAACTCACGTCGAGGGAAAAGTTACAGGCTCCGGTGGAAAACAGACCACGGTGCAGTTTCTAGTGGACAGTGGCGCCACTTACACGATTCTACCCTTCAAGGATTGGCAGGCGATCGATCTTGAGCCGAAGCGTTCATTGGTGTTCACGTTGGCTGACGGGACAACGATAGAGCGCCAGGTGTCCGAATGTCATATCGCGCTGGCTGAAGGAGAGGGGCACACCCCCGTTATTCTAGGCCGGCCCGGGGATGAGCCCTTGCTGGGAACGGTAACTTTGGAGATTCTCGGACTGATACTGAATCCCTTCACGCGCACCCTGCATCCGATGCGCATGCTTCTGGCCTGAGTGAGGCTTCACCTCCTCACTCCGCAATCGCAGTGAAATGCAAGAATTCCGTGAAGAAGTTCAGACTGGATTCTGGGAGTTGCAATCTCTCAAAAATTCACAATGGTCGCCCGTTCGTCGACCGTGATTCCCTGCAGCGCCAAGGGATGACTTAGCAATTGTAGCGAACCTAACAAAGGCTCAATGGCAGTCGCGTCCATGTGAGATGGCACGATAAAATGCAGCAAGCGTGCCGTCTGACCCGCGGCCAGTTGCAGGTTCCAGCGGTAGGCAAAGCGGCTGTCTCCCAGGTCTCCCAGGTCCAGGAATACCTTCGGCGCGGTGCCTGAGCTCCCTGCAAAAACCAATCCCAAATGCTGAAATAGCGCGGCATCGTCTCGCAAGACTAGATAACGGTCTGTGCTATCCAAATTGGCGTCGCCACTGGATGTCTTCTCCACAGCCGCGTAATTGAAAGGGAGTTTTCCGGAAATCAAAATGTTGGCGCTGATGGCATGGTCGGTCGGGTTGGCGATCGTCTCCAGATAGCGCAGCAGGCTGCCGTCACTTGCGGTCAAAACCTGGCGTGAGATTTTCAATCCGCTGTCAAGCACGCCACCTGCCAGGAGCCATCCTTTTGCGGTCGGCGCGGAGTACACCTGCAGGGGGAAAGGCTCGCCGTTGACGGTGATGAACGGATATTCGTTGTAGTAATTGCGAGCCGTCTGAATCTCCAGGGAAGCAAGCCGCGTGGGATCGTAGACCGGGGCGGCAGGTGCAAAAGAAAGCGATCCCATTCCATTGATACTGAAGATGTCACTGCTGTTGACATAGACATTAGCGGGGAGTCGCTGCAGTCCTCCGCCCGCGGGAGAAGCGGTGGCCGCACCACCGGCCGCCACACTTCCCTGCGCCGTCAGAAAATCGGTTCCCGGAATCATTACTTCCACCGCGCCCGGTGGAACATTGTCGAACCGGAAATTGCCCGCGGGATCGGCTACAGCAGTGCGCAGCAGGAACCAGGGGAACTGGCCGCTGGAATGTTCCTTCTGCGACGCATGGCGCAAGACTGCATTTACTCCGGCCAGACTCTGCCCTTGTACTGTAGCTCCTGCGGCTAAAAGCACGTCTCTAGTGGACACCTGATCTGCGGCAATTTCTCCGGACAAGGTCGTCCAGGCGCCATTGCGATCGGTGGCGCGAATCAGGAACGGGCCTTCCGGGATTTTGATTTCAAACGAACCATCGGCCTGGGTGCTGATTCGATAGGAGAACTTTCCGTCGATCTGTTGAATGCGGAACATGGCAGGTGTGGCAACATGCAGATCACCTCCGGCGACAAAACCACCGGTTGCGTCAAACAACTTCCCCTTCAAGGTGCCGGTGCGTACCATCCAGTCGCCGATCGGCAGGTCGGCCAGGTCCGCTCCGATGACAATTTCCCTGGACGTCGCAAGCAGCTCTCCGAAACCATTCAGGTTGACCGGATGCGTCAGCAGCGTATGTTTCCCCGGAATGCAATAGAGCTGGAACGAGCCGTTTGAATTTGTGGCCGCCTGGCGCAGCAATCTTCCCGATTCCGTTTCAATTACAACCTGGGGGAAGGAGAACGACTGCCCTGCTTCATCCTTCACTATCCCGGAAACCTTAGCCAGTGCCAGTGACGCGTCAAAGGAAAGCGTTTCGCCCTGGGCGCTAAACGTCAAAGAACGCGACACCCCTTGATTGGGAAGAAATTGCTCGAACACGGTCACGCGGAAGGGATCAGAACCGGCAAGAACTTCTGATAGAAGATAGTTACCGGCCGAATCGGTATTCACCGAGCCCAAAGTTTGACCGGTCGCCGATCGAACTACGGCTTTCCCGCTACTGACAACCGTTCCATTAACGGTTGTGACCCTGCCGGAAATTGTGCCATAGCGAGGAAGGACAAAGGCAACTTCCGCCTGTTGTCCGTCGGCAATCGAGATGGACCGCTCCAGCAGACTAAAGCCATTGCGCGCCGAAGTGATCCGGACCGTGTAGCTTCCCACCGCTATGTTTCCCAGATTGAGCTGGCCCGACGCATCCGTGACTCCTTTAAGCTGCGGGAATGTACTGCCTGCCGTTATCAGATAAACATTCATCGCCGGGCCGGGCGAACCATCGCTCTTGGTGACTGTGACGCGCAGTGAAGCAAAAGGCGGCAGAGCCACGTTCTGCGTGATTGTGGCGCCGTCCTGAGTGATTTCGCCGCTGGCGCTGGTGAAGGTTCCACGCGCCGGATCTTTTACCAGCAGTTGATAAATACCTTCGCGTACTCCATCCACCCGTACTTGCCCGGACGCGTCCGTGGTGCCGACAACCGACTCGACCGCTTGGTAGGATTGTTTCAGCCTTACCTCGGCGCCGCCGACTGGGCTGCCCGACCGGGTCACAGCGATGATCAAAGTAGAGTATTTCGGCAGCGTCACGGTAACTGGAGTTGTTGCGTTGCCTACAGCGGTGACGGCGGCGGTTTGCGTGCTGGGACTATGGAACGGGTCGGTTACCGTCAGCGTGGTCGATCCTTCTCGCACCTCGGTGATGCTCAGCACGCCGGCAGTGTCTGTGTAGCCGGCAAAGACAGGGTTGGTTTGTCCCGATTCAATGATTTCCACGCGCGCATTGGGAGCTATCTGTCCCCCGAAAGTTTTTACCGTCAGCGAAAGGTTACCGTACTTGGGAAGCGTGAGCAGCACGGAAACGCCTTCCAGGGTTGCGATGACGGCGCCGCTCGCCGTAACGTAATGAATGAATCGCTGGCGATGCGCCGGATCATCGGCCTTGACGGCGAATGGGCCTTCATGCACATCCTGCAGCACCAGTGTTCCGTCGGGCGCTGTCGTGCCCGCTTGGGTGAAGGTAGACGATCCTGCTTCAGCAAGAGAAATGGTCGAGCCTGCGGCCGCAGAGCCGTCCGCATTTTGCACGCGCACGCGGACAGTGCCCAAGACGTCGTAGATGAAATTCTGCAACTGGTCGGCCGCGTCGATGATTGTCAGCGGCTGTGTGGCGCGAGGCGTGGACCGTCCAAAGCTATAGATTTCGGCGCTATAGGTTCCCGGTGGCATGCGAGTCAGGCGGTAATCGCCGGATGCGTCGGCCGTGGCGCTGCGCTCAAAGCCAGAGCTACTCTGCTTCAGTTTCACCTGCGCCTGCGCAGACGCAGTGCCCAATGTGGTCTTCACTGTCCCGTAAATACCGCCGGATGGAACGTACACGATGGTGGCAAGTTTCGAAGAGGAGGGAAGTTGCAGGTTGGAAGAAAAGATGTAATTGGCTCCCGGCGACTCGGCCGGAGGAGTTATCTGAAGGCTGAAGCTAAAATTTCCGGCGGGCAGCCCCGACAAGAGAAGTTTTCCGTCTGGCAAAACGGAAATGGCGGCCAGCAAGGGCGAACTGCTGAAGGTTCCACCGGTCGTTTCCCCGCTTCGCCACTTGAAGGTGCTGTCCAGGATGGAACTCCCCGGAACCGCAAAAGTCACATTTCTTTCCGTCAGGCTCCCAAATGACTCAATCACCGTTGCAGCCACCGTGCCGATGAGCGTGCTGCTTCCCTTCAATTCAAATTCCGCCAGCGGTATTTTCTCGAAACGGAACGTTCCATCCGCGCCGGCAGACTGCTCGCGCTTGCGGGGAAAAAGCGGGTAACGGCTCTGAATGCGCACTTTGCCTTGTGAGACAGGCGTGACATTGTCTCCGGCCACGAATTTGCCCGTCACTATTCCTTTCAATTCGGGCAACGCCTCCACCGGCGCAATATTACCGGCGTCAAAGTTCACCAGGCTTGCAAGTTGCGTAGCGCTCAGACCGGCAATCGCCTCGGGGGCGAGCCGCGCCAAACGATCCGCCCCGGCGGCAGCCGCGGCGCGATTCAGTTCCAGGATCCCGAAAGAGAGAAAAGCACGCGACTCACCGGCCGCAAGCGTGAGTGGCTTGTAAGCAAGCGAGATCCGCTGCAATGCTTCATTGGAAGTGTCCACCGCAGCCGATGCCAGCGCATCTCTCCCCATCCAGACAAAGGCAGACGCCGCCGCGTTGCCCGGCCCGTCAAAGGGATCCGCATCGCTGCTGTCGTCCCAGGCGGCCCAAGTGTCGCGCTGGTTGATGGGATCAAATAGGGCATCTCCGCTGGAAGACGTGGTGACAACAGCGGGGCCGAAGAGACGTTTAGCCAGGGCAAGCTCCAGAATCGGAGTAAGAATAATCGCCGCAGTGCCGGAATTTTCAAATTGATCCAAGTAGCGAACGAAGTAGCCGGAATCGGGAATATAGATATGCCGCGTCACCAGCAGATCGCCTGCGCGGTACTGGATTGCCGCTCCACGGCCCGACAGCTCCATAAACGCGGTAGCTGTTCCCGCAAAGGCCGTTGTTGTTGCGTTCTGCGTCCACTTCAAACGGAACGACCCGTCGTTGGGGAAGCTGCCCCAACTATCAAAGCTCCCTATGGATCGCCCGTCTTGCTGGATGTAGTAGGAAATGTCATTGGCGTCGTACCAACTGTTGGGGAGTCCGACGCTGTCTGGAAATTGGAATTCCACGCGCGCATCTGTGGAGTTTCCCAATTTGTCCGCCACATGAGCGCTGAGCGCATTGGTGCCACGTTGTAGCTCGGCCAACGTCCCCGCCAGCCAGGTCGCAGCGCCAGCCTCAAAAGCAAACCGGGAGGTCACATCCCGGGCGTTCAGCGTAAACTTGATGCCGGTGGTATCCACGCCCGCATTGTCGTCCTGATATTCCACCCGGAACTGAATCTGCTCCCCAGTGGCGAAGCTCCCCGGCGGTGGACTTACTACTTTTATTGCAGGGGGCTTGGAATCAATTTCAAAGGCAAGCAGCGCCTGCGTGCGGTTGTCGCTCAGGTCGCTGATTGAGGCTAGAAGCTGATGCGCCGAGTGGGTGAGCTTCTGGATGCCGCTGGTCTGCCATGTGGCATGGCCATTGGAAATGGTGAAGTTGCTGGTCACGTTCGCTCCATCCAGTTGGGCGCTGAAGCTGGCAGCGTTCAAGCCGCTGATAGTGTCGGAGAGTTCCAAATCAAACCTGGGAGTTTCCGTTACCAGAATGGCGGGCGAGGCTGCCGGGGAGATAAAGGCAATTTGCGGTGCGGTGTTGTCGATGACAAGCTCCACGTCGGCGCGCGCCTGCGTGGCGCTCAAAACTGCGACCGCTCGCGCCAGGCCTGATCCGGCGGCGGGCCGCGCGCTGATCGCGACGTTTCCAAACGGGATCGAATCGATGGAAAACTTTCCCGCCGAATCGGCCACGGCGTTGAATGTCTGCGCGGGCGCCTTGTCGCTGACCAGAGAAATAAGGGCCGCGGGAGCAATGGCGCGCGCCACTCCGATGAAAACCGTCCCCGCAATCGTGCCGGTTTCCTGGAGGACGATCTGTACTTCCAGCACTTGTTTGTGTGTGGCAAGCGTGACTGTCACTGTTTGCTGTAATCCCGAAACGGGATCGGTCGCGGTCAGTTGCACCGTTCCCAGCGAAACGAAAAGAAAGCTAAAAGTGCCATCGATGTTGGATGTCGTTTGCTCCACTTTTTGCGAGCTGCCCGAGCCTGAGATGAGTTGAATACGGGCGTTCGGCAGCGGTGTCTTTCCATCGCCGCGCAACGCCGTCCCGCGAACGGTAGCGTAGGAAGGAAGCCGCAGATCGATGCCAAGTTCCTGGCCTTCCGTCTGCAGATTGCCGTTTGCCAGCACTACCAGCTTGGAATCCGGGTCGGTGGCGCGCACTTCGACGGCGCCCAGCGGCACGGCGCGCTGCCGGTACTGTCCGGCCAGACTCGATTTGACGTGTGCTTGATTGTTGATGGTCACGTCAATATTGGAGGCAGGTTGTCCGTCGCCGCCGGCCACAACCCCGGAAATGATTCCCGTGTTGCGCAGTTTGATGTCAAAGCTGGATGTCTGATTGGCGAGCAGGGTGACATCTTGCTGAT
>DASXTB010000387.1:0-12172 GCA_036505615.1 Acidobacteriota bacterium
TTCTCCAGCAATGACGCGATTGCTTGCTGCGCGGCTGGCGAATCGTCGGCCACGAGCGTCCGGATTCGATGTGCTTTTTCCTCGTCCCGGTGTCGAGCTGAAGATAGAATAGCCAAAGCCATCTGACATCACCTAGATAAAAAATCACCCCTACTTAGTCTAAGCTGAAGCCCAGGAGCGGAACATACACAGGATTCCTTAGGGCTGGGGGGCTAGACCTCTTAGGGGAAGATGCAAAGCTCGGAAAACTCTATATTTGTGAGGTCAAGGATCGATCCTTGAAAAATTGAAAAGTAGTGCAGAATCTGAGAATGCGGGGCCGGCTGCACCAGCCCCGGCCTTGCAAGTCGGGGTCGAACGCAATCCAGAATTGCCTAAGGCGGGGACAAGGTCGTCTGTGCCCAATGGCTCTCACGGCAAGGCCGCTGAAAGCGGCCTGCCAGCTATGCTGGCATGCCGCCCTCTTCCGGCCGCTCCCCCCCGACCGGCAGAACCGCCTTCACCGTCGTCCCCTGTTTGCTCGACAGGATCTCCAAGCGTCCTCCCAACTGCCTGACCCGCTCCCGCATGCCCGCTATCCCCACTCCCAAAGCTGGTATGCCATCGCTTGAAAGGTCCATCTCACCTTTGCCGATTCCCCGTCCTTGGTCCTGGATCTCCAATATCACTTGGTCGGATCCTGAAACAAGACGAACCTGGGCGGTCGCACTACCTGAATGGCGATGAATGTTGGTGAGCCCCTCCTGCACGATTCTAAAAAGCGCCAGTTCCGCCGCGCGCTGCAACCGCGCCTCTTCTGATGGGACCTCCAAGTCGACATGAATCCCGCTACGCTTAGAAAAACCATCCGCGTACCAGCGCAAAGCAGCCGCCAAACCTAACTCCTCGAGCATAGGGGGATGCAATAGATAAGAGAGGGTCCGGATTTCCCGTGAGCATTCCTCGACCAGCTCCTTGGCCTCTGAAAAGGCTTTACGCGCGCGTTTGTCGAGTTTAGTCGTCGATGTGTCAACTAAGGAAAGGTTGACCGCCAGGGCTGCCAGCGTCTGTCCCGTAGTATCATGCAGCTCGCGCGCCATACGGCGTCGCTCTTCATCCTGAAGCTGGAGCAAACGTCCTGAGAGACGGTAAACCGACTTTTCGGCTTCCCTCCGTTCCGTGACGTCGCGGAATGTTTCGACTGCGCCCACTAATCTCCCGTGCTCGTCCCGAATAGGAGTACTGGCCCCGTCGACCACAAAGGCAGTACCGTTCTTCCTCCAAAAAACTTCGTCCCTTATGTGATGGACAGTTCCATCACTTAGCGTCTGCATCAGCGGGCATTCCTCGCGCGGATAAGGCAAGCCGTCGGCCCTGGAGTGGTGAAGCATTTCATGCTGTGGCCTTCCGATCAGCTCCTCCACTTTCCATCCGGTCATCCGAGCTGCCGCCGGATTCATGAATGTGGTGTTCCCCTCCCGATCTACGCCGGAAATGCCTTCCCCTGCCGAATTCAGAATCAGTTCATTTCGGCGCATCAGGCGATGCAGTTCCTCTTCCGCACGCCTGCGCTCGCTAATGTCACGGAGAATAGCGGTGAAAAATACCTGGCTTCCGGCCTTCCAGGAGGTCAGCGAGAGCTCCAGCGGAAACTCCATGCCATTCTTTCTCAGGCCACTTAACTCTATGGTTTTTCCCAAAAGGCGCGATTCTCCCGTTCCCATAAACCGTTCGATGCCACTCGCATGATCTTCCCGGGGGCGCGCCGGCATAAGAAACGTCAACGGCTTGCCCAGCACCTGTTCTTCGCTGTAACCAAAAATCTCGCGGGCCGCATTGTTCCAGAAAGTGATATTCCCTTCGCTGTCGGCCGAAAGAATTGCGTCGACAGCGGACTGCGCCACGGAACGGAATTTCATCTCAGAATCCCGTAGCGCCTCTTCGGCCCGCTTTCGTTCCCCAACACGCGCAAGCTGGGTGCCGATGTTTTCAATCACCTCGAGGAGCTCAGAATCGGGTTCTATAGCCTCCTCGGAGAAGAACTCCAGCACTCCAACGATCTTGTCACCGGCCAAAACCGGAAAACCGAAGCCCGCTTTTACTCCGACGTCACTGGCAAGCTTCGCCCTCGGGAAATTGGAATCCTTAGTTACGTCCGTGATCCAGGCCGGCTTCCTTGTTGCCAGAACACGGCCCGGTAGTCCAATTCCGGATGCAAGTGGAGTAGCCTCAGTGATTCTCCGGAAGGTCTCAAACCGTTGCGCGCTCTGAAAGTACCAGGTAGTGGAAGGCTCCAGCACGTCAGGGGAATTCTTCGATGGAACGTAAAGATGTCCCACCGGCCATTTCACAAACGTACAGATGCGTTCCAGACAAATCCGCGCCGCATCCTCGAACGAAGAAGCTTCATTCGCAGCAACTGCCACCGACCGGAGCAGCTCTACAAACATGCTCTGCCTTCTTAAGGCGCTTTCAGCCCGCCGCCGTTCGCTGATTTCGTTTTCCAGTCCTCGAATCGCCGCGGCAAGTTCAAACGCGCGCCGCTCCAGCATTTCATTAAGCTGGCGCAGAGTGTCGTTGGCCTCTCGGAATCCGCGGTGCGTCATTTCATAAGGTGACAGGCATTCCGCGAAAAACTCGGCCGCCGCTTTGCCAGCCCGTGCGGGCTCTTTCAAAGTCCGGGACCAGGTCGAAAGTTGTTCCAGCGTCTCGTGGTGAATCCTGACGAAGTCAAGAATTCCGATGTTCTCTGCCACTGCCTGACGGCCCAGTTCATAAGCCCGCCGCAAAGAAGCCTCACTGAGCTCCTCAAGGTAGATCTGCAGCGCGGAAATGTATTGCTCTCTTAATTGCTGCAGAGCCGCATTCATTCCTTTTGTCCCAGGTAGCGCGCCACAAGTACCAGGGCATCATCGGTCTTCTTGCCATGATTAGCCAAAATGCGATCCGCCGCCTGCTGCGGCGCATCCGTCAGATTTAAGGATTTGGCAAAATCGGCGGAGATGCCATCGGTGGCCATCACCAGGATGTCGCCCGGCATTACCGAGACAACCGCGGCGCGCAAAGGCGCTATCTGGTAGCCGACTACTCCACCGCGCAGGACCACATTTTCGTGCGAAGGAACAATATTTGGATCAGCCCGCAGCAGTAATCCTTCCACATTGCCCACGCCCAGCCAGGAAATGGTCCCTTCTGTCGCGTTAAACGAGGCCAAGCTCATGACCACCCCGCGGGTTTTTGCCAAGGCCCCGTGGCAGCGTTTTACCAAAGAGATGACAGATTCGTGACAATAGCTTTCCAGAGTAGATACGGCAAGCCTGGCGGCGATTGTTGCTTCGTCGCCGTGGCCCAGCCCATCCACAACGCCTACCAAGACGCCATTGGGGAATGGCTTGACCACGTGCAGATCCCCTGAGACGGCTTCGCCTTCGAGAGCCAACGCAGCAACTCCCCATTCAATGAGCGGCTTTTCTTCGGTGGACCTTAACGAATTCACTGCGCGTTGTGTTTTTGAAGATCATCGGATGGCTGATGACTGGTAACGATTGACCAATCACGCCTCTAGCTTCCTGCCGTCTGCTTCCTGCCGTCTGCCGTCTGCTGCCTGCCTCCTGCTTCCTGCCGCCTGCCTCCTGCTTCCTGCCGCCTGCCTCCTGCCTTCTGTTTCCCGCTTGCTTTTCATCGCCTCCATTTCTTCATCGTGACAGTAGTCCCCTTTCCTATTTCAGAGACGATCTCAAATTCATCCATCAGCCGCTTGGTTCCGGGCAGACCCAGTCCCAGACTGTTTCCGGTGGAGAAACCGTCCTGCATCGCCTGTGCCACATTGGGAATCCCGGGACCCTGATCTTTCGCAATGACGAGAATCCCTTGTTTGGCCCCCTGATGAGCGGGCCCCAAAATTATTTCTCCTTCGCCTGCATAGGAAACGATATTTCTAGCCATCTCAGAAATGGCGGTCGCGATAATCGTCAAATCGCTCCCAGAAAATCCAAGTTGTGCTGCAACCGATCGCCCCTGCTGGCGCGCGTTGACCACGTCGCCATCTGAGCGTATGGGAACACGAACTTCAGTCTCCACGGTTTTCATTTTGCGCGCGGCCTGCCTCGCTTCTTCAGTTCTCGGTCCAGAAACGCCAATCCCTCTTCCAGATCAAGCATTGTATTGACGCCTTCCAGCGTTAACCCTAACTGCACCATCGCAAACGCCACTTCAGGTTGGATGCCGACAATGACAGTCTCAGCTCCGCGCAGACGCAACATGTGGGCTGTGGCGGTCAGCGTGCGAGAGGCAAACGAGTCCATCACGTCAAGTACGGTGACATCCACGATTACTCCTCGAGAACGGTATTTCCCGACTCGTTCGGCGAGCTCGTCTCGCAGCATCAACAGGTCCTGGTCGGTGAGCGCAGCCTGTATAGACGCAATCAGATAGTCGCCTTGCTTCAAAATTGGGACTTCCATCGGTCACCGCCTACATCCGTACGAGTTCAACTTTGTATCCCAGTAATCTTTCGGCTTCTTCGATGCCACCCTGCAGGTCGCCCACTGTGTTCATTTTGCCCAAATCCACTCCGATAGTCACCAACGTCTGGGCGATCTCCGGCGACAGCCCCGTCACGATTACGGTAGCTCCCATCAGTCGAGACGCGTCGACGGTCTGAACCAGGTGGTTAGCTACGTTGGAGTCAATCGCCGGCACGCCGGTGATATCCATGACCACCACTTTGGCTCGGTTCATGCGGATGCCACGCAACACTTGTTCGGTGAGCTGACGAGCCCGCTGGCTGTCGATTACACCGATCATCGGCAGAATCAACAACCGCTCGCGCACCTGAAGCACGGGAGTTGAAAGTTCCCGAATCGCTTCCTGCTGCTGGCGGATGATGCGCTCGCGCTCCTGAACGAAACCGACGCCTACGGTGTTGGCGATGCGGTTGGCTGCTGGCTCGTAGGCGTCCAGCACCCGGTTCAGCAACTCGAAGTCCGCTTGGTATTTCTTGAACAGCGAGCGTGCCAGCACGTCGCGCAGCAGCAGCACGATGCCAAGTACCTCGTGAGTTTCCACGCCTCGCGGGATGATGCGTTCAGACAGGTTCCGTGCATAGGCCTGCAGTGCTTCGACGCTTCCTGTTTCCAGCACCTCGACGTAGTTGTCATACACGGACGTGGCCTCGGCAAAAATCTCTTCCTTGGTCATAGCCGTCAGCAATTGCGCCTCGGTGATGCGCCGGGCCCATTCCTCACGAAGCATGGTCCGGTTTTCACGCAGGTGCGCGACCAGCTCACGAAGAAGCCGATCGGTCCCCTCCGTTCTGAGTTTCTCCGCTTCGCGCGTGGTTAGTCTCTCTCTTTCTTTTGGTGGTTGCTTTGGCATTTTCCTCCTTCGACCTAGACGCGGCTGGCACCTAAAAGTAGCTCAGGCCGCTAGTGAGAGGCTTCGTCAACTTTTCAAAACCACAAAGCCTGGGATGATTATTGAAATTACCCTCTCAGCTCCGTCACGCAAGCGGAGCGAAGAATTATTGACCGCAAAACATTCAAAATCAAGAAACGCTCTTCCGGCCCGGGTGGCAAACGCCGAAATACAGGATGCCTTTCAGCCTGTCTGGGCGCGTTTTTCCATCCTTATCGGACCTTTGCGCGCCCCTTCCCTTCCCCTTCACAGAAATCCCTTAAGGTCCCTTACGTAGTAGCAGCGCTCCAAATTCCTAACTCTACTGAATTGTGGCCTTTACCTCTATTAACGCATAGTGCACAAGAGACGGAGCACATTATCACAGGACAGCTAATTGGGCGGGGGACGTTGACCCCTGGGGGTGTTATTGCGTCGTCGGCTGCGAAGACAAAGTGAAAAATCTAAGAACGGCGGGTGTTTAGTGGTTGCCAGTTGCGAAGATGCCACTTTGACCACCAAAAGAGGACAATCGTATGGGCAAACCTAAAGTCGAGTATGAAACGGAGATGGAAACACTGTACTTACTTCAAGAAGACCCAGACAGGGAGGCCGACGCCGTGCTCGAATCTGATTTGGAGGACCATGAGGATCACAAGCTTGATAGTTCTTCCGAAGAGGCGGCTTCGCTTGACCCGATGGGCCTCTACTTTAAGGAAATGGGACAGATCGGCCTGCTGGACCGCCAGAAAGAATTGGAAATTGCAAAGCGTGTAGAGAACGGAAAGAAAGTGGTTGAGACAGCCCTCGTCGCCACCTTGTACATGGGGCATGTGGTGATAGAAGCGAAAAACCGCCTTCTGCTGCACACTATGAAAATCAAGAACTTCCTTGACTTGCCCAACGAGCTGAAGCGGCCGGAGTTAAAAAAGATCAGGATGAGGACGGTCGCGAAAATCGAGAACTTGGAAAAAGAGATAAATCGATTTGAGTCGTCTCTCGCGGAACTCAAACATGAAAGCCACGAATTCGTCCTATCAAAGTTCAACCAGTCACTGGAAAAAAAGATTGGTGGGCTCCATTTAAACTACGACATCATCAACAAACATGCTGAAAGCTATCTCGCAATGGAACGGGATTTGCGGGATTCTCTGCGCTGCCTGAACCGCCTCCGAGATGAGTTCGAGTGCAGGCAAAATCCGGCCGTTGCTGAGCAGATCCGGGTACAGGAAGAAAGGATCGGGCAGATCGAGGGCCAGCTTCATGCGTCGCGCAACGAGATCCTGAAAAAGGGCGAGGAGTTGCGGCGGCACCAGACCGAAATCCAGCACGCCAAGGAAGAACTGACGGCCGCCAATTTGAGGCTAGTCGTTTCCATTGCCAAGAAATACTGTTGCCGCAGTTTGAATTTCCTGGACTTGGTGCAGGAAGGAAACATCGGCCTGATGCGTGCGGTGGAAAAGTTTGATTACCGGAGGGGATATAAATTCTCTACCTACGCCACCTGGTGGATACGGCAGTCAATTACGCGGGCGATCGCGGACCACGGGCGTACGATCCGGATTCCGGTGCACATGGTCGAGACCATAAACAAGGTATTCAAGCAGGTGAATGAATTCGCACAGGAAAATGGCCGCGAGCCCAGCGAAGAAGAGATCTCCCGGGCGGCCAAAATGCCGATAAAAAAGATTCGGAAAATCCTGAAGATCGCGCAGGAGCCTTTGTCGCTCGAGGCGCTCGTCGGCGACGACGACTCAACGAGCGTAGGGAGTTTCATCGCGGACAAAAACTCGGTCAATCCTGATATCACAGTTCTAAAAGGGATGCTCGGCAAATACACGGAGGCTATCCTGCATAGCCTGACTCCCCGGGAAGAGCGGATCATGCGTCTGCGGTTCGGCGTTTCGGAAGAAGGCAAAGAGCACACGCTTGAAGAGATCGGATCGATTCTGGGGGTCACTCGCGAGCGCATCCGTCAAATAGAGAAAAAAGCGTTGTCGAAATTGAAGCACCGCGTCGAATTCCGCCTGGTGCAGGAATGCCTTTCCGGCGCGCTCGACGTCGAACAAATCAAGCAGCGGGTCAATTTCAGCTCCGAGCCTCGCATTTCTGCTGTGGTCTGAGAGGCAGGAGGCAGACGGCAGGAAGCGGGAGGCAGGAAGCAGGAAGCAGGAGGCAGGCGGCAGGAAGCAGGAGGTAGGCAGCAGGAAGCAGAGGTGCTGTCCCTCGTCACTCCTTATTCTTCATTCGTCATTTGTCCCGCGTCATTCGACATTCGTCACTCGTCATTCGACATTTTGTCCCGCGTCATTCGTCATTCGTCATTCGTCATTCGCCAGCTTTTCCCGTATTATTTCCCGAAACCACTGAGGAATGATCCTTATGAAAATCAACAGAAGGGAATTTGTGCAAATCTCAGGAATGACGGGAGTGGCATTGGGGAATTTAACTTCGGCTTTCGGCCGCAGCGATAATTCAGCCGGTTCCCAAAGTTGGTTTGATCGTCCCATGCGCTGGGCGCAACTGACGCTGGTTGAAAACGACCCCGGCCGCTTTGACCCGCAATTTTGGCTGGACTACTTCAAACGCACCCATTCCGATGCGGCCTGTCTGAGCGCAGGCGGGTGCGTGGCCTATTACCCTACCAAAATACCTTTTCATCACCGCAGCGCCTGGATGGGAGGCTCCGACCCCTTTGGAGAATTGCTGGCCGGATGCCGCAATCTGAACATGATTGTCATTGCGCGCACCGATCCGCACTCGGCTCTCCAGGATGTCTACGACGCTCATCCGGACTGGATAGCCGTGGATGCGGAAGGACGGAAGCGAAGGCACTGGGCCACACCGGGACGCTGGGTGACCTGTGCTCTCGGCCCCTATAACTTCGAATTCATGACTGAAGTCCACAGGGAGATCATGTCTCTTTACAAAGTGGACGGCATTTTCAGCAACCGCTGGTCGGGTTCAGGAATGTGCTACTGCGAGCATTGCCAGGACAACTTCAAAGCCGCCAGTGGAATGGAACTCCCCCGGACAAATAATTCACAGGATCCGCGCCGGCGAAACTACATATTATGGCAACAGCGCAGGCTATTCGAACTCTGGCAGCTGTGGGACTCTGAGATTCGCAAAATCAATCCTCACGCCAGGTTTATCCCAAATACAGGAGGAGGATCGCTCAGCGGACTGGACATGAAAACTATCGGTGAAATGTCCGATATCCTGTTTGCCGATCGGCAAGCGCGGCGCGGACTGGCGGCTCCGTGGAGCAGTGGGAAAAACGGAAAGGAATTTCGAGCCACTCTCGGTCGCAGGCCGGTGGGAGGCATTTTCAGCGTGGGAGTGGAAGAGCCTTATCGATGGAAAGACTCGGTGCAGAGTGACGCCGAGATCCGAATCTGGGTCGCCGATGGGGTAGCCAACGGAATGCGTCCCTGGTTTACCAAATTCTCTGGAACGCTGCGCGATAGGCGCTGGTTGAAAGTGGTCGAAGATATCTACAAGTGGCATTCCCGGTCGGAACGGTATCTTCGCAATGAAGCGCCACTGGCGCGCGTGGCAATGGTTTACTCCCAGCAGACTGCCGCATTCTATGGAGGGGAGCGCGCTCAGCAAAAAGTGGAAGACCCTATTCTCGGCATGTACCACGCGCTGATCGAGGCGCGCATCCCATTTGAGATGGTGCACGACCGGTTGCTGGACCCCGGGCACATCGATCAGTTCAAGTTGCTGATCCTGCCCAATGTCGCCGCTCTCTCGGACCGGCAGTGCGAGCAGTTGCGCCAGTTTGTAAGGCGGGGCGGAGGCATTTTCGCCACGCACGAAACTTCTCTCTACGACGAATGGGGAATACGCCGGTTAGATTTCGGACTGTCGGACCTTTTCGGCGTTTCCTTCGCAGGCCGCCTGGAAGGGCCGATGCAGAATTCTTATCTGAGGGTGGAAAAGGACCCGTTATCGGCAAAGCACCATCCGATCCTGGCCGGTCTGGAACAGGCGGAGCGAATTATCAATGGCGTCTGGCGCGTAGAAGTGATCTCGAGCGCAAAGCTTCAACAGAGCGAAGACGCCGCCGCGGTCCATCCACCTCTCACTTTGGTTCCGTCTTACCCCGATCTTCCGATGGAAGAGGTCTACCCGCGAATTGAAAAAACGGATATCCCCGCGGTGTTTCTAAGAGAAATTGGTAAAAGCCGCATCGTTTATTTTCCCTGGGACATTGACCGCACCTTTTGGGAAGTGATGAGCATGGACCACGGAAAACTGCTCGGGAACGCGGTGGAGTGGGCCGCTAACGAGGATCGGCCGGTGACTGTCACCGGCCCGGGCGTGCTGGATGTCACCATCTGGCGCCAGAAGGATTCCATGACCGTGCATCTGGTCAATCTTACAAATCCGATGATGATGAAGGGTCCCTTCCGAGAGCTCATCCCGGTGGGAGCACAGCAGGTACGAGTGCGCCTTCCGGAAGGAAAGAAAGCAAAGAGGGTTCAGTTACTCGTCAGCCGGTTGTCACCGCAAGTTGAGGAGTCCAAGGGCTACTTGAAGCTGACGGTACCGTCAGTTTTAGATCACGAGGTAGTGGCGATTGATTTGTGATTCGAGCTATCAGCTAGCTCACCGCCATCAGCTTTCAGCGAAAGCGGTTTCAAAGAGGAAGAAGCTCACTGCTACAACTGAGAGCCGAGAGCTGATAGCTAGCTGTCAGCTGAGTTTTAGACATGTCGAATGCTGGCGCGGCGGCACTCGATCAGCCACTTCACTTTTGCAAAGGCCCACACCACTACACCCGCTGTGGCCAAGGGAAGAAACAGCAAAAACGCGCCCGTAAGGATCAAGAACAGAAGCCCCAGAAAATCGTAGAGGAACATCGCCAACCCTCCAAGTAAATTCTCTGTTAGTATCTGAATATTGCGGGTTTGCGGCAATTCGGCAGAGTCAGGAATTCTATCTATCCTGATTCTCTAAGGGTCCTTAAGGTCTTTGCAGTAGAAGGGAGATCCCAATGCACCGTTCCTTTCTTTGTTTTATCCTATCGATTCCGTCCTTGTTTCCGGCGCAACTGGCTGCCGCCGATGTGCTTGCCCTTCGTTCTTCAAAACCTGCTTACAACCTGGGCGAAACCGTGGAGCTGCTGGTCGAGAGGCGCGCCACGGGAGGGCCCGAGCAAACCAGCGGTGGCTCTCTGCGGGCTGCAATTCGCTTTGCAGGCGGAGCGCTAGTGCGGACAGTTGAGTTAGAGCCGGGGAAATGGACACAGGCGTGGCATATTCCTCAGGATGCGGCGCTGGGACTTTACGAAGTAGAGATCACGCGGGAAGCAAAAACTGGCGCTTCCAGTGGCGGAAACCAGCCCGGCAGCTCCCTCAAACTCCCTCACGGGCTGGTTGTCTACCGGCAGGATCTGGCAATTGAAAGTGTGCGCACTGAGAGGAGCCTTTACACGGCTGGTGACACGGTACGCGTGAAAGTTCGCATGAAAAACATCGGCGCCCGTGTCTTGTCTGATTTGAAAATTGTGATTGGTCGAGGCTATCCGTGGATCAGCGGCTTCGGACGAGGCTCTGCAATTTCCGGTGAACCGAGCGCGCAAGTTTACTACTATCCGAAGGCGATCACGCTGCGGCCTGGCGAAACAGTGGAGAGCGACTGGTTTGACACGATGAAGGCGGCAACTCCATCGCCGGACAAAGCGGATATCTTCAACATGTTTTGCTGGGTGAGCGATTCGTCGGGCAGAGACCTCTACGATCTGGAGTTGACCGGAACCTTCGTGGTGGAACCGCCGGGATACACCGGATCGCTTCCCTACCATCCGCTCTATGCCTTGAACAAATCGCTGTCGGAAACTGACTACCGCGGCGCCTGCTACAAACCAATCGAAGCTTACGACGATAACCTACCTGCGGGAAACCCCAAGCTGAGAAGCTGGATGGCTTTTGCTCCGCACTATGACGACGAGATGTCGTTTTTCCCGCTGGTGCCGCCGTCCCAGAAAGAGCATGTGCCCTTTCACATCGTGCAGATGACGGCCGGCGACGGCAATGTGGACTCCATTCACCGTTATGTCGATGGTGTCAGCAACGCGCCCGACTGGCACACCCTCGGACGCCTGCGGCATCTGGAGACGGTTCACGCGGCCGCGATCTTCGGACTTCAGGACGGTAGCGACTATTCCCATCTGGGGCTGCCGGATGGAGGCTTATTGCCGATTTTTGAAGACACCAGCGGCAAGAATTTTTACATGTTCACCGCAGCCACAGATCACACACCCTATGATTTTGTCGTCAAGAAAAACCTGGCCTACAACCGCGAAGAAATTATCAAGCTGCTTGCGGATATGATTCGCCGGCGGCGGCCCGAAGACATTTACGCGCCCCATCCGGACGAGGGCCATGGCGATCATCGAACCACGACCCGGCTTGTTCTGGAGGCCTTGCGGCGGCTGCGCGCCGAAAGTGGATACGAGCCGCAGGTACATGTTTATGTGGCCTACGGAGCGGGCGACTTCCCCAAGGCGAAATACCGTTACGAAGCCGAGCCCCCGCTGCAAATGAGCGATCGGACGCTGGTGAAACTACACTTCGCCTCGTGGGCCTACCAGAGCCAATTCTCGATTGCCGAGCGTGGCGGCAAGCGCGAGTCGCTGGAGGAATTGCGGAGGCATCGGGCAAGCCAGTGGTATTTGCTGAAGGGTTGGTAGGCGGAAAGTCAGGAGGCAGAGGCAGAGGCAGAAGGCGGAAGGCAGGCGGCAGGAGGCAGGAAGCAGGAAGCAGGAGGCAGGAAGCAGGAGGCAGGA
>DASXTB010000388.1:0-4757 GCA_036505615.1 Acidobacteriota bacterium
GCTTTGCGCCCGAGGCCGCGCGCGATGAGATCGGCGATCTCGACGTCGAAGCCGACGACTTTGTCCGGCTGGGCGGGGTCCGCTTCGACAAACGGCGCGCCGCCCTCAGGGTCGCCCGCCCAGAGGAATTCGCGCTCCGATGGCTCGGCGCTAACCGACAGCGGTACGAATGCCGCAATGATGGCGGGCGAGGCAACTCTGATCAGGATGCCCACGTGATTCTGCAGAAAAACGGTTAGGAACTTATCTAATGATAGGAATTTCGTTTTGAAGTTCAGCCACTGGCCACCCAGAATTGTCCTCGACAACCTTCCTCCGACAGCTTTCGAGAATTTACAGGTCCAGTAGAGGAGACCGACTGGCCCCATCCTCAATTTTGGACCGGAGATTATCCGATAGCCAACCATTCTGTCAATCTGCGCGCACAAAGCTTTCTACTTCTTCGGAGCTGTCGATTGCGCGAAAACTTCAGGCCTCACGGAATCTGTCTCAACTTGACACATTGAGAACCAACGCGGTACATCAGAAACGGTTATTCCGCTCGATTCAAAGGACACCCCGTGGAACTGCAACTTCTCGACTACGCTCTCGAAGACCTCCAATGGAGCGAGCGCACAGCTCTTGACAGGAAGTCTCTTTTTGTCTCCGTTGGCGATCTCCAGGAACAAATCAAAGACCTATCCCCCGGTATCCGAATTGATTACGAGCTCGCCCGCCCCGGCGAGTCCAAACGCATCGTCCACGTTCTGGATACAATGCTCCCGATCGCAAAATTGAATCGTTTAAGTTCCACTTTCCCAGGATTCGAGGGTGCGGCGCAGCTCGTCGGCACCGGGCAAACAACCCGAATCAGGAATCTTCTGGTAACTATCGCAGCTCGGTTTCCCCACCCGGAGGCCATGACGCCAATCGAGAAGCCACGGGAGGGAATGATCGACATGGCAGGCGTCGGCGCCCCTTACTCTTATGGATCGGATTATTTCCATCTGATTCTTGCGCTGACCCCCGACTCTTCCCTTTCCAACGCAGCCTTTGACCAGGCGCTTAGAAACATCGGGCTCCGCTGCGCGCGCTTTTTGGCGCAGGTAGACAAAACCGGCAACGAGCCAGGCCGGAAAATCATCGCTTTGAATCCAGTCGACGAGCGCCTGCCCAAGGTGGCCCTTATCTATCAGGTACAGAGCCAGCTCGTTTGCGCACGAACTTTTTATTACGGCGAAGAAGTCTCGAAAACTTTGCCGACTTTTGTCCACCCGGCGGAGTTCTTTGACGGTGCGGTGGTCAGCGGGAATTACAAGAGCGAGCGGAAGATCCCCACATCCCTGCACTGTGCCAATCCGTTCATCGCGGAGCTGCTGGAGAGACACGGGAAAACCGTCAACTTTCTGGGCGTCATTCTTTCGCGCGGCTACAATGACAGTTTCGAACAGAAAAAAAAGATGGGACTATGGGTGGCGCGCCTGGCTCGCAATCTGGGCGCCGAAGGGGCCGTCGCATTCATGGAGGGAACAGGGAATGGAACCGTCGACTTCATGCAGACCGTGAAGGCCTGCGAAGACGAAGGCATCAGAACCGTTGCCGTACTCCACGAATCCAATGGCCCTAAAGGTTATGAAAGACCCCTCGTAGACCATCCGAAAGAGGCCGATAGCATGATCAGCCGGGGTAACGTTTCGGAGAAAATCTATATTCCGCCGCTGGCGACGGTGATCGGCGGCGCCGAGATCGATCTCCATTTAAAGGCGACCCACGATCCACGGCTTGCGTTTCTTTTTGACCCCACGATATTTTTCGGCTCCTACAGCAAGATGGGCGACAGTGGATTTCGGGCAGTTTATGAAAACTAGCGAAAGATGTTTGAATTTTGTCGCGAATTTAGGATTAAGGAACATAAAAAAACTTGACTCGCGCAAAGCCGCAAAGGGCGCCAAGGCTCGGAGAGTAAAAAATGTCTTACTTTGAGTGCTTGCCGTCTTGGCGCGATAATTTTTCCTAAAGTCGTTCAGTTAAACATTTCAGAGCTAAGAAACTAAGGAGACTACTGCATGAAAGTTCTCCACTATTTGAATCAGTTCTTCGCCCAGATTGGCGGCGAAGAGAAGGCCGGCCACGAGGTGCTTTTCATACCCCGCCCCGTGGGCGTGGGCGGGGTGATCGAAAACACCCTGAAGGATCATGACGTTGAGTACGCCACCGTTGCCTGCGGCGATAATTATTTCCACGAAGAAGAGGAAAAAGCTCTCAGCGCGATTCGAGCCGCACTAGAGCAATTTCAACCGGACTTTTTTATTGCCGGTCCGGCATTCAATGCCGGCAGATATGGCCTGGCTTGCGCCAAGGTCTGCAGCTGGGTGCGGGATAACTGGCGCATACCCGCGATCACCGGCATGCATGAAGACAATCCAGGAACCAAAGAGATCGGCCGGCACGTCTTCGTCATTCAAACCGGTGCCTCCGCGGCATCGATGCAAGAAAGCTTAAGACGCTTTTCGCTGCTCATCGAGCGGCTGCTGGTTGGCGACGACACTGCTATCGAGAATTTCCGGGCGGAGCATTGCCTGCCTATCCCACGGCGCTTTACCGTGCGCTCTGGTGCTCCGGATTATGTGCGCGCCGCGGATTTGCTGCTGGCAAAAATCCAAGGCCTACGCTACGAGAGCGAGATCCCCCAGGTCGAAACCAAACAGCATCCCATTCCCAATTTGACCGGCAACCTCAAGGACGCCACGGTCGCGCTGGTGACCGAAGGCGGTTTGGTACCGAAAGGAAACCCTGACCGTTTGGAGAGCTCGCGCGGCTCGAGATATTTCAAGTATACGATCGAGGGGCGTGAGGACTTCAGACAGGGCGAGTTCGAAGCCATGCATACGGGTTACGATACTTCCACAGTCGACAAGGATCCGGATCGAATCGTCCCCTTGGACGCCATGCGTGTTCTGGAGAAAGGCAAAAGATTCAAGAAACTCCACGATCACTACTTCGTCACCACCGGCACAGGCGCGATGCCGAGCAAGATGGAGGAAATCGGCGCGGGCATTGCCGAAGAGCTCGCGGGCTCCGGCGTCGGCGCAGTGATCTTAACCGCCACCTGAGGAACCGGCACACGTAGCGGCGCTACGATCGGGAAAGAAATCGAGAAAAAGGGAATTCCCGTGGTCGTGATAACTTGCCTCTCCAACGTTGCAACGCAAGTTGGAGTAGGGAGGATTCTGGGAGGAAGTAAGTTTCATTATCCGGTGGGACAGCCGGAGCTGCCGCCGGAAGAAGAGCTGCGCTGGCGCGTCGGCCTTGTGGAGAAAGGCCTCTGTGCATTGGAGACGCCGGTAAATGAACCGAAGGTGTTCTGAGCGATGCGGACGGCGCACCCGACGAAGCACACTCCGCTGTTAACCGCTACCCAGATAGGTCTGGCAGGAAAATGAGTTGCTACAACAAGGGAGGAGCTACATGATCCCATTCAATTTTCCATCGCAGGGTTTTCGACTTGGAATCATTCTCTGTATTTTGTTTCTTTCCGCTGTCTTTTCCAGTGGTAGCCCAGCAGCGACCGATCCTCTTGCCGAGCTCCATGAAACGGCGAAAAAAGAAGGAGGAAAACTCGCGCTCTACGCTCCATTGTCGGCCAGGTCCATGAATGTTATTCCGGCGGCGTTCATGAAGAGATTTCCTGGCGTCACTGTCGACCACATCGATGCCACCCCGGATAAACTGCTTGCGCGCATCGTGAGCGAAGTACGCGGTGGAAGGGTACTTGCCGATGTATACGGAGGGTCACTGGCCTATGTGGCGCAGCTCAGCGAGCAACAACTTCTGGTGCCTTTGGCCCTGCCGGAAGCCGCGGCGTATCCAGCCCAGATGAAGAGCGACTTTTGGGTGGCAACCGATACGCAGTATTATATTACCGGTTGGAATACCAATCTGGTCAAGAAAGGAGAGGAGCCAAAAAACTTCGAGGATCTCGCCAACCCAAAGTGGAAGGACAGTCTAATGGGCGAGCCCCGCGACTTTCAATTGCTGATCGGATTTGCCAAACGCAAATACAATAGTCTCGATAAGGCAGCCGATCTATTCAAGAAGATCGCTGCGACCCAGGTGCAATTTCACACCGGCCATTCGCAGCTGATAGATTTCTTGGTGGCAGGACAGCGCGCTGTTTGTTTCACCTGCTATTCGCATCATTTTCCGCCGCGCATGAAAAAAGGCGCACCCATTCAGCCACTGCTAACGGAAGGGGCGGGTGAAGTAGGCGGCGTCGCGTCCATCTTAAAGGGCACCTCACCCCAATGCGGCTTTGCTCTGGGCACGCTGGGCAATCAGTGAAGAGGGCCAGCGGGTTTATGCTGAGGCCGGCGAAACCCCCGCCCATCCTAACGTGGAGCCCTTGGAGAAGGTCCGGCCCGCCGCAGCTTATATGCTCTCCATCGACGACGTTAAAAGAGTTCCCGAAGTATGAAAAACTCTGGAAGGAAATCTTCCAGATCCGGTGAGAACGTAGACGACGCGATCTTTCGATACCCCCTGGCCATTTTTTCCCTTTTTCTTTGTCAATTCGCACTGCTGTCCATCTCAGATCCATGGAAGTAACAAACGGACTGTTGTAGGAAAATCGCTTACAGAAATTTATAAAGCGACGGTAATTCCCTTCATCTATAGGACGGATCAACAGGCCTGTTTCTTGGTTGAAGATAAAAATCCTGTTGAAACGCAATGCGTTCGAGGCCCCTTGGACATAATCGTAAGCATATGGCATGTTCCTT
>DASXTB010000389.1:0-9063 GCA_036505615.1 Acidobacteriota bacterium
TTCAACGCGCTTGTAGAAGAGATTCACCCCGTGAGTTTCTACCATTGCCTCAACTTCGCTGCTTTCGGGAAAGTAAACCTTTACAGCTATTCCGTATTTTTCACGAGTCCTCTGTATCAACGCGTAAGTTTCATCCGGAAGCCTGCCGGTATCAAGTGTGAAAACCTGTGTTTTGGGATCAAGCCGCAGGATCATGTCCAAGAGAGCCATATCCTCCAGGCCGAAACTGCAGGAGAACGAAATCCTATTTGCGAATTGGTTGAATGCCCATTGCAACAATTCCTCGGGCGATTTTGACTCAAAAAGATCATTTAACTCTTCAATCTGTGCGGACTGAAAATATTCGATGGGAACCTCCAATCAAGGATCTCCAGAAAGTAGTATGACGCTTCCTTGTGGGGACGGCTGACTTCAAGTGTCACCCACGTGACGGAATCGCCATTTGAAGTCTTGAGAACGCCTAAAACGCATTCATCCGAACTCCGTGTGGAGTATCGGCGCGAGCCTCATACCAGTGAATGGTTCGCTTCAGCCCATCTTCAAAAGAAGTGGTGGCTCGAAAGCCAAAGAGCTGTTCGGCCTTGGTGATGTCCAGACATCGACGGGGTTGGCCATCCGGTTTACTGCTATCCCACGCTATTGTCCCTTGAAAGCCGGTCAGCCGGGCAATCATTTCGGCCAGTTCGCGAGTGCATATCTCCATGCCACAACCGAGATTAACTGGTTCGGAGCTGTTGTATCGCTCCGCAGCCAACGCTATGGCCACGGCGGCATCTTCAACGTAAAAGAATTCACGTGTCGCCGAGCCTGTGCCCCAAGCCACCACAGTCTTGTCCCCCCGATGCTTCGCTTCGACCATTTTCCTAATAAGGGCGGGGATGACATGAGATGTCTCCAAATCGAAGTTATCTCGCGGACCGTATAGGTTAACAGGCAGAAGAAAAATGGAATTGAACCCATATTGTTGCCGATATGCTTGTGATTGGACCAAAAGCGTTTTCTTTGCCAAACCGTACGGAGCATTTGTTTCTTCAGGATAACCGTTCCACAGATCCTCTTCTTTGAACGGAACACGAGTGTATTTTGGGTAGGAGCAAACGGTCCCGACAGCCACAAATTTCTGAACACCTGCTCGCCAGGATTCGTGAAGAAGCTGAACTCCCATCATCAGATTGTCGTAAAAGAACTCGGCAGGTTTTTCCCGGTTGGCACCGATGCCTCCCACGTGCGCAGCCAAGTGAATAACTATGTCGGGCCGGGAGTCCGCAAGCAACTTCCTTATTATGTCCAGATACAGGAGGTTGTAATCGGTCTTGCGTGGAACAAATATGTTTTCGGCTCCACGCTGGCGAAGCGTTTCTATTACAAAGGAACCGAGAAAGCCGGCACCGCCCGTCACACAAACATTCTTCCCTTGCCAAAACTTATCAGCATCTGGCCATGACTGCATCAGTGCGAAATCTCCATTCCAATGAGCTGTTTGTCGGCAGCGTGCCAACCGTCGAACCTCTCCTGCAGGATCCGACGCCCTTCTCCCGGAGAATCGTGGCCTGCAAGTTCCAAATCTGCATCAACCATAATCCGGACAAGATCACGAAAGCGGATCCTTGCTTCCCATCCGAGTTCCTTGCGGGCTTTTGTCGTGTCCGCCGACAGGCAATCGACTTCTGTCGGACGCATATATCTCGGATCTTCTCTTAGATACTTCCTCCAGTCCATCCTTGCGTACCCAAAACCCTCTTCCAAGAATTCTCCGACAGAGTGCGTCTCGCCGGTGCCGATCACGTAATCGTCCGAATTGTCCTGCTGGAGCATCAGCCACATAGCTTCTACATATTCCGGCGCATATCCCCAATCCCGCTTGGCTCTCAAGTTTCCCAAATACAGATACTCCTGTTTGCCGGAAACAATCGCTGCAATCGCGCGAGTGATTTTCCGACTTACAAACGTTTCTCCGCGACGAGGGGACTCGTGATTGAACAAGATTCCATTACAAGCGAAGACGTTATATCCCTCTCTGTAATTTCGCGTCATCCAGTAAGAGTAGAGTTTGGCTGCTGCATATGGGCTGCGCGGCTCGAAGTGGCTTTTTTCGTTCTGCGGTGCTGGCGCGCTTCCAAACATTTCGCTGGACGATGCTTGGTAAAAACGAGTTCGAATTTTACTCTTTCGAATGGATTCCAAAATTCGAATCGTTCCGAGACCGGTGACGTCGCCGGTATATTCAGGCAGATCGAAACTGACCCGAACGTGACTCTGCGCTGCCAAATTATAGATTTCATCCGGTTGAACAGCATAGATCAGATCCAGCAAGTTTCCCGGCATCGCGAGATCCCCATAGTGGAGGTAAAGAGGCACACCCTGAGTCTCGTGCGTGTCTCGATAGAGATGATCGATGCGTCTTGTGTTGAATGTACTGGCACGGCGAATGACTCCATGCACTTCATATCGCTTCGATAGCAAAAGCTCCGCAAGATAGGAACCGTCCTGGCCTGTGATTCCTGTTATCAGTGCCTTTCTTGTCATGAGATTAAGGCAACGGGGTTCTGCAAGAGGCCTTAACTAACCGGGAAAACCTAAGCGGGGCGCTCACGGAACCGGGCATGGACCAAACAGCCAAAAAGAAGCGCAAGGCTGAAAAAAATCAAGGTCAAAAGGCCGTACAGCAGAAAGGACGCAAGAGACACAGCACGCTGCGACGTGATAGTAACTGGATTGGTAACAGTATACAAAACGGTCTGTGGATTCAGGTTCTGGGCAGAGATTTCTTGATAGATTGCGTTTACTTGGTCTAGGGATTCCAAAATTGCGTTCAGCGCCTTTTCTGCATTGGTTTTGACGGTTGCGGCTGCTTGCGTTGCGGCTGCGGATTGGCCCGATGCTTTTGCACCGAAACCCTTAACGGCGGTCAAAACGTCCTTGTAATATGTGACTTCCTTGTCCAGAGAGACGTTGGTTAATCCTTCAGCGATGATTTTTTCGGTGATGTCCTGGCGGAATTTTATGTCGTTGTTTTTGTTGGACATCTCTACCAGTCGATCCAGGAAAGACTCTCCGAACTGTGGAATTAATGCGGGCACAGAGCCCCCACCCCCGAATGGGGTTCCATTCCCCGTTGTGCTGCCAGCCCTGGATTCAGGAGCCATCATCGCCCCTTTCTCCTGCACGTATTGGTGGAGGGCAGCTTGCAACGTTTTGACCTTTCCCAGTGCCTCCTGCTGGTCAAGTTGGGTCTGAGCCAGCCTCCTTTCAAGATACATTGTCGCGGCCCGCGGGTCCTTCAAAAGCCCGTAAGTTCGGATTTCCCCCATCAGGGGCTCCAGCCCAAATCGGCGAACATCCTCCAAATTGACTCGAACTTCCGCTAGGGAAATCCGCTGCCGACCAGTACGCATTACCGTCGCTCCTGGAAGCTTGGACAGGGAATCGATGTTCTCTAAAATCCTGTTGATCTTGGATCGGAGGATGTCGACTGCGATAATGTAATCTTCAGCTTCGATGAATTCCTTCTGAATTATGTTTCGGGAGTACACAGGAACCCGGTATTTAAGGGCGCCTTTGCGCTGGTCCGCGTTTTGCGCCCAAGTGGCAAGAATGTCGTTTAGGACTTTGTTCACCAAGGAAGACGGCATTGAGACTGTCTGCTCATCTCGGACAAGATTGAGGGCATACGCAGAGGTACTCATACTTTCGCGTTTCTTTTGGAATTCTTTCTCAATTCGCTCGCGGTCGACAGGGGTCAGCTTGATGTCGGAGAGCTTGGCTTGGTATTCGCGCTCCAGCATCTCCAGGTCGCGGTTGGATTCCAGAACGAAGACAGAATTCTTAAATGCTTCGAAGGATGTGTAGCGTTTCAAGTCATTGGCTTCGAAAACCTGACTCAATACAGGAGTGGATACAATCTCGGCACTGCTGAACTTGATTCCGTTGGGATACTCGCCTTTGTCGACTCCTTCAAAGTCCAGGCGGAAGCGCAAAGATGCCATGCGATGGGTCGGCGCCACAAGGTACGCGATCAGGCCCCCAATCAAGAGGAGCGTGATGATGGCAATCAGAGAGACCTTGATTACGTTTCCGTACCCTTTGAGCGTTTGGACGATGGGAGCGAGAGAAAACGTGTCTTCCTGTTCGACGTAATAGTCCGGTTCGTGGTGTTCAGGCTCGCGGCGGATGTAGGCCGGAGGCGGAACCGATTGCGGATTGCGGCTTGCGGATTGCGGATTATCCGAATGGGGAATGCGGAATTCGGATTGCGGATTTTCCGATTGTGGATTTTCCGATTGCGGATTGAGGATTGGGTTTTTCATAAAAATGAAACCTTCTCTTTTGGTGTTTTTAAATTGTGTAAGCGCTTTTCAAAGCTCAGCGCAAAGGCGCAACGTAAAGACGCAACGCCGCAAAGACGCAAAGGCTGTTTCAAAGTTTGGCGTCTATTTTGTTTGGATTATTGTTGATCCAGTTCAGCAGGACATCCAGGACTCTTTCGATGTCTTTGAGTTCATTGGTGCAAATTTCCCACAGTTCGCGATGCGATACCTCGTCGTAGAAGTGGACCATCCGGTTTCGGTAGCCGGCCAGTTTTCTCAATATCTTACTCGCGGTTTCATCCAGCACGCCTGCATCCCTCAACACTTCGGCAATCTGCTTGTATTCGGCGGCGGCTTTGCCAAATCCCCTCGCGCCGATGTGCCGGCCCAGGTCCAGTAATGCTTCCAGCGCTCTTCTCAGATAGGACTCCGCTGAGGCGACATTTCTCGGATCTGCCTGAAATGCTTCCAAGGAACTCAGGGGAAGCGAGCCGATATCGCTTAACATCTGCCGAATCAGTGAAACCCTGGCGACGATGATTTTGCTGCGGAGCCGGCCCGGGGTCACCGGCCGGCCGCCTCGAGCACCTGGCGCCGCCTTTCATATTCAAAAGGCGCCAGATCAGCGGCCCGCCGCAACACGTACAACTCATATTCAGCCTGGCTGTCGGGATCACCACAGTAAAGCAACTCACCTTTGATGATATCCAGCGCAAGAAACGGGTCGGCTTCCTGCAAAATGACCAGGTCCACTCGAGCAACCCCCAATAAATCCTCCAGAGCAATCGCCAGCTCCACCCGTTCCCGGGCGCTCAGCCTGCTGCCTCTGCGAAGCTGCACACCAATATCTACATCTGATTCTTCGGCAGCCGATTTTCGCGGACCTTCACAATTCTCTCCGCCGTCATCCAATCCCTTCGCTACCCTTCGGTAAATTTCCCGGGCGCGACTTCCAAAGACATAGATGGCGTCGATGCCGCTTACTGTTAGTTTGCGCCCATCCGCCGACCGCGACAGTTTAACCACAGAGGACTCCAAGGGTATTTCGGATTGCGGATTGGGGATTTCGGACTGCGGATTTTTCATAAAAATGAAACTTTTTCTTTGGGTATTTTCAAATTGAGTAAGCGCTTTTGGATGTCTTTGGATTTTCTGAAGGTCATCACCACGACCCGGTCGAAGGTGCGAAGTGTCTCTTCCAGGCTTAGGTCCTCAGGAGAAGCTACAAGGCGACCGAAGAACTTTTGGCCGTCTTTGTGGTCGTCGACCACACCGATCAATTCAAAAGCGGAGTCATTTAACGTAATGTAGGCGATTTCGGCGACGTCGCCGGCGCCGTAGAAGATGATTTTCTGGCGGATATTGTTGCCGTCGCCGTCGGAAAGCGCCAGGGCATCCAGGCTGCTGCGAATCTTTTCTCTAGTCTCCGTGTAAAGGTGAATTGTGTTCTCCAGATACGCGATCGAAAGGCGCGTTTTTTCGGCGATCCCTCGGGGCGTCAGCAGATATTGTACTCGTCCTCCATGGATGGCTCCACTGGTTTTGACGTAGCCTTTCTTGACCAGGCGCTTAATTAAGAGGTTGGTCAAGCCGAGCGCGATGCCAAGCTCTCTGGAGAGGGAACGCTGGCTTAGCGGTTTTCCGGAGTGGATCTCAGAAAGGATTTTGTAGGAGTGGTGGTCGTGGTTGTCCACTTTAAAGTCGAAAGTCCAAAGTCGAAGGTCGAAAGTCCAAATTCGAAGGTCGAAAGTCGAAAGTCGAAGGTCGAAGGTCTTAAGTCGAAGGTCGAAAGTCTAAAGTCGAAGGCCGAAAGTCTAAAGTCGAAGGTCGAAAGTCCAAAGTTGAAGGTCGAAACGCAAAGGCGCAAAGCGGCCCCTGACGACTGGAGCCAGAACGTCATCAGTCATCGGATCAGAAACGTAGCTAAAAAACAGAATTCTGCGGGTTAGTTGCGCGACTCTCTCGGAGACGGCCCTCAGGCCGTCTCTCCGCTGCAAAATATAGCCTCTCGGAGACGGCCCTCAGGCGGTCTGTCCGCTCCCAAATGTAGAAACTGGTGGGCGCGCTTCGCGCTTCTCACTTACAGGGAAGCGACGGGCGCATTAAAAACTTTTATTGGAAATGGTCTGTAAATGCGAGCGCATAAGGCGGGAATTCGGGCCTCAAAGGCAGCGTTCACATTGTGAACGTATTGTATTTATATCAAGTCGGGTGTCAATGGAAAAGTTTCGGGTGCGGAATCTCCCGATTGCGGATTGCGGAGTGCGGATTGCGGAATGAGGCGATTGTGGATCTCGGATCGCGGATTGAAGCCGTGGATTTACGCGGATTGGCGCGGATTCATTCGTTGTTAGCCTGCAAAATATCTTGTTCGCCTTTCTCCTGATAATGTCGGCCAACCGCGGAGACGAGTCTTTCGGCCGCTCTTAGGGCGCGTTCTGCCATCTCCTTGCCATAGAACTGGTGGGGATACCCACTGGGAAGGCCGTTGGGGTACCGGGAAGGAACGTAATGCAGATCTAATTCCCGGGCTTCATCCAAAAGCTCCGCGAGCGATTTTAGTTTTTCTTTCGCAGCCCCGACCATCGTAACCAGGGAATGAGTTAGTAGCGCCGTTCTCCTCGCCCCCGTGTAATAGAGGAAGGACTTAAGCGCTTTCTCGGCCGCCTGCTGCGCCAGGAAGCATGCCGTGTCATGGAATCCCCCTTGTATGTTCCACTCCGCCGCCTTCAAATCGTACAGCGCCTGCTGGAACCAGCGCGTTGTTTCAGCTTCCCGCTGCCCCCCCATAAATTAGACGCCCCTCCTCGGCGACCATGCAGGCGAAGGCGTTGCCATCCCGCTGCATCGCCGCAAATTCTTCGGGAGTGTACACCAGAATGTCCACTCCCCCCAATGACGCAGGCAGAAGGCGTGCCACTTCCCGCAGCCGATCAAAGAAGGGCACCGGAGTCTGTTTAATTACAACCACATCCAGGTCGCTTAACTCGTCGTCTTCTCCGCGCGCCACAGACCCAAAGAGATAGACACGCTCGGGCTGGTAGGCACGCAAGGCTTCTCTGAGTTTGTCAATTCGGGTCATCGACGGGGATGATAGCACATTGCGAATTGCGGATTGCGGATGGGGGATTGCGGATTGGGATCACCTCGAAATGCGGAGTGCGGAATTTGGAATGCGGAATCTCCCGATTGCGGAATGCGGATTGGGCCAGGAATTTCACGAATTCCACGAATGCACTGACTTTATTTTTCAACGCCGAGGCTCAAGCCAATGTCGAATGTCGAAAGTCGAAGGTCGAATGCCGCAGATGGGAATCGAACGTTCAGTCCCGACAGCACTTACGGCTTGAATTGGGAGTACTGGGTTTGGGCGGAAGCTTTAAGACGGGCCAGGTCGGAGTCGATCATCATTTCAACCAAATGCTTGAAGGGGGTCTTGGCGCTCCAGCCCAGTTTGGCTTTGGCTTTAGTACAGTTGCCGATCAGGTAATCGACTTCGGCGGGACGGACAAAAGCCGGGTCCCGGGTTACGTAATCCTCGTAATTCAGGCCTGCCCTGCCAAACGCGATTTCACAAAACTCTCTTACGGTGTGCGTTTGTTCTGTCGCAATCACAAAGTCCTCGGGCGTGTCCTGCTGCAGCATCAGCCACATGGCTTCAACATAGTCGCCGGCAAAGCCCCAGTCCCGGCTGGCGTCTAAATTACCCAAACGGAGTTCCTTGGCCAGGCCGTATTTGATACGGGCCACTCCGTCGGTAATCTTTCGCGAAACAAATTCGAAACCCCGCCGCGGCGACTCATGATTAAAGAGGATTCCTGAGACCGCAAACATGTCGTAGCTTTCACGATAGTTCACAGTGATCCAGTGTCCGTAGACCTTAGCCACACCGTAGGGGCTGCGCGGATAGAACGGGGTTTTTTCGTTCTGCGGGCTTTCGACGACTTTGCCGAACATTTCGCTGGTGGAAGCCTGATAGAAACGGATCTGAGGGTTTACGGCACGAATCGCCTCTAAAACGCGCGTGACTCCCAGGGCGGTAAACTCGCCCGTCAGAACGGGCTGGGGCCAGGAGGCCTGGACGAAACTCTGGGCTGCCAAATTGTAGACTTCGGCGGGTTGTGCTTCGCGGACGGCGTTGATTAGAGAATTTTGGTCGAGTAGATCGGCTTGAAGCAGATGAAGCCGGTCCTGGATGTGCTGGATTCGCTCGAAATTGATAGTGCTGCTGCGGCGGACAACGCCGTAGACTTCGTAACCCTTCGCTAACAGGAATTCCGCCAGGTAGGATCCGTCTTGGCCGGTGATGCCGGTGATTAGGGCTCGCTTCATGGTCAGTTACCAGTGCCCAGTGGCCAGTTCCCAGTGGCCAGTTCCTAGTGAAAAGCTCTCAGCGGTCAGCTGTCAGCGATCAGTTTTCAGCTCTGAGCTTTCGGTTGCCAGTGCCCAGTACTCAGTGCCCAGTGCTCAGCGAAATGCTCTCAGCTATCAGCGGTCAGCTCTCAGTTCTCAGATAGGTCTTAGTTAGTTCTCAGCTATCACGGATCAGCGGTCAACAAGTCATCAAGTCAACAGGTCCACACGTCAGCAAGCCAACACCGACCGTTTAATCCGGATTATTCACAAAAATTCACTGCAGAGACACAAAAAACGCAGAGACACCGCAGAGAACAGGGCGTCACGCCCACCGGCAATAATAGCTTAGTTTCATCCTGGCCATAGCTCCTTTTCCCCTTCTTATGTATAGCAACCTCCC
>DASXTB010000390.1:0-5399 GCA_036505615.1 Acidobacteriota bacterium
GTTGAAGGTTTCGTCATTGTTGCCGCTGAATTTCTCCTCCGGCTCGCCCTTGAACTTGAGCAGCTCCCGCTTGTTCCAGAACAGCAGATGATTGCTTAGCTGTCCGACGGAATGGTTCCCGCTGCCATCCTTCCAACTGGCCTGCTCCGCCGTAAGCCCTTCCACGGCTACGCTGATAGGTACGAACCAATCTTTCTCGTTGTGGGTAGTTCGCAATTGCTCCAGCAGGATGCTCCGCAACGTCGCTGGCTTAGGATTTTGCGCGTAGGCCTGAAACGAGAGAAACAGAACTAGAAACGTAACAATGATTTTCATATTCCGCATCGTCCTCCAGTACGTTGTAAGAAGGTTAGACGTAAGCGGCACGTCCCGGCTAGCATTGGTTGCACTGCTTCCGCCGGATTGCTATGGCAAACCGGCGATCACAGCAGGTACTTCAGTTTCTGCGTTGCCACGACTCGATGCTAAAATGTTGCGGTAGATTCTGCATTAATCTCTCGCTCCGCTTTTATTCCTGATGTCATCGCATCTAGCCGGACCACCGCGAACAGAAGCGCGATAAGTCTGCTCCAAATTGTTTAGAATTCAGATCAGGAACTGTTTAATGCAAAAAGTCCTTCAACTTGATCCCAGAGATAACGTGCTGATTGCTTTGACAGACCTGAAGCAAAATGAGGAGATCGAGTTTTCAGGAGAGAAATATTCTGTGGTTTCAAATGTCCCGGCCAAGCACAAGTTCGCAACCAAAGATCTGCCTGCCGGCTCGCACGTGATGATGTATGGCGTCCTGGTGGGCAAGACGTCGCAGGGTGTTCGGCGGGGGCAACTGCTCAGCCTCAGCAATGTCCGCCACGAGGCAGCGGAGTATCACGAAAAGTCAGAAGAATTCACATGGACGCCGCCGGACGTCGGCCGTTGGAAGGTACGTAAATTCCTGGGTTATGAGCGGCCGGATGGGCAAGTGGGGACTCGAAATTATTGGGTTGTCGTCCCGCTAGTGTTTTGTGAGAACCGGAATGTTCTCAATCTCAAGCAAGCATTCGATGAGGAACTTGGTTTCGCACGGCCTCCAGTGTATCGCCAACAAGTCGCGGAACTGGCCAGGCATTACAGAGAGGGACGAAGCACGGAGTTCGAGCCTGCGCATGCGGCAGGCAATGGAGAAGCCGCAGCATCCAACAGAATTTTCACAAATGTGGACGGCATCCGATTCCTGCTGCACGAGGGTGGTTGCGGCGGCACGAGAGAAGATTCCCACAACCTTTGCGGGCTGATAGCCGGCTACATCAATCATCCGAATGTTGCGGGCGCCACAGTACTCAGTCTCGGTTGCCAGAATGCTCAAGTTGACATTCTGCGCGAACAAATTTACCGGCGTAGTCCGAAGTTTGGCAAACCGCTGGTTATTCTGGAGCAGCAGAAGAGCGGATCAGAATTCACCATGCTGTCAGACGCGATCCAGAGAACGTTCGCCGGTTTGATTCAAGCCGATGAGGCTGAGCGAGTCCCGGCCGATCTATCTCATCTGTGCGTTGGCCTGAAGTGCGGCGGCTCCGATGGTTTTTCGGGAATTTCGGCGAACCCTGCTATCGGTTATACGTCAGACGTGCTGGTGGCATGCGGCGCCCGAACGATTCTGTCGGAATTCCCTGAATTGTGCGGCGTCGAGCAGGAGCTTATCAATCGTGCTGTTAACAAAGAAGTGGGAGACAGATTCATCAAGCTCATGAGGGATTATGCCAGCCGCGCCCATGCCGTGCGTGCCGGTTTCGACATGAACCCTTCGCCGGGTAACATGCGCGATGGTCTGTTCACGGACGCCATGAAATCGGCTGGGGCAGCGAAGAAGGGCGGGACCTCGCCGGTCACCGCGGTGATAAATTATCCCGAATACTCCACCGAACCGGGACTGAATCTCCAGTGTACCCCCGGGAACGACGTGGAGTGCGTCACCGCGCAGGTTGGCGCAGGAGCGAGCGTGGTTCTGTTTACGACGGGCCTGGGAACGCCGACGGGGAACCCGATTGCTCCAGTTATCAAACTTTCGAGTAATAGCGATCTCGCGCTGCGTATGCCTGACATCATTGACATTGATACGGGCCCGATCATCTCTGGAAAGTCCACAATCGAGCAGATGGGCGAGGAGATTTTAGATTTGATCGTTCAGGTTGCCAGCGGGCAGTTTCGTACCAAAGCCGAACAGAAGAATCAGGAAGATTTCATTCCCTGGAAGCGAGGGGTTTCCCTCTAACCGCCAATCTATACATGTAAGTCAGTTTCTGCAAAACTGCGACCATCGATCTTTTTTTAAACAAAAAGATGAAACTAATTGCAACAAATGCAACCGCGGAGACGATTTGGCCTAACGTTCTATCCCACGTGGGTGAGAAAGAAAGGTGCACAACGCTTTGACCCGCCTCGATTGGAACCACTACCTGACCACTGGCCCCGCTTTCAGCTTTGACCAGGCGCCCGTTCACTTCGACTTTCCAAGCAGGATAGGTGAAAAGCCGGAATGCCAATTTCGCCGGTTGGCTCACTCGAGCGGTAATCATTTTGGACTCGGCCTCCCACTTTTGCACGTTAGGCCATGCCTGGCCGCCGCTTTGCAGAACAACTAAGCCAGTGCTTTCTTGAACGTTCAAGACAGCCCCTATCGGCACATATTCAGGCCGACCTTTGTACCCCTCCCCACTTCGCTGGCGATCCGCAAGACGAGCTATGTCACTACTTGTGTCCTTCCAGGGTCTTTGAATGTGCCAGGCGCCGAAGACGAGTATTCCGAGCATAGCGACACAAATCACAACCCGTACAGCATTACTTTTGCAGGCCACCGTGAGCAGTAATGCGAACGCTACGTTCAAGCACAGCAGCCACCGCCACGGAAATTGCAAGAATTGTAATTTGGGAAGATGGGCCCATAAGAGGGAACTGGCGGATGTCATCAGTAATGTTGCGACTGCAGCCCAGGCGACCAAAGCCGATGAAATATGTTTGCGACCACGTGATTGCCAGTGGCGGGCGAACACCAACGCGACAAGCATGGTTGCGATCTGGGCTACTGTGAGCAATGAGAGGATCCGGTTGAAGGCATCATGACCTGCATCACCGACATTGGTGAATAGAAAATTGTCCTGAGGACGCAGGCCTTTCCCAAGGGCTTGGCCAATGTTGACCCAGGCTTGTTCGTACGCGGCAGGCAGCAGGTAAAACGCTGCGAGAGCCGCGCCCAGGAGCGACGCCATAAAGCCGACGGCCAGACTGCGCAGCGAGCGACGGGTTACCGCAACCACCAAGATCAACACAGCCAGTGAATAATTCACTATGACGCCCAGCGGTGCATTAGTCAGCCATGCCGCAGCGACAATTAAGCTTAGGAATATTATGGGCTTGCTGCTCTTCTTATGCGCTTGTAAACAGAAAAGTAGGAGTAATGGCAGAAGTGCGCCGGCGAGCAGTTCGGCAAAATCGCTTCGCCAGTAGACGATTACCCAATAATATGGATTGATGGCGTACAGCGCGGCCGCGAAGATCGCATCCCGCGGCTTTAGCCAGGTCCGCGCTAACAAAAACATCGAACAACCGGAAAGCGCAAGCGCAAGCCATACAAACGTCCCGGGAACTAATCTCCAAGGTAAAAAACTCCCCAGCGCGGCCCCTAACACCCAGGAGCCTGGCGGGTAGAAAATGAATCGTGGCTCTCCGTAGCCATACTGTGCCAATGCCGCCCAACGAGGATAGATAATTCCTTGCCTCCATTGAGTGAGCACTTCCATCCAGGAGTTCAAATGAAATGCGAAGTCATGGCCAGCCAGAACCCCCAAGAGAAAAAAAGGGCAAACGACCGCGAAAGCAGCCGCGCTGACGATGAGGAATGGGCGTGGGAACAGAGATACGACCGGAAAGGATTGGTTTAACTCGCTATTAAACTGTGAATCTCGCCCCTCCATCATGCCGTGGCTCGATTCTGTACTGACCCGAATCGGTTTCCAGATCGGAGTTAAGTACGTCTTCAAGAGTGCCCAGCGACGCTGTCCCGCCTGCGATAAATGACTGCCTGGTTGTCCTGATAAATTTGTTCCCATCGTGCATTATTGGCCAGAAAATAAGCCAGGGGCGTATGCGTTGGATAAACAATATAGGTAATCTTGTACTTATCCAAAAGTTTTTGTGAATCACTGAACGTGCTGATTGCAAAGTAGTCTCTTAGCACACCTTTGTATTCAAAGATGTCAGTCCGGCTGTCTATAAACGTCGGCACTTGTGGCAGATTCCACTCCAGGAATCCTCCCCATTCGTACTGGTTGAAAATATTTCCCTTCTGCGGGTGGCTGTTGAGAAAGCTGACTGCTCCCACAGGAAATAACGCGCTCACTTGAGTATCAAGCACTTGCTGAGTAGGGAATCCAGCGATCAACATTGCTGCCACGACCGTGATGATGATTGCGTTCACGATCCGCCGCTCGTGGGCTGGATTATAAGAGCTCACATTTCCAATCTGGTTTACAAGGATTGGAGGCAAGACAATGCCAGTCAGTACCAGAAATCGGATATGGGAGAGGCCGCAGTACAGTACAAAAGCGGTGAGGATTACATCGTCGATTCGCCACTGTTTACGAGGCAAAAATGCCGTGGCAAACACCACAGCGAGCATAATGATAACGAATACTCCGCGCGAATCGTTGAAGTTGACAGACGCCCATTCGTCACCCAACGCCACATTGAGTTTTTGACGGAGCAAGACATCAAAGGGATATAGAACGAGTCGCCAGCCGAAGGGATTAATAAAGAGGGCTGCGACCGAAAGTCCCGCGGTGACAGCTAGCTTTTTTAAGTCGCTAGCACGCCAAGGGTCTGCAGCAAGTTGCCCGATATCATTCTTGATCAAGCCCGATAGAAGCATAATTGCAAATAAGACTATGCCCATCGGCCATCCGGGGTGACAGTTGATCCAAAGGCAAAACAAGGGCGGTATTAACCACAAGGGAGCTTCTCTGGCGCTTCTGAAGCGCAGCAAGATGGCGAAAACTGCAACGAAGCACAACCACCCAAAGTTTTGCGCTCTTGGAGTGAAACCCACCATCGCCAACAGCCCGCCCAAAATGGTCATGACCCCGGCAGCGAAGGGGTCGCGGGTGCGTTTCATACACAAGAAAAAAGTGACGATGGTGAGAGTGGCAACTGCCAGGGTAAAAATAACAAATACTCCCCGCAGGCTCAGTGCACGGTACGCAGAATAATAAATAACTTCCGATAGCCAGGAATGATCGATCCATGGTGAACCGGCGGCGGTAAAAGAATAAGTGTCCGTTGTCGGAAGACTGCGGTGGGCAAGCATGTACTGGGCATTCCGAAGATGCCACCACAAATCTGTATCGGCGATCCGGTCTCGGCACGTC
>DASXTB010000391.1:0-6177 GCA_036505615.1 Acidobacteriota bacterium
TCAACCAACAAACCCAGCCACCGGCCCAGGCAACAACTTAGTTCCCGACCTCACAAGAAACTCTTCCTCGCCGCGCTACTCACTCTCCAACCGTCAATCCCAAGCAAGGCTTTTTCAACACCTACAGGCGTTTACACTCACTACCGACCCGCCCAGCTCGCGCTGGTTACTGGGCCCAGATTAAGCCTAGTTGTGATGTAAGTTGTTGTTGGAAGACTTCAGTCCGCGATTGGGTCCCGAATCAAGGAGTAAATCCCCTCCAGAGTTCAGCGACCAAAGCGGGCTTCGACACCCACTGAAATCGAATGGGGTCCCGCTCAAATTGTGAGTAGAGCGGATTGCCTCGCTCAATCCCAAAAGATTTGTAGTCACGCGGGGTGCAGATGATCAGGTCGCTTTTCTCGTAGTTCGGATTCGGCTCCCAGTAGATTTCGCTCTTGGCGTTGAGAAGCGCATACCAGGCGAGGCCATGCCGGCGGCGAACCTCGTCGTACTGGAATCCGTACTCGCGATCGCACAGCGCGCCGAAGGTCAAATGCTCTTCGGGTTCGGCGCTCATGCTGGTGTGGGCCCACCCAGGCGGAACTACTACGATGTCCCCCGGGACGGCCTTCACGGCAAAGCAGCGGCCTGGCTGATCGGCTGCGAACTCCTGCATGTAGACAAACGCCTTTCCAGCCCAGATTTCATAAATCTCCGGAGGCGCCCATCCGCTGTGAGAGGAGATTTTGTGGACGTGTCCTTGGCTCCGAACCACCTCGTCGCCCAGCCGACCCTTGGCGTAAGTCACGGCGCCAAACAAGAGCATCCGCTGCTGAAGTTCCTGGCGGTGGAGCCGCTTGCCGACGTCCATCGCGATTGCATAAACCGGATCAGGGCCAGCGGCTTGTGGATCGCGCAGGGCGGGGCGCAAAGTAGCCAGCGAACGTAGCTCAGACTGAGGACCGAATGTAGTCTTGCCAAATTTGAAGCCGAGCGGTTGCGAGGTAACGTTGATATCAAATCCCGGATCAAAGTTCACGAGCCAATCCTCACCGAGGCACGAATGGTGGCGCATTTTGTGTCGGAGTTCAGGGGACGGACTCTATATTTCTCGACCGCGGCAGGCACGATAAAAGTCTCCGCATAGTGCACGACGAACTCGTCAAACGAATGATCCGGGCTGTCAATCACGGCGGCTTTCCCTTCGACCAGATTCAGCACATGTACGCTGCCCCGATTTTCGTGGATGACAGCGCTCTCAAACCAATGCCTCCTGGTCTCGATAAACTCGCTCGCGTGTAGCCCGGTTCTTTCTTCTTTCCAACCAGGACCGCGGGATACCTCGCAGATACGGTTAATAAGGTTGTCCTTCACCCACTCGGTGTCGCGGTCCCACTGAATGTTGGCGAGGCCATGCTCGAGGTGAATAGGACGAGGTTTTCCGTCCAAGCCCGGCCTGCCCCAATCCCATAGCTTGAAAGTAAAAATGTACGGCGTGGCACTGATTTCCAGGACCATGCTGTTGCGGCCGGAACAGTGAATAGTCCCGGCAGGAATCAGAAAGTGGTCATGCCGCCGGGCGGGCCACTTGTTCACATATTTATCGGCATCAAACCAGGTTCCATCCTCCTGCGCCCGGCGGAGTTCCATTTCCATTTGTTGCCGGTCTATATTCGACTTGACTCCTAGATAGACGGAGGCATCGGGCGCAGCATCCAGGAGGTAGTAACTCTCGTCCTGAGTGTAAGCAAGGCCGAACTTTTCCTGGATGTATTCGGCCAGCGGATGAACCTGCAGCGACAGATTTCCCCCGTCCATCGTATCCAGGAAATCGAAGCGTATAGGAAATTCCGTGCCGAATCGCTCATGCACCGCATCGCCCAAAAGCTCGCGAGGATGCTGAAAAACCAGATTGATTGCCGGAACTTCGATCACTACACTCCCAAACTCGAACCGGAGCGAGTTCTCTTCGGGAACGCAATCGAAGCACCAGGCATAGTTTGGAGATTCGGCATCCAGGCCACAGACTTCCCGCATCCACTGCCCTCCCCAGGGACCGGGATCGAAGAACGGAACTACCCGAAAAGGCCTGCTGGTAGCGAGTCTAAGAGCGGCGCGGAAAGCATCGCCGGTCACCATCTTCGGTGTGTGGGGATCTGTCGTGTCGAGCAGAAAATCCATCTTATTCAGCAATTCTTTCTTGATGCGGTCCGCCATGCGCCAATCGAGGAAGTAGCCACGCTTGTAGCGCAGACCCGATGATTCATGCCGATTTTCAATTGCCAGATTGAAAATCTTGTTGCTTCGCTGCCTCTGCTGGATTTCCCAGCGGGGCAGATCGGCATAAATGAGAATGTCAGGATTCGGCTCAATCAGAGAGGTACCAGTGCCAATGACAAGAGTTACATCGTCGGGGTTGCGGGCTAGTTGCTGGCGTAATAACGCGGTGCGAACCGGATCTAAGAAATCCTTGATGATAAAGCCGTTCATCCTACCGAATACCGGATCGTCGGTCAGCTCCCGCGATGTCATCGCTTCAATGTCTCGTGGAGACTTGTAGCCGTCTCCCACCCGCACGAGCTGAACCGGCGCCAAAGCTTCAATAAATGCAGCCGAAATTTCATCTTCGAAGACGCCGGGGTAACACTCAATCGCTAACCGCCGTGCACCCTTGGAAACCTGGCCGCGGATGTGCTCAACAATGGAGCTCCACCCCTGCCAGGCACAGTTCCTGGCAGACTGCACCGGTATCGCGGGGAACTTGTCATATTCGGAGATCCTGCTCATTGCGATTCAGTCTCGAACAGCGGAACAGCGCCAATCAATGAAGCGCGGTCCATCAAGGTGGCAGCTCGAACCATGACCTTTCCCCATGGTGTCCAGGCATGACGATGGATGTACTCAGACATGGCGGGAAGTATCTCTTGCGCAGAGTTCATAACCCCGCCTCCCAGTATGAGGACTTCGGGGTCATAGGCATGGACCATTGAGACTGCACCAGCGGCCCATACTTCGATGCAAGCATCGCGGACCGCCAGAGCACAAGCGTCGCCTTCGGCTGCGATTTGGAACAGGCGCTCAAAGCTGATACATGGCAGCGCCGCTAAGAGGCTCCCCTCAAACAGTGGATGTGCGGAGCAAATCGCAGGCAGCGACCAACTGGATGCCTCAGCTTCCACGCAACCAATATTCCCGCAGGCGCAGATACGCCCTTTATGGTTTACTCCCAGATGACCGCCCAGGCAGCCCGCCTGAAAGTGTTTCCCTCGCAGTAGCTTGCCATCGATCATAGCCGCGCCGCCAACTCCCGTGCCGAGTGTCAGCATGACGATGTCATTTGATCGACGACCGGCCCCTGCGTACCATTCCCCCAACAAAGCAGTTCGGGCATCGTTTTCAAGACGAAGGGGAAGATTGAATTCGGATTGCGCCCAGCCGGCCAGGTCAAATCCTGCAGAGTCACTATACTTGTCGTTGCTGCTTAGAATCTGACAGCGTTTTGAGTCCACAATACCGCAGAAGCTGAATCCAATACCGCGACAGCAATCGGATTTAGGACAACCGGCCAACAACTGCTGCATTGCCCCGGTCAGAGCAGAAACTAAGGCCTCAAGAGTTGAGGTGCCTCTAGCAGGTAAAGCTTTGCAATCGAGTATGCGTGTTCCCGAAACCAGAGCACAGGCAGCGTGGCTCCCTCCAACGTCAACCGCTAGTATGCTCATCTGTTTTTATTTTATGCTCGCTGTTCCACAAAGGAAACGTCGAGGATATCCATCGAAGACGAATCCTAAACGGACAATCGAAAGTCGAGTCGGCCATCAGGAAAATGATTTTTCTCGAAGCCAAAGTAAAGGAAGGCTTCCTTGGAAGGTCCAGCAACCTGAAAACGTTGGCGTTGTTTGCATGCAGGCAAAGGGATGCGTCCTAATCCCTATCTCGCTCGGCTATGACAATATTGACTCGCCTGCGGCTCGTCGTGGGGAGTCCGGATCGACCGCTGGTTTCGTCTGCGATTGCTGTGAGGAGGAACTTGCCGGTGCTCTGCGGTACAAGAAACTCGATGGAATAACTCCGGGCTCAGTCCGTCAATGCCGCCGGTCGCTGAAGGAGGCACAGATTGTGACCGAGCAGTGGCGGGTGGAATAAAACACGGAACGCCCACACTCGGCGCTGACTCAGTTTCGCAGTCCAGGTTGTGATGTAAACTCTCACAACGCTTGGTACAAAAGGTCGGTAACCTCAGACGGGCGGGTTAGGAGATAGAGCGGTCAGGTCGCTCTATTGGATACGGGCCCGCGACGAGTCATGGTGGGGATTGCGGCTGGGTTACGGCGTTCTGCAGTCTCCGGAATTCCTGCAGTTCTTTGTCCGCGTCGCCGGTCTTTCCTTGCTTGCGATAAAGACTTGCCAAGCCGAAATGCGCCTGGGCCGCGAAAGGGCCGTCCCTTTCAATGTTAAGCAGGTCCGTCCAAGCTTTTTCTGCGGCTGCTGCGTCAGCCGCCAGCAAAGAGGCCTTTCCCAGCGAGTAGAGTGTTTCCGGCATACCCGGCTGCAATTGATTAGAACGTTGCAGTTCCTGCTGTGCCTCGCGCGCCTTTCCCTGCTGCAGCAAGGCATATCCGAGCCGATAAGAAGTTTCCGCATTGCCGGGTTGCAGTGTTGCCTCGGCGCGGAATTGCTCTTCCGCCTGGGGCCAACGCGAAGTCGCGGCATAGACATGTCCAAGCCCCAGGTGAACATCGGGTATATCTGGACGGATTCGCAGCGCCTCTTGATAGTGCTTTTCCGCATCCGCCATCTGCCGTAGGGCAAAATACTTTTCGGCAAGAGCCTGATGGGCTCGCGCGGAATCGGGATAGGCGGCCAACATCGTGTCGATCGATTGTTTCGACAGCAGGCCGCTCGCACGGGCCAAGTAATAAAGCAAGTCCTGATCGCTGGGGTGCTTCTGCAGTGCGGCTTGCAGGTTCGCCACGGCTTCCGCCAGTTTTCCACTCTCGAGCTGTGCGATGCCGAGGGAAGCTAGCTCCTGAACCTGCTTCAGGTGCGGAATTGCCTCTTCAGCATAGCCTTGGGCAAGGAGTGCATATCCGAGCAAGCGGTGTGCCGGCGCAAAATTCGGGTTCAGCTCCAATGCCCGTTTCAAGGGAGGGATAGCCGCGCGGTAGTCATGATCCTCCATACAGGCTTGGCCGAGATCAAAAAAACCTTCTGCGAAGGAGGGCTCAAGTTCGGTGACTTTGCGGAATTCCGCGATCGCAACATTGAAGCGCGCTTGCTTTTCTGCCTGGCGTCCTGCTTCAAGGTGTGGCAACGCTTCCGGCGAGAGCGTCTGCCACGCTAACCAGAGGGTGAGGATTGTTCCTATCACGGCCGCTCCGGTTCCCGAATATCAAGAAATTGGTCTGCTGCAACATCGTTCAGTGTTTGATGGGTACCAGACGGCCAGAAGACATCTATCTTGGCGCTCTTGGCGTCGCCCAAGCCGAAATGTACGCGCCTGTCGCTGGCGGATTCGTAGCTTCCCGCCGTGGTGGCGAATCGTGTCTGCCCGTTTACCTGAACCCGTGCCCCCAATCCGTCGCGGTTGCTGCGCGTGCCGTGCAGCGTAATCGTCAACCAGTGGAGCCTTCCGCCACGGTTCCAAAACACTTGCGGAGGTTGTCCGAGATTCGTGGTGACCACATCCACCCACCCGTCATTATTCAGATCGCCGAAAGCTGCGCCTCGCCCCGCCACCAAGGTGTCGGTCCCAGGATCGATCGCTTTAAAGCGGCCATTGTTATTCATCGCCAGTAGTGTCGGTTCGAGATAGTGTACTGACGGATCGATCTTCTCCACGTTATCCAAGACGTGACCCTGGGTGACGAAGAGATCCTTTTGTCCATCGTTGTCGAAGTCCTCCAGGCCAATACCCCATCCGGAGGTTACGCCGGACAGCATCCTCACGCCGGTTTGGGCGCCCTGGTCACTAAAGGTGCTGCCGTCGTTGTGAAACACCCCGTAGGTCTGGCGGGGCAGGGTGGTCACGATTACGTCCGGCCTTTCGTCATTATCATAATCCTGGAAGACCACTCCCATTCCGGACAAGGGCCCGCCATCCATAAGCAATCCAGCGCCTGCCTCCAAACCTACTTCAATGAAAGTGCGGCCATGGTTATTGTGAAGCAGATACTGTTGCATGCCGTCATTGGC
>DASXTB010000392.1:0-7536 GCA_036505615.1 Acidobacteriota bacterium
CTCATCTGAATCATTTTCGTCGTACGGCCACCGCTTGACCTTTTCTCTTCGGGAGACTGAATGACGGAGAGCCGTATGTGGGAAAACCACCTGTACGGTTCGGAGGGAGGGGCGCTTCACGCGCGCCCCTACCCCTATAAACCCTTCGGGAAAGGCCGCTGAAAGCGGCCCTGGACTTTGGACATTTTTTGATACGACAGGTTGAGTTAAAGCGCGCTTCAGCAAGCAAGCCCGCGGAGCGGGCGTTGTCCGCGAAGCGGACCCTGGAGTTTGGACATTTTGGAGAGACGCCCCGTGGGGCGTCTCCTGCACGATGAAAGATTGTGCGGGAGACGGCCCTCCGGCCGTCTCTCCAAAATGTCCAAACCCGAGGGCCGCTGAAAGCGGCCTCGATTTTGTCGCAACTTCAGCGTCGTGCTATAGCATACTAATTGCCTTGCCATGCTATCAGTTGTCGAAAACGTTGAATTTTGTTCGTCGTTTTTGGCGGCCTTCGGCCTTGTGCCTTCTGCCTTCCATGGCTTATTGGAACGAAGTTCGCCATGAATATTGGCTTGCTATGAATTCCGAATTAGGAGTAGAGAAGCCAGCCCGTAACGGCACCCCCGGTTCAGACGCGAGCCACTCTCGCCTGGAAGCCTTACACCGCTGGGCGCAGTCCCAGCAGTTCAATCCGTCTTTCTGGTTGCGGCAGCCCGATTTGCAGACTGCCTGGTATGTCATCCGCGATATTGCCGCTCGCGTGCGTAATGATCGAATCTCGACGCGTCAAATATGGGCCCATGTCTGGGGCGAAGAGCGCCCCCCGGTTTCAACAGGACGCTACAAGTCAGGCCAATCGACGCGGAGACACGGCGAAGGGGCGATTGAGAGAGAAAGTTGGAGCGAGGCAAATTCAGCCTTGTCTCGACATGCGGAAGCAGTTCAAATCCCCTTCGATGACGAGGGTTACTTGACCGGCGTGCTCAATCGCGCGGGCGCCGGACGAAGCCTGGCGATTCTGTTCCACGGCCTGGAAGGAAGCATTGAAGCAACCTACATGCGCGGAGTTTCGGCCGAGCTTTTGCGCCACGGGATTTCAGCGCTGCGCGTCAATATGGTCAACTGCGGCGGAAGCGAGAGCTGTACTCGTCGCTTTTATCATGCCGGCTTCACGCTTCCCTTGGAAATCTCAGTTCGGTGGGCGCTGCGCAATGACTTTGATCAAATAGTGGTAATTGGGTTTTCGCTAGGCGGGAATCTGGCATTGAAATACCTGGGAAGCTCCAATTTCGGACGCGCCGCTGAAGTGCTAGGAGGAATTACCATCTCGACGCCGATCGATCTTGCCCAGGGGGTTGCCCGCATCGACCGGCCTCGCAACAAATTTTACCGCTATCGCTTTCTAAAATCGATGTACCGGACTCTGAGGCGTAAGCAGGAGCTCTTCCCCGACCTGTTCCCGATAAACATCGAATGGGTGACCACCATTGCCGAATTCGACCATCGATACACGTCTCGCGTCAACGGTTTTGCCAGCGGCGCGGAGTACTACGAAAAGACCAGCTCGATTTCTTACCTAAGCAAGATCGACCGTCCAACATTGATTCTCCACTCACAGGACGACCTATTCATCCCCTTCGACGCCTTTCGGGAGTTTGACTGGAGCCGGAATCCAAACCTGATCCCCCTTTTCCCGCGGCATGGAGGACATATCGGGTTCCATGCCTCGGCTCGAGAGAACTGGATGGAAAAGAAGACTGCAGAGTTCTGTGCCAAATTGATGACGCACCGTCAGTAATCGGGTTGTCAATTGCGTCAATTGTCCGTCGACCGTGGTCCGTTGTCTGCGCCACGCGACAGTGGCGAGGGGCGTCTGCGATCCCAAAATCGGCTTGAGGGATCTACAAGACCGGCAAGACTAATCCGGCCTAGGGCAAGGGACCACTGACAAGAGGCCACGGACTAACTCAAGAATCGTTCCCCTTGCCCCGTTTTCCAATTATTTGGATAGGAATCCAGCTTGCTTGTGCTTGCGTATTAGCTTTGAAGGCGTTTCGCAAAAAGTTGTGAAACTTTTTTTGCGGCTGGGAATCTATATTGCGACCCGTTTGATGCGGGCTTTGAAAGAGCGAGACGAAGCGATGTTTTTGTACGATGCTGTGGGAATTCTGTTTTTGATTCTGAGTGGAGCATTTCTGCTTTTTCTGCCTCTAGCCACCGGCGGCATGCTGCTTTGGGCGTTGAGCAAGCTGAAGTCGGCGATCCAGACCCGGCGCAGAGCCGCCTGATCGTCGACGGCCGACGAATCCTGCTAGGCTTGTCATTAGTCGTCGGTCATTCTTTCGAAATTGGCAGCAAATTCTTATTAATAATGGAATCATTAAATTCCCTGTGTTCCCGGTGTCCCCCGGTTCATAGTTGAGACACTCTCCTTGCCTCGCCTGACAAGCGACGCGCGATTACCATCGAAAATTGGCACCAACGGAAATTTAAGCCCCCCGCCCAAAAAAGAACCTCTTCTCCTCAAGCCCTGGATTACAATTGATGGAAGATGTCTGGGTACCGCGGAAAACGGCGAATCCGCTTTGCAAGCTTTGCATGAAGCCCGATAGCATTGTCGAAAAGATCCAGCGATGGCGCGATCGAAAACCTGAAGGCGAACATTACCTGGACCGCCCTACCAAAGACCGCGCCGAGAGCCTGGAAATACTTGATTCCTTTCCCATACGGTTGCCCCGTCGCGACTACCAAAAGTTCATTAACGGATTCTCGACTGAATACTTGCTGCGGACGCGGCGCCGCGACCTGATCAAGCACTATTTGCTGTTCAGGCGATTTCGCGAGCAGGGCCTGATTACCCTCCTGAGCCAGCGGAAGGATGCAGAATGGGATCTGACGGTGCTCTCGCCGGACCATCCCTTTCTGTTCTCACAGGTTTCGGGACTGCTGACTTCAAGAGGAATGGACATCCGGATGGTCGAAGCTTTTACCCATAGCAGTGGTTGCGCCCTAGACCATTTCTCATTCATCGACAGAAAGAAGTTCCTGCGAACGGCGGATGCTCGGAAGAACTTTCAAATGATTCTCGAACGGTATCTGGGTACCGACTCCCTGCCGCAAGACCTGCTTCCGGCTGAGAGGCAATTCCGCCTTTTCAAACCGGATGAAGTCTCCATTGACATTATTCAACTAAGGGACCTTTCACAAACGGCATTGTCGATTGAATGCCCGGATCGGCAAGGGCTGCTTTTCAGGATAAGCACAACGCTGTCGCGCCTGGGCGTAAATATAGAATCAGCATTTATTGAAACGGAAGACGAGCGCGCGCACGACCTGTTTTTGATCGTCAAGGAGGGCAAGAAAATCCCTCAAAGCAGCCACGCAGAGTTGATAAAGGATCTTAGTCGTCAATTGGTGGCTGCTTGAGGAAAAGATCGGACGAGACGGCCCCAGGTCGCTCTCCTGGAGTTTTTACATTTTGGGAGCGGAGAGACGGCCCGCGGGCCGTCTCCCTCGCAATCTTTCATCGTGCAGGAGACGCCCCACGGGGCGTCTCTCCGATAGCGCCGCTTCGCGGCGCTCAGGCCGCTTCCAGCGGCCTTTCCCGAAGGGGTTCAGCCCCGGCCTTTCCAGGCCGGGGTGCAAAGCGCGAGCACAAACATCAGCAGCCTCGAGGCCGTTTCACGGCCTTTCTTGTCAAGGCAGCCGGTGACTATGCCGGCCTAACTGGCCGCCTAATAATTCGATGGCTAAAGCCGGTTGATTGGAAGGCCGGTGAACCGGCCTTGGATAAATATCGATTGCGCGGGAACCCCGGCCTGGAAAGGCCGGGGCTGAAACCCTTCGGGAAAGGCCGCTGAAAGCGGCCTTGAGACGGCCCTCAGGCCGTCTCTCCACGAAGGCTCGTCAAAAACTTTTGCTTCCACAGCACCCAGATCGTGACCGGACTCCAGAGAATAATCTCGAGCAAAGTGTAAGGGATTGCGACCTCCAGATAATGTCTCGGCTCGCCTCCGAATTTGAGGTACAGCGGCACCAGGAAACTTCGGTAGCCATAGGTCCGCCGATCGAACGGCCACAGCAGCATCTCACCATCGCGCTGGTAATCGGAAACGCACAGAAAATCGAGCGCCACGTGGGACAGAAGAACCAGAAAGATGGCAAGCCAAAACGCGCAGGCTCCCGTTTTTGCTGGATCGCGGTTCCCATTAGCGGCGCGCTTCGTTGCCAGAAAAATGACAACAGAAGCCACAAAGCTGAACACAATAGAGTGCGTGAAAGTCCTGTGGTACTCACGCTTGCTGAATCCAAGAACAAAAACAAAGAAGAAATCAAAATCGGGAAGATTGGAAACCAGCGCCCAAAAAAGCAACCATCTATAGCTGGTGAATTTCTGGCCCAGAGCTGTCGCCACTCCCAGTCCCAGGCTGCAGTGCGCTGCAGGAAAAGCCATTCAGGCGGCAACGTATCAGGAGAGGCTCAACGGTGCAAGGGAAAGCGGAAGGCAGAAGGCGGACGGCAGAAGGCTGGAGGCAGGAGGCAGGAGGCAGGAGGCAGGAGGCAGGAAGCAGGAAGCAGGAAGCAGGAAGCAGGAGGCAGGAAGCAGGAAAAACGTTATTGGTCAATCGTCATTGGTCATTCGAAACTCGACGCGATCGATTTTCGGCGACTCATCATTGGAACACGGCAGCCGTCGTTCGAGCCTTCTACTCACAAGCGAAATTACGAATGACAGATTATGACAAATGACGAATGACCAATAACGCTTTTCCTGCCTTCTGCTTTCTGCTTCCTGCCTTCCGCCTTCTGCTTCCTGCCTCCTGCCTCCTGCCTCCTGCCTCCTGCCTCCTGCTTCCTGCCTCCTTCCTGCCTCCTGCCTCCTGCTTCCTGCCTCCTGCTTCCTGCTTCCTGCCTCCTGCTTCCTGCCTCCTGCTTCCTGCCGTCTGCTACTTGCCTCCTGCCGTCTGCTTACTGGCGACTGCGGGCGACGTGGCGGGAAAGGATCGCAACGGCGGCCGAACAGAAGGGAAGGATCGCCATGCCTGAGGCAATTCCCTTGTGCGCGGCCAACTCGCCCACTGCGTAGGGAACGCTCATTCCTCCTAAAGTTCCTATCGCAAATAGTGCTCCAAACACGGCTCCTGAATCTTTGGGAAAGCGGGCGCCTGCGATTGACAGGCAGGTCGGGAAGATGCCGGCTAAACAGAAACCCAGCAAGGGCACAGCCAGAACCTGCAGCGCCAGGACGCGTGAACACAGCAGCAGCAGCCAGCAAAGCGCCCCGCCGAAGGCAGACAAGAAAACGAACCGAATCTCTGGGATCTTCTTCAGCCAGATTCCAACCGAAAGCCGACCCAGCATCACGGCAAGCCAAAGCATGGCGAGAATCCAGGAAGCTTGCCGGTTGCTCAGGCCACGCTCCGAAATGAAGAAAGAGGTGATCCAGCCTCCGGAAGAGAACTCGCCTCCACTTTCAAAAAAGAACAGGATTCCCATGAGCAAGACGAAGGGATGGGCGAGGGCTTCCAATACAGACCGAAGGAACACAGGCTCCCTTTGTTTGGCCTCGGGAAAGGCTGGCATCCAAAACAAAAGCGCAGGCAGTAGAACCACAGCTGTGGCCGCCAGGATTATTTTCTGAATCCCGAGCACTGCCAGCAGAGATCCCATCAGGAGCGGAACGAAGATCGCTCCAACGCAGAAAAACATCCCGAGCCGGTTGAGCGCCACGGTTCTATCCTCAGGATGAAGATCGGACACGAACGCATTGGTCGCGTTGTTCAACGCTCCGCCGCCCAGGCCCAGAATACAGCAGGCAACAGCCAATACGGGGTAGCTGGGCCCAACACCCAGCACCACGAACGAAAAGGCGATCAGAAGAGGAGAGACGACAAGAGTAGTCCTGTAGCCGGTCCGGTCAAGAAGCGGTCCCGAAACCAGGACTGCCACCAGCGATCCCAGGTTCAAAAACAAAAAGAGGCTCCCCGCCTGCGCCACGTTCACATTCCGGCTCTGCAGAAGCAAGGGAAGGATCGCTCCCAGGATGGTAAAGACGATCCCGAAAACAAACATTCCAACGAAGCAGGAGCGAGTGAGGGCCGCAATGGAGATAGGTTTTGTCATTGTGCGAAAGTCCAAAGTGGAAAGTCGAAAGTCGAAACTCCAAAGTCAGAATCCAAGCCCAAAGTCCCTAGGTCCAAAGTCGAGAGTCTAAAGTCCAAAGTCGAAAGTCCAAAGTCGAAAGTCCAAAATCATCAAAGGTCGAACGTCGAAGATCCAGGACTCAAAGCCCTTCGTCTTTCAACTTTGGACCTTAGACTTTGGACCTTCGACTTTGGACCTTCGACCTTCGACTTTCGACTTTCGACCTGCGACCTTCGACCTTCGACTTTGGACTTTGGACTACAGCGTCGCTTTCACTCGTCCCCGAAACTGGTCGAATACGCGTTTATTATGGTCGGCGCCGAAGCCTCTCACGTTTGGCGAAACAAAAGCTTCGACGTCGTGCCCCCGGGCCGCAAGCTGTGCCGCAGTCTCGCTCACCAGAGCCATAGAAATGGCCACCGCTGCCAGCGTTGAGCCGGCTCCCACCTTCATCTTCAGCCCTGTGATTTCTACCTGCGCATCCTCCGGCTCAACGCAGTTATCGATGGCAATGTCACACAGATCGAACAGTTTCTTCCCGGAAGAATGGGCCGCTTTGGCCTCTTGCTGATTCCGCTCCGAGGCTACACCGATTACCAAAAGCCCTCGCCTCTGCGCTTCGGCGGCCGCTTCCACGGGCGCCGCATTCAATCCGCCATGGGAAAAAATCAGAATGCATTCGCCCGTTCTCATGGGAATCGATGCCAGAAAATTCTGGATGTATCCCTCTTGGCGCTCAAGCCACAGCAATTCCGGCGCGCCGCCAGGCCCAACCACGTTGAACCACATCAGCCGCGGATCCATCAAGGGATAAAACCCCACATAGCTCCCGTAACGGGGGAAGATATCGAGTACCGGAATTACAGAATGACCGCTTCCAAATAGATAACACCAGCCTCCAGACGCGATCACTGCGGCAATCTTGTTTGCCGCCGCTTCGATTTTCAGTCTTTGCGTGCCTTGAATTCTTTCAATAATTTCCTGAGCGCGGCGCAGGTAAATTTCGGCTGACATGCTCCCACTCCTCAAGGAAACCGTTGTGTCCGCGGTGTCCTTTGTGGTCAAAGTTTTTCCCACCACAAAGACTTAGCGCGGCAAAACCGCGACCAAAAGCGTCATCGGTCATCAGTCATCGGTCATTCGTTAAGAATCTTGTTTTAAATTGGCCGATGACTGATGACTGATGACCAATGACGCTTTGGTTGTGGCTTCGCCGCACTGTCTCAGTTGTGGTTATTCGATGAATTCACGCTGTCGCCGGGCTACCGCGAAACCCCATCGACGCCAATCCCAGCAATGGGCCTTCAGATCCGAGTTTAGACTTAACCAAACGGACCTTCTTGCTGCTAATAGGATGCGCGAAAGCGTCGAGGGTCTGCCGGATCGTCCCTTCGACAAGATTGAAGCCAC
>DASXTB010000393.1:0-7608 GCA_036505615.1 Acidobacteriota bacterium
TGGGGAATCGTGTTCACGACGGAAATGGACGGATCGATCTGCCCCACAACTGGAAGATCGTCGCCCGCCAAATGTTTTTGACGCCGTTCTCTTTCAAAGAAGATCTCCAGGTACTTCTGCACGACGGCATAAGGCTCCCCCTCTTCGATCAGCGCTCCCTGATCGAGCAAGACAGTGCGGTCACAGAAGCGAGTGACCGCCTGAAGGTCATGACTGACAAAGAGAATGGTCTTGCCCGCCCGCCGCAGTTGATCGATGCGGTGCATGCAACGATGTTGAAACACAATGTCGCCCACTGCCAGCGCTTCGTCTACCAGCAGAATCTCCGGATCTACATTAATCGCGACGGCAAACGCCAATCGCATGAACATCCCGCTGGAGTATGTTTTTACCGGCTGATCGATGAACGGTCCAATAGAGGCAAAGTCTTCAATCTCGGCGAAGCACTCGTCCACTTCAGCCTTCTGCAGTCCCAGGATGGAGGCGTTCATGTACACGTTCTCACGACCGGTAAAATTAGGATTAAATCCGGCGCCTAGTTCCAGCAGGGCGGCCACCTTTCCCTGCACGCGCAGCACTCCTTCTGTCGGTCGCAGGATACCGGCCACAAGCTGCAGCAATGTGCTTTTGCCGCTGCCATTGGCGCCGATTATCCCCATTGTGCTTCCTACCTCTACTGCGAGGTTGATGTCTTTGAGCGCCCAAAACTCCTCATGCAAAGAACGGGTTCGCAGCGAGAGTAATTCCAGCAGTTTGTCTGAGGAGTTGCGGTAGATGGGGTATTTTTTCGAGACGTGTTCCAGGGAAATGACGGCCATCAAATCACATCGACGAATTCTCTTTTGGTCACACGAAAGAAAATTCCGCCCATTACAAAAACCAGTCCGGCGACAATATACAAAATCGCCACAGATTTCCACGCGGGCGTCCGGTCAAAGAATAACGCCTGACGATACGCCTCAACCACATGCGTCAGCGGGTTTACCGCCAACCACGGCCGGAATCGAGCCGGCACCATCGCCGGAAGATAGAAGATGGGCGTGAACCAGAACCAGAATGTAAGCACTACAGACAGCACCTGCGCGGTATCGCGCAGAAAGACATTTAAGGCTGCCGCGATCCAGCTCAGTCCTACGGTAAACAGTATCAGCCCAAACAAAAAGAGAGGAAGCAGCGCCACGGGCCAGCCAAACGATCGCCGCCATAGCAAAACGCCCGCCAGGATCACAAACCCCACCCCATGATTCAGGAGGTTGGCCAGCATGATGGAGAGTGGAAGAATTTCTGACGGGAACAAGGTTTTTTTGATCAGGTGCGTATGTTCCAGGATGCTGTTCGCGGAGCGAAGTAACGTGTCCTGAAAGAACAGCCAGGGGAGGATTCCGCAAAAAAGAAAGAGCGGGTAGTTGTCAATTCCCCACCGCCGGTCGGCCGAAAAGATCACGGAAAAAACAAACGTGTAACTGACGAGCAGAATTACCGGATGGACCACTGCCCAGAACAGTCCCATGAAAGAACCCACGTAGCGCTGTTTGAGTTCGCGCACGGCGAAATTCCAGATCAAGTAGCGATGGTGTACCAGCTTGGAGATGAAGTTGCTGAAAATGCGAATTCCTGTCAAGGTTTTCCCTCAAAACAGTCGGCTACGAGCACATACACGGTCGCGTTAACGCACACGCCAAGGTACACGATCATTAAACCTCGTCAGCGCCCCTCGTAAGCGCGTCCGTGTAACAATGCATAACTGGCCGCTGCCGCTGATGGTTCTTCAATAAATAAGATGGAATTTGAGGCCCGAAGGGCCGCCATTGGGTAGGCCCGCCCGTCAGGGCGGGAATTAGGAAGAAATATAGGATCAGAGCGCCGAAGGTGCGGCATCAAGCAGGGATCGAATGCCGCGCCTTCGGCGCTCCGGTTCTTTTTGATTCATGATCCCGGCCTTACGGCCGGGCCTACCCAATGGCGGCCCTGCGGGCCTCATACTGCAAGTTATTTTTTGAAAAACCAGAAGCGGGCTTTCAGACGGCCCTCAGGCCCTCTCTCCGTTCCCAAAATGTAGAAACTCCACGCCTGCCCTCCATGGGGGCAAGATGTTCACTCCTTCAGTGTGGCGAGCAGTCGAAGGGTTGTTTGGCGTAGCGGGCGCATCAGCGGCGAGCTGGCCAGCTTGATCAACTTCACCACCAGGTCCGCAGTTAATTCCATCAGCCGCCGCGTGCGCGATTGGCCGGGAGAGTTATCGTGAATCCAGAACAGAACAATGCCCATGTGGTAGAGCCAGAGCAAGTAAGGGAGTTCTGCTTTCAGGTCCGACGGAACTTTTACATTCGAGTTCTCTAGCACTTCGGCAAACAGCGAAATACTCTCCAGGCGTACAGGTTCGGATTCCCTGCTGAAGGGATTCAGCGGACTTTGTGGATCGGCGGCGCTTTTAAAAAGAGTACCGGCAAACCGATGATAGGGCTCGATCGTGATCAGCACGGCGTCGAGCACTCCCAGAAGCCGCGCTTTTAAACCACGCTCTTTTTCGAGGACCGGCTGGCAGGCGGCCAACTGATCCCGATGAACGCGAGCATAGAACCCCTGAACCAGATGTTCCTTGGAGCCGAAGTAGTAATACGCATTCCCTAGCGCGAAGCCCGCACGTTCCGCAATAGCCCGCATTGTAGTGTCATCGTAACCGCGTTCACGGAAGAGCTCCAACGCAGTCTCCAGGATCAATGCCCGCGTTTGCTCCCCTTTTCGGGTTTTCATTATTAATCTTGTCCCGTGCTGTGAACAGGCGTGATCTCGCCTATCTGGAATCGCCGGTTGGACATCCAAACAAGAAATCTTCGCGCTATCGGCCACAACTCGGGAGATGCTAACGCCAGCGACCATTCGCGGTAGTCGCGCAATGCCCACAGACAGATCAGGAATGCTTTCCCGTTCCGATAGACTGCACCATTGTCACCGATAATCGTCAACTCTGCCAGCGTCGCAGCGTGGTCCAGTTCGGGAAATCGGCGTCGAGCCTCGTCCGACCCAGCAGGAACAAAGAGCAGGTTGACGTACGCCGGCTGGCCCTCGAGCCAGGCGCGAATGCGACGACAAAGTTCGCAATCTGAGTCGTAGAGAACTGTCAGCGAACGCACGACACTAAACCTTCTGCGCCACCGTGCATGCATCTGCCGGTACCGGCGGTGCAATCGAGCTCAGCGTGGCCCGACGGCGAATTCGGCTGAAAACGTAAAGATTAAAAAAATGCATCATGCCCAGAACCACCAGCACCCCTCCTACTTTTCCGGAGAGCGCCTCAATGGACTGTCGCGCATCGTCGACATTACTGCTGAGCTTGAGCGCAAGACTCACATAGCCCAGGTTGATTAGGTAGAAGCCAACCACAAGGAGATGGTTGACTGAGTTGGCCAAGGTTTCATTCCCATGGAACACGTCTACCAGAAAGACATGGCCATTCCGGTAAAGCGTCCGGGCAACCCACACTGTAAGGGCGATGCTAATGATCAGGTAAACGAGGTAAGTGGAGACGGTAAATGTGATGTTTTCGTTCATGACGCTCCTCCTGCAAAGTTTTTGAACATGTTCAATAATGTACCGTCAGCACGGCCGGCTGTCAACAGAAATTTGAACATGTTCATATTTACCGGGAACCCGGCGAGGCAGATTGATTTTCGATCTGGACAGTCGACTTTTCCTTTTTATATACTCATAAATCCGATAAACATTATCGAGTATGAGAATAACGGCAAAATCAGACTACGCGATGTTGGCTCTGCTTCATCTGGGAATAGACAAGGCGAATCGGCCGGTGCAGTCGCGCACTATCGCCGCCAAGCAACAGATTCCCCACCGTTTCCTGGAGCAGATTCTCCTCAACCTGAAGAAAGCGGGGTTGGTCCGCTCTGTCCGCGGCGCCAAGGGTGGTTACCAGCTGGCCGTTTCTCCGGCGGAGATTAATCTAAGAGATGCGATCGAAGCCGTCGAAGGCGGCATACATCTATTGGGGAACCGTGAAAACGGAGCGACGGCCGTGGAAAGTGACCGCCGGCTTTTGCAGACCGTCTGGGTAGAAATTGAACAGAGTTTTCTCGAAAATCTCAGTTCCGTCACGCTCGAGGACATCATCGCGCGACAGCAGCAGCAGCGCGACGTTCTGATGTATCACATCTGATGAGCTCCGGAATTGGCCTGCAACGCCCGTCACTTCTCGATCTGATCGGCAACACGCCCTTGCTCGAACTGACGCGCCTTTCGCCCAAGCGCGCAGTAAAAATCCTGGCAAAGGCGGAGTGGTTTAACCCGGGCGGGTCGGTCAAAGACCGGACGGCGCGTTCCATCATTCTAGACGCTGAAGTACGCGGCCTGCTGACCTCACATAACATATTGCTCGATTCAACCAGCGGCAATACCGGGATTGCCTATGCCATGATTGCCGCAGCGCGCGGCTATCACGTCAGGCTGGTCGTGCCGCAAAACATCAACCCGGAACGGAAGCGCATTCTGACCGCCTACGGCGCGGAACTTCTGTTCACCGATCCCTTGGAAGGCGCCGATGGCGCCATCCGAGCTGCCGACGAACTTTACCTCAAGAACCCCGATGTTTATTATTATGCTAACCAGTACAGCAACGATGCCAACTGGCGGGCTCATTTTGAAACCACCGGGCCGGAAATCTGGGAACAGACGGGAGGAGAGGTGACGCACTTTGTGGCAGGCTTGGGCACTACCGGCACGTTTGTCGGCACGACGCGCTTCTTGAAGAAAAAGCGGGCGATTCAGTCGGTCGCCGTGCAGCCCGATTCTCCCATCCACGGCCTGGAGGGAATGAAACATCTGGCGACGGCGATTGTTCCAAAGATACATGACCCGTCTCTGGTGGATCGCCGCATCGATGTCCCGACCGAGGAGGCACACCAAATGGTGTTGCGGATAGCGCGCCAGGAGGGGCTACTGATCGGCATTTCCGCCGGCGCGGCGGCGGCGGCGGCGCTACAACTGGCTGAGGAAATCAGGAGCGGCGTGATCGTCTTGATTTTCCCAGACAGTGGCAATCGATACCTGAGTGAGTCCTTCTGGGAGGAATATGCTTTGCATCGATGAAGCGAGTTTGGTTGCTATAAAGGAACACGGCCAGAGATCCTACCCGGAAGAATGCTGCGGGATCCTGCTGGGCAAGGTCTTTGACGACGGAACGCGGAACCTCACCGAGCTACATCCTCTGGAAAATCGGCAGACGGAATCGCGCCAGAACCGTTTTCTAATCGAAGCACGGGATATGCTTCGAGCCGAGAAACATGCGCGCGAAAAAGGCGTAGATATTCTGGGGTTCTACCATTCGCATCCGGACCACGAGGCGCGGCCGAGCCAGTTCGATCGGGAGCACGCTTGGCCCTGGTATTACTACATCATTGTCTCAATCAGCCAGGGGATTCCGGGTTCTCTAACCTGCTGGGAACTGGACGAAGACCGCAGTCGATTTCATGCGGTAGAAGTCGGGCTTAGCACATCGGCAGCCTGTATCAAGAGTGAGGAGAAGAGTCATGCCTAAGAGAGTGTTAATTCCCACACCGCTGCGGCAGTATGCCGGCAAAAGCGAATCGCTGCAGCTTGAAGGGAAAACCATCGGCGAACTGCTCCGCAATCTGACGTCGCAGTACGGCGATTTGAAAAAGCACCTTTTCAATGAAGAAGGAAAGCTGCGCAGTTTTGTCAATGTGTATCTCAATGATGAGGACATCCGGTACCTGCAGAAGGAGGATACGCCGCTGAAAGACGGTGATACCGTGAGCATTGTTCCTTCCATCGCCGGCGGCGCGGTTTCCAGCGCGCTGCAGCAGGCCGTCGAGCTCTCCAACGACGAGATCAAACGCTACAGCCGCCACCTGATCATGCCCGAAGTGGGAATGGACGGCCAAAAGAAGCTGAAGGCAGCGAGCGTCCTGTTGATCGGCGCCGGAGGATTAGGCTCTCCGGCAGCAATGTACTTGGCGGCGGCGGGCATCGGATTCATGGGCATCGTCGACTTTGACGTGGTCGATTTCAGCAACCTGCAGCGACAGATTTTGCACGGCACCAATGCAGTGGGCCAGCCAAAGCTGGCGAGCGCCAGGCACAGAATCCTGGACATCAATCCCAACGTGGAAGTAATGCTTTACGAAACGCGCCTTACCTCGGAAAACGCGCTCGGCCTTTTCCGCGATTACGACTTTGTCGTCGATGGCACTGACAACTTCCCCACTCGTTACCTGGTCAATGACGCTTGCGTGCTTTCCGGAAAGCCGAACGTTTACGCCAGCATTTTCCGCTTCGAAGGTCAGGCCAGCGTTTTCGCCACTAAGAACGGCCCCTGCTATCGTTGCCTCTACCCCGAACCTCCGCCCCCCGGGCTCGTTCCCAGCTGTGCCGAAGGCGGGGTGCTGGGAGTATTGCCGGGCATCATCGGCACTATTCAGGCGACGGAAACCATCAAGCTGATTCTGGGAGTGGGAGAGCCGTTGATCGGCCGCCTGTTGCTGCTGGACGCGCTCCAGATGAGATTTCGAGAACTCAAGCTTCGCAAGAATCCAGAATGTCCGGCCTGCGGAACGCGACAGATCACGACGTTGATTGACTACGAGCAATTCTGCGGCGTGCAACAGGCTCAGGAGTCCTCCCCGGGCTCAGAGTGGGAAATCACCCCGCTGGAGTTGAAGCAGCGTCTCGACCGGGGTGATAAGCTCTTCATTCTGGACGTGCGGGAACCGCATGAGTACCAGATCTGCCGTCTCGAAGGGTCGCATCTGATCCCGCTGGGCGAGATCCCGCAGCGGGTCGCTGAGCTTAACAGCGCCGACGAAATCATCGTGCATTGCAAGATGGGCGGCCGCAGCGCCAAGGCAGTCGACTTTCTGCGTCAGGCCGGTTTCAAAAAGTTAAAGAACCTGAAAGGTGGAATTGATCTTTGGGCGCAGACGGTTGACCCGAGTGTGCCGCGATATTGAGGCACAGGTCGAAAGTCGAAGGTCGGAGGTCGCAGGTCGACCTGCTAAACTGTTGACTTGCGACCTGCGACCTGCGATCTTGAAGAACTACTTCATTAACTTCCGAACCGCCTCGGCGATATGTTTTGCGCTGATGCCGGCCGCGTCCAAAAGCTGCTGCGGAGTGCCAGAGCCGGGCATGTCCTTCACAGCCAGGCGGATCATTCTCAGATTCGCCGTCTGATTTTCATTTCCTGCCGTCAGGGCGTCCAGCACCGCCGACCCCAGCCCTCCCTCCGGCCAATGATCCTCCGATACCACCAGCCGTCCTTCGGTAGCCTGGACTGCATTCCGCAGAGTTCTCGCGTCGATCGGCTTGACCGAATAAGCGTCAATCAATCTGACAGGGATTCCCTCCTTTTGCAGTTCGTCGCAGGCTTTGATCGCTTCGTGGACAGTGATCCCAGCGGCAACGACCGCGACGCGATCAGAGGCTGACTGTCTCACGATCTTGCTGCCTCCAATGGTGAACTTCTCATCCGGCGAATAAAGCACCGGAGTCTTCTCGCGCGTAGTGCGAAGAAAACTAATGCCCTTGCAATCGGCCATGGCTGCGACCAACTGCGCCGTTTGGTTTCCGTCGCACGGA
>DASXTB010000394.1:0-40485 GCA_036505615.1 Acidobacteriota bacterium
CGGACCCGGGATACCGTCGAGTTCCACTCAGGCGATCTCGCGCAGTTCGTGAATGGGCGCCTACGGCCCACGTTCCGTACCATCTGGTTTGTTGGAGGCGGTGTGGTCTCCGCCGAATGCCTTCGTCTCGGGCTAGCCGACGAAGTTCGCTATTCGATCCTGCCGATCTTGATTGGTGATGGGATCCCATTCTTCGCGAAGCTCGACAGAGACATCGCCCTCCATCTGGCGGAGGTCAAAGCCTACAAGAGCGGCATGGTTGAACTGCGTTACGAGGTGCGAGGACATCGTGGCGAGTCACGGAATGCCACCTAAGGTATTCACCGACAAGAAGAGACCCGTGGCTGCCCTCGTTTCTCTCCGGAAGGTTGATCGGGAGTCTTTGGAGCTGGGCACTAATCCAGAGTTTCTGAAAATCATAGAGGCTGCGCGCAAGCAAATTCGGGCGGGGAAGAAACTTTACAATCTTCCGCCTTTTACCGCCGGCAGCAATTTTTTGCTTGGGCATTTCCAGGCGTCGTTGTATCTTCATTGTAGAAACGGAAAATTAAATGCGTGTGAAGGTTCAGAAATGGGGTAATAGTCTTGCCCTTCGTATACCTAAGCCCTTTGCCCAAGAAGCACGAGTCAAACAGGGGACCCTTGTAGACCTGTCGTTGTCCGATGGAAAATTGGTAGCGGCCCCGATTCGCGGGCGATCATTTACTCTCGAGCAACTCCTGGCCAAGGTCACTAATGACAATATTCATGGAGAAGTTGATTTCGGCCAAGCTGTTGGCCGGGAATCCTGGTGATGGCAGCCCGGTATGTTCCTGACCGCGGTGACGTGATTTGGATTTCGCTCAGCCCACAAGCGGGCCACGAACAAGCCGGGAGGCGCCCGGCGCTTGTTGTGTCGCCTCGCGCGTACAACGGCAAAGTCGGCCTGGCGATTATTTGTCCAGTCACGAGCCAAATCAAAGGCTATCCTTTTGAAGTCACCGTTCCTGTAGGGCTCCGGATAACAGGTGCTGTCCTGGCAGATCAGGTGAAGAGCCTCGATTGGAGAGCAAGGCGAGCCAAGTTTATGTGCAAGTTACCCGAGTTCACCACAATTGAGGTATTGCAAAGGTTGGGCACGCTGGTATCACCTGCAGACGCTTAACCATCGAGATGCAGCCGACTCTCCGCCGCGATTTCTTAGGAACGACATATTTTTCAATGAACCTCGGCAAACAACTGAGTACGTTTTGCCTTGTGACATGTCTTGCTGCATTGCTTGCCGCTTCCGAGAGCGGAGGAGTTCTAGCTCGGTTGTACGCTCAGAGGGAACGCCGGGACATCTCTCCCAGGTTTCTGCGGGCCCCATCTATTGCACCAAACCCCAACCCGCGGGCGCCGCTTGCGGCGCTTGTAGAGTTTGTCACCGACAGGCCTGTCTGGGCAAAGCTGAAAGTGAGTGATGGCGCTAAGTCCCGGCTTATTTCTTTCGACGGCTATTGGAACAGAAAACAAACGCTTCCCATATTGGGACTCTCTCCCGGGAAAAGGTACAGCATCCTTTTAGCTGTGACCGACACCAAAGGGAACTGTTTTACATGGCAAGAGAAGTTGGAGATTGCAACGGCTCCCTTGCCAGGCGATTTTCCTCCGCTTCGGGTTAACACCAGTATCCCGGACAAAATGGAGCCGGGCATTACTCTTTTCAACGTGGCCCGGTATGGGAGCCCTTCTTATGGGCTGCTGGCCGCAGTGGACGAAAGGGGCGAAGTGGTCTGGTATTTCCAAGCGGACTACGGCATAAGCAATGTCATTCAGCTCCGCAACGGCAATCTGTTGTATCTGCACCTCGCCGGGGCCACCGAGATTGATTGGCTGGGAAACATCATTCAGCAGTGGTCTCCCACAGCTCGCGGTGGTTCCGGGCGCGGAGACAGCACCCTGGTAAATGCGGATACGTTTCATCATGACCTATGCGAACTTCCCAACGGCAACTTCCTTGCGTTGAGCACGGAACTCAGACGGTTGACTGATTATCCAAGCAGCGAGAGCGATCCTTTGGCGCCGGCTCAAAGCGCCAATGTCGTGGGGGACGTTGTCATCGAGTTTACGCGGGACGGCCGAATCGCGAATCAATGGTCGTTGTTCGATCTTCTGGATCCGTACCGAATCGGATACGGCTCGCTGGACGGATTCTGGAGTTCCCTTTACGGTGCCCCGGCGGACGGCACAAGGGATTGGACCCACGGGAATGCTGTCTTTCAAGACTCATCGGAGGACTCCATTCTTTTGTCTCTCCGGCATCAGGATGCTTTGGTCATGTTTAGCCGGCAGACCAGAGCGCTGCAGTGGATTCTGGGCACCCCCGGAGGGTGGAATCCGCCATGGAGCCAATATCTCCTAGAGCCGGCGGGCGACCTTCAGTGGCCATACCATCAGCATGCTTCCGTGGTGACGCCGGAAGGAACCATCCTACTGTTTGACAACGGGAATTTCCGGGCCCGGCCCTTCGAGGCGCCGCTGTCGACGGTTCAAAGCTACAGCCGCGTGGTGGAGTATAGGGTTGACGCCGCGCGCAGAACTGTTTCGCAGCTGTGGTCGTACGGCGGGCCGGGCGAAGACTCATTCTACACGCCCTTCGGCGGCAGTGTTTATCGGTTGCCGCACACCGGAAACGTCCTTGTGACCGATGGCGCTCGAATCACCGATGACGCGGGAAAGCCAACGGAAAACTCCCCTGGTTCCCGAAGGTGGGCACGGATCATTGAACTGACCCACACCATGCCGGCCGAGAAGGTATTCGAGCTGATCGTCGGAGACGATTCCCAGGCGAGTCGTCTTGGATGGTCGGTGTACCGCAGCAGACGCCTCCCTAGCCTGTATCCCGCAGCCCAGCCGTAGGCTGCAACCGAAAGCGTCATCGGTCATCCGTCATCGGACTTATCGGTCATCTGAAGAATCTTTCAGCAGAGAGAACGTGCGAAGAAATTAACCACCAAGGCTTACAGTGGCAAAGCCACAACCAAAAAAAAGCCGTCTATGGCCACGTTTAGGTGCACGTCCCTACAGTGGCTGTAAGGCCACAACCGAAATAATAACGATCACAGGTACACGAACAGAGCTGTGAATTCGCAGGCAAAAATGTAAGCAGCCAGCGGTAAAACCCGAAGGGTTTACAGAGTATAGCCGGCGGCAAGCCCGCGTTTTTTGCGGGCGACGCCGCCGGGTGACCGCCCCACAAACCATCCGACGCTGAAAGCGTCGCAGAACCTCAGTGTCAAAGCGCCCTAACCGGAGAACCTTAGGCTCCATTAAGTAATTGTTCGGATGACAATTACAGCCCCAACTGGATTGCAGTCTTAGTAAACGGGTACAAAATAGCACCGGGTCTAGTGAGAAAGTTATGAGCAGCCCCAGTTCGAAAATGATGCTTCAAGTAAGCACCGGCGGCATCGCGCCGGCTGAAGAACTATCTCCGATACAAGGCCAGGATCCTGATTCCATCGTGGTCCGGAACGCTTTCCCTCTTAGGATTCCACCGGCAGACGGACCTGCAGCAACCTCCATTCTCCGCTCAAAACCTGCCACCGGTGAACATACGGCAGAACAGCTGGACTTTTTGATCGGCGCAGCGAGAAATGGGGACCTCGAGGCATTTCGCGCTCTCTATGACACCTATGCCGGGAAGATTTTGAATTTCATTTATCGGATGACCCGTTCGCGTCAGGAAGCCGAGGATTTGACCCAGGAGACTTTCATCCTGGCATACCGAAACCTCGGAAAACTTAGGGAGAACTCGCGATTTCAGAACTGGCTCTATCGAATCGCCCAAAACCTGGCGATTCAGAAATACCGGACCCGGCCCCCGCGCATGGAATCCATCGAAGAAGTGGACGAAGACTCATGGGTCTTGAACATGCATAGTTCAGTGAAAACACCTGAAGGAACGGCTCTCTCGGAGGAACTGAAGAACGTCATCCGCACGGCGATCAATGAACTTCCTGAGAGACGCAAACGGGTCTTTCTCCTGTCTGCTATCGACAAATGGAGTTACGAGGCGATAGCGCAAACCGTGGGAAGATCGCTGCCTTCGGTCAAATCTGATATCCACCGCGCCCGCGTGGAGGTGACCTATAAGATCCGGAAATACATCGGCCGGCACCGCAAGGCCATGTAGCGCCCCTTATTGAGGGGTAATAAGATCCGGATCGGAACTTCAGGCTGGCATTACCACCATTGTTGGGTCCCTTCTATCCGAATGATTTGTCTGCCTCACGTATGCTTCCCTTCTATGCGGAACGCTTTGACACGGTAGAAATCAACAATACTTTTTACCGCTTGCCCACCGCAGCGGCGGTGAAAAAGTGGAGGAGCGCCGTACCAAAGAACTTCTGCTTCGCCGTCAACGCCAGCCGTTATCTCAGCCACATGAAGAAACTCAATCCGAAAAGCGCGCCGCGGATTACGCAGATCAACGCGGATAACTTCGGGAGCGGCACGGGGCGCTGACAGACAGAGCGTAGCTCTTCAATAAAAATGTGTGACTGGGCCGCTCTTGGGGTAGACTGTAGAAATTCGAGTTTAGGCTAGCGAGGTCAGTGTCTCCGGACCGCTTCAATCGGTTGCAAAGACGATCCCGCTATGTAGGTCTTCTGGGAGAACGTGCTAAGAAATACGTTGACCGACTTAAAACCACGTTTCACCGAACCGACCCCTGAGAGGAGACTTGCTTCCGCAGTCATCGGGCTGGCGTGGGAAGACACCTTTGCCGAAACGGAAAAGAACGATCCGGAGAGGACGACCGAGTATCGCAAGCGGAGGAAGGACGCAATCCGCTGGATTTTGCACGATGCCGACTTTGTCTACTGGTGTGAAGTATCTACGATGAACGTGCGGGCGGTGCGCGCCCGTTTTCTAACCGAATTGACGCGCTGCCGCATTCAGCCCTGACAGTCAGTTATCGGTCATCGGTCATCAGTTATCGGTCACCAGTCATCTGTCATCAGTAATCGATTAGATAGCGCTTTCTTTTCGACAACCCTTCAAAATTGCCGATTGGCCCGCGAGTGTGTCAACGATGTCGTAAGGTCATTGTGTCAACGATGTCGTGAGGTTGCACGCAGGGATACCAATAGCCGATGACCGATCACACCGATGACCGACGACTGATGACCGATGACCAATAACGCTTTTTGGTTGGAATCTACGGCTTTGAGAAGGCTGAAGCGCTCACTCCAGTATTGAACTGCACTTCTTTGACCTCGCTGTCTGAAAACTTCTGGCCATTGCGGTAGGTAACTATCTTGGTCGGCACCTTGAGTCCCGAATAGGCTTTGTAATCGCTCCAAACGGAAGTCACGTCGGCTGCGCCTTGAAGCGTTACAGCGCGCGTGGAGATCTTTGCTACCAGGTGAGTCTGCCGATCCAAGAGCACTTGTATTGCATTGTCTCCCATTTTCCAGAGCAGCGAGTCCATTTTCTTGCCATCCAGTTCCGCCTCGTCGAGAGCCTGTACGTCCGCGCTGCCTGCGAGCGCTTCACGCAACAGGCCCAGTCCCTGCTGCAACAGGATCGTCCGCATCATCTCGGAGTTCATGGCCGGGGGCATATCCATTACCTGCGCACCCTGCTTTACCCACGCGCTCTTGCCATCGAATGCTTGAATCAGCTGCCCAAACGGCAGTGATAGTTCCAGCTTGATCTTGTCCGGATAGAGAACCGTCGCTGTCGCGTCGGCCTGCATTTCTCCCTGAGGCGTGGATAAAGTCACCAAGGCCTTCACCACGCTGTCCTTTACAGCCACCAGGGCCTCTGCGCCACCGACAGCCTTTGCCGCGGCTTGTATCAATTGCTTTCCCCGAGCCAATGACTCAGCGCTTGCAGCGGGAGCAGCCTCGCGAGCGCGTGTCATGTCCGCACGCGTCAGATCCAGATCCGAGAAGACGATCTTGCGAGCAGGCCCCAAGGCTTCCAGGCTCTTTGCAAACTCTTTAGAATTGCCTACTGCCACGATAGCCGCTTTGTCGGGATCGATACGGCGGCCCACTGCGGCAGCTATTTGCTCTGCGGTCACCGCCTGAATGTTGTCACGATACTTATCCCAATAGTCCGCAGGCAGCCCATAGATCGCCCCCGTCAGCACGCGTGAGGCGACTTGGCCGGGAGTCTCACTGCCGATGGCAAATGAACCGATGAGAAAAGCTTTCGCCTCTTTCATCTCGGCGTCGGTAACCGGGTTTTGGCGAAATTCCTTTAAAAGATCGAGCAGCATCTGCACAGCCTTTCCAGTTTCTGCCGTGCGTGTAAATGTACTGACTCGAAACATGCCCGATTCCCGCTCGCTGTCAAAGCTGCTCCTTGCGCCATAGGTCAGACCTTCCTGGGCCCGAAGTTTCATGTTCAGGCGGCTGTTGAAGCTTCCCCCGAAAATCTGGTTGGCGATCGCCAGCGGAAAATACTCCGGATCGTTGCGGGGAATTCCCAGTTCCCCCACCACAATTTGAGTCTGCACGGCATCCGGCTTATCGATGATAAGCACCGTACGCGACGGCGTTGGAAGTGGGCTGACAGCCGGGAACTTGGGCGACGAAGTGGACCACTTTCCAAGATACTTATCGGCTTTTGCAAAACCCTCTGCCGGCGTAATATCGCCGGAAATCGCCAGGAAGGCGCCCGCAGGAGAATAAAACTGCTTATGAAACTGCACGATATCTTCGCGCTTGATCGAGGCAAGCGTTTGCGGGGTCCCCTCCTCGGGAAAAGCATAGGGGTGTTCGCCGAAGATCATCCGGGCAGCTGAAACTGCAGCCAGATATTCGGGGTCGGAGTATTCAATCTGCAGGTTGGAAAGCCTCTGCCGCAACAGCCGGTCTATCTCTTCCTGCTTGAAGACGGGGTTCTGGACAACATCTGCCAGTAATTCGAAACCTAGATCTTCCGAAGACTTCATCACAGTGTCGGAGATCTGAGTGGTGTCATCGTCGGTGCTGACGCTCAGACTGCCGCCCACTCCGTCGATTGCCCGCGCGATATCCTGAGCCGAACGGCTGGTGGTGCCCTGGCGCAGCAGATCTCCCGTCAGAGACGCCAATCCAGCCTTGGCAGGCGAATGCGAGATCCCTCCGGCGTTGACCACCAACCGATTGGAGACCAAAGGCTGGCGATGATCTTCGATAACAAAAACAGTCAGCCCATTATTCAGCTTCTTGCTTTGATATTTGGGGAAGCTGAAGGGCCTCACTGGCTCGGGAGGCGGCGCTTGCTGCTTTGCCGCTGCCGGCTTGGCGGCGGGTGCGGTTTTCTGCGCCACTGCCGGGGCGGAGAGCAGCGCAAGAATGCAAAGAAGATGAAAACCTTTATTAAGAATGCGTTCTATTTTGCAATTCATTTTATTTCTCCAAATTAACAGATCAGCACGTGGAGACGCCCAAGGCGTTAGCGCCGCGATGCGGGCCTATTGAAGAGACGCCATGCGGGGCGTGTCCTGCACGATGAAAGATTGCGCGGGAGACGGCCCTCAGGCCGTCTCTCCGAAGTGTCCAACCCCGAGACGCCAAAGGCGTCATACAGAGGAGCCCCCGGCTACCCCCTGACAACGGACAAAGGACAACTGACAACCGACTATTTCTTCTCTGCTGTCTTCTTCTCGGCCGTAACCCATAACCGTGTTTCATTGGATTCAGTCAGATACTTCTTTGAAACGCGCTGCACGTCGGCCGCAGTCACTTTCTGGTAGTTGGCCAGCTCTGTATTGTAAAGCTGGGGGTTTCCGTGCAGCACAGCCATCCTGCCCAGCGAATCGGCTTTCGACTGAGCCGATTGCCTGCCGATGACAAATTGAGCGATCACTTTATTCTTGGCCTTGGCCAGTTCCTCTTCCGAGACCGGAGCTTTGCCCATTCCTTCTAACACGTCGTGCAGGCTGGCAGAGACCTGCTTGATGTCCTTTCCCTGGTTGGCTACCGCGAAACCAAAGAAGATGGAAGGTCCCTCGAGAAGGAAGGTATTGCCCGCTGCGGCCACCGCTACCTGTTCCTCGTAAACCAGCCGCCGGTATATGCGTGAGCTTTGTCCTGAAGACAGAATCTCGGAGGCGATTTCCAGCGCATAGCTGTCGGGAGAACCAGCCGGCGGCATATGGTAAGCGCTGATAATAGCGGGAAGGGGGACGTTGCTGTAAGACTTGCTGAGCTCGGCCAAGGCAGTCTGTGCAGGCTCTGTGGCGTTGACCCTGGGCACGGGTTTGGCGCTGTGCGGAAGACGGCCGAAGTGTTTCTTGGCGTAAGACAGAGCCTTTCCAGGTTCAAAATCTCCAACGATTACCAGTGTGGCATTGTTGGGCACATAGAATGTATTGAAGAATTCTTGAACATCGGCAGTCGTGGCCTTGTTCAGGTCTTCCATGCTTCCGATTGGCAGGTGCTTATAAGGGTACACGCGGAAAGTCGCATTCAAGATATCCTCGAACACCAGCCCATAGGGGGGATTGTCGGTGCGGAGCCGCCGCTCCTCCTTGACCACTTCACGCTCCTTGGTGAAGTTCTCCGGGCTGATGTTGAGCGATTCCATCCGGTCGGCCTCAAGCCAGATCATCCGCTCGAGATAGTTGGATGGAAATGTCTCCCAGTACACGGTCTGATCAAAAGTGGTGTAAGCGTTGACCGTACCTCCGGCTTCGCGGACATAACGCATGTGTTCTTCGGGTCCGACATTCTTCGACCCACGAAACATCAGATGTTCAAAAAGATGTGCAAAGCCGGTGCGGCCCGGGCGCTCATCTTTCGAGCCCACGTGATACCACACCTGCATGTTGATGACGGGACGCGAATGGTCTTCCGCCATGACCACTTTCATTCCGTTGGGTATACTTTGGCTTTCGATTTTGAGAAACGGAGGTTTTACATCGGCGGCAGCCCAAAGAGTCGGCACTGCCAGCATCCAGATCATCGCATAGGCGGCAGAAAAGGCTTTCACGAAAGTTCTGTTCATAACGTCCACCTTTCGGGCTCTTAACCACGGGGAACACTGGGGACACGGGGGTAGCTGATGATTTCTCATAAAATTCTTGGTCGCAGTCAATAACCCTTGTTATACCCCGTGTTCCCAGTGTTCCCTGTGGTTGATTGGTCTGTAGGACAATCTCGCCCTACGCACCTGCACAATCAATTAACCCGCCGGCGACTCGACCGGACGATCGCGGATGGCCTCCGTACTTGAATCCCAGTACAGCTTCTTGCCCTCGCGGTAAGCGCGAGCCGCCATAATGACTGCTACAGAGTGTGCAAATCCGTTGAGCACGGTCGCGTTCGGCTGTTTGCGGCTGCGCAGGCAGTCCAGCCAGTTGGTCATATGTGACGGATCGCCGTCGCCAATAAACGTGGGCGGAACGCGGTCGTCGCCGGGAAGGGTAACGTATTTCTGGGCTCTCTTGACGTTCGGATTGTCCTCATGAGTGCTCTTCTCTTCCACCCATTCCCATCGGGGGCTTCCTTCACCGCCGATATTGATCAACGTCGCCGTTTTTCCCATGATGCGTGTGAAGCTATCGCTATCGTTTCCAAAACTGGTTGAGTAGCTGACCAGGAAACCCTTGGGGTATTCCAGCAGGGCCTGGAATGTATCGGGGTTTTCGCGCCCATCCTTCCAGGCAAAGACTCCTCCGTGAGCGACCACCGCTTTGGGGAAGTGATCATCCAGAAAATAGTGAATCAGATCGATACCGTGGCTCATCCACTGGTCGGCAATACCACTGGAAAAGTCTTTGTAAAGCCGGAACTCAAAATACATCCTTGGGTCAAACGGACGGTATGGCTTGGTCAACAGCCACTTCCGCCAGTCAGTGTCCTGCTCCCGAATCTGGTTCACTTCGGAACGGCCTCGCCAGCGTGGTCCGTGATAGTTCCAGACGATCTCTACTTTACTGACCTCGCCCAGCGCGCCCGTGCGGATCAAGTCTCTAGCTGCGATCTGATAAGCTTCGCTCCGATGCTGTGTACCGACTTGAACGATCAGTTTCCGCTGCAGTACGGCGTCGCGAGCGGCCTTGGCCTCTTCAAGGACATTAGCCATGGGCTTTTCGCAATAGGCATCTTTGCCGGCTTCGGCAACGAGTTTCAGGATGGGCGCATGCTGGAAATCACCGGTGGAAATGAGAACGGCGTCTACGTCCTTCAGCGAAAGCAAATCATCCATGTACTGAAACGACCGCGGCGCTCTTCCGTAGACCTCCTGGGCCCGCGCAGAGGCGGCTTCACGATTCACTTTCCACAGGTCGCACACCGCCGTCATTTCGGCATTCTTGGCCGTTTTCAGCTGCGCCGCTATCCCGGCCAGTTCTTTGCCCCGCCGGCCCACGCCGATATGACCGAGCGAAATACGATCGTTGGCTCCCAGGATGCGGCGGTACGAGAGGGCGCTGCCGGTGATAGCGCCGCCGGCAACCATGGCGGCCTGATTGAGAAAAGATCTTCTATTGATTTTTGGCTTCATATGTACTCCTAGGTGGCTCCAATGGAGAATTCTCTCCCTATCGGAAAGTATTTAATAATAGCCGCAAAATGGACGCGAATGAACGCGAATGTTTTTTGGATTTTGCAGGCAGCGGAAAGAAACAGAAATCTGCAAGTCGCGGCGCAGCCGCGCGCCTGACGCGCCCGTCCGCGAAGCGGACCGGGCGCCGCGAAGCGGACCAATAACAGTAGCCGGAGGTACCGAAGCGCGAAGCGCGAGACACCCCCGGTAAGCAATCCCGAACATCGCCCGGACCGCGCAAGCGGTCCCATCAGGTTCGGCATTCATGGATGCCAAAGATAACGCTCCTTGTCAACTATACAGCCGGGCGGCCGGGGAATTTACGAGAGGAAAAATGGGACCGCTTGCGCGGTCCGATTCCGTGCAGGGAATCGCTGACCGGGGGTGCCAGGCACCCCCGGCTACTGTTATTGGTCCGCTTCGCGGACATTGGAGTTTGGACATTTTGGAGAGAAGGCCTGAGGGCCGTCTCCCGCACAATCTTTCATCGTGCAGGAGACGCCCCACGGGGGCGTCTCGCCAATAGCGCCGCTTCGCGGACAAAGGCCGGTGAAAGCGGCCTGCCTAGAGCTATTTACTTCGTCTTTTATCGGCCGTAGACAGGATTGTGCACTCATGCTTACTTTAAAGGTGACTGGCTGTGCAGTCGTTTCCGTACCAGGAGGGATCTGATGACAACCGCACTTGAGCGACCAAAAGTTTTATCTGCCAGCGCGCTGGCTGGAAATAGAGTCGAAAACCAGTCGGGTGACAGCTTGGGAAAGATCGAGGACTTGATGATTGATTTGAATGTCGGACGGGTGGCATATGCCGTCCTGTCTTTTGGTAGTTTTCTTGGCGTGGGCGGCAAGCTGTTTGCCGTTCCCTGGTATGCGCTCAGACTGGACTTCGACAGAAATGTATTCATCCTCGACGTGGACAAGGAGATCCTCACCAATGCGCCCGGCTTCGACAAGGAAAACTGGCCTGACATGACCAACGCCAGTTGGGCGCTGGGGATTCACAAGTATTATGGATACCGCCCTTACTGGGAGGAATCTTCCGCCACCGCGCCCAGAAAAGTACTGTGACGGCCGCGAAACGCCGGCGCAGAAGTCCGCTGAGGAGCCCAGTAGCCCTGACATTCACAAGTCTTCTGCAAAAGGCTCAACGCAAAGGCGCAGTAAAAACGTTGAATTTTGTTTATCGTTCTTTCTGCCTTCTGCGTTCCGCCTTCTGCCTTCGGTAACCTATTGGAACGAAGTTCGCCATGAATAATGCGGGCTATGGGATAACGACGGCTCGAGTTGGAGCAATCGTACTTTCCTCGGATAGCTCCTTCGCCGGCGACCCGGCAAGCATTATCTCGGCAAATCGTCCCCACAAAACTGCCAGCGCCGTCAGAACGTAGAAACAGACCACACCCAGCACCAATCCCACGATTGACCAGAAGAGCGCCTCATCGAGGCTGTTGACCTGATGAAACCCAATCTGTATCGGCACCCAGGAATACAAAACGGGAGTGAGAACCAAAGCACCCACCATAGCTATTGAAGTCACGCTGACGATGAAAGCGAGCATTCCAAAAGGAAACTTTGCCAGAAGATACACCAGTCCCTTCCAGGTTGACGAGTCCCCGAGCATGAGCTTGACCCGCAACCACAGACCCTGCACAGGAACCCTCTGCGGCTGGGGCGCGGCAATATCGGCGCCCAACATCGAAGCCGCCAGTCTTCGTTCGAACACGACAAGAGCCCGGGACACAAACAAGGCGCCGAGCAGGATCACAATGCCGACGCCGATCACCAGCGTTGCAACCCCGGCTGAGAGAGCGACTGTCAGGAAAACGAAATAAAACAGGCCTAACGGAAAAGCCAGCAACAGGTAGAGGATCTGCAGATAGGCTTGCCGGCTGGCAATAACTTCGGTAAATGTTCCAATACGGAGACGTCTTTTCTCCGGCAATGGCTGGTTCACTCGGCCTCCCACGATGATATTACGGGAGATTAAGAATAAAAGTTCGGCCTTTTCGCGTGACGCCCGGAGGAGCTTTTCGGGTATTTCGCAGCAGGAATCGAGGCGATTCCTGGGAGCCGCTTACCAGCGGGCTTCCGCAAACTAACGCCTATCAAAATGTGCTGCGAGCCGCCATGACGACCGACTTGCTCGATCCGCCGGGCATCTATGTCGGGACTCAAGGCGGCCAGATTGTGGCCAGCAGAGATGGGGGAGACCACTGGGAACTCATTTTGAACTGGCTGCCTCCAATTTATTCACCGGAAACAGCCGCTCTGGAAAACTAGCGCCGCCTGATGGCTGCGCGAATTTTGCATCATCCCAACCTGCCAGGAAGTCACGATGGCCCGAAGTCAATTACTGAACGGGTTCGTGTCGCCGTGACTTCGTGGCATGAGACCGATGACACTTTGATTGCGTCCTATTTGCAGATTGGGTCAGCGTGCTACTTGACACGTGGAGTCGACCTGCAGCGCTCCAGAGTGCTTTAAGGCGTACTGATTTGCCAACATGGATGTGCGTGATCGTGGTCGTTGACGTGCACGTGGAGGTGGCCGTAGACGGCTTTTCCTTTGGTTGTGGCATTTTGGCCACTGTAGGACCGTGAACGTAGTCGTGATCGGCTTTTATATTGGGTTGCGGCTTGGCCACGCCGTGTCCCAGTGGTAAACGAAATTAGTCCCAGTTTCTCAAGTCATGCCTTTGCTGCTCCGGATGCCTGAGCCATGCGCGCCTGCATCTCCCGTGTCATGTGAGGCACCATTCCCAGCATTCGCTCGATCAACATGAGCTGAGCCCTGTGGTGCATTTCGTGCTCTTTGACCCCCAGAATCATTTCAAACCGGCTCTTGGAGGCGGGCGTCATGCCGGGCCGCATGTTGACGCGCTCGGCCAGGACTTCGTCGGTTAACCCTGAAAGCCAGCTCGCCCACTGCTCGCCTCCGTGGCGAAGCATTTCAAGAAGCTGGGCTTTGCTCCTGGGCTGTTTCTCGTCGGCCAAGGTTTGCTGCAGGAGCGATGCAAAATCAAACCCCTCCAGGGTGGTTCGGCGTTCCACGGCGTGAATCCGGTGCTGAAAGCTCGGCGCCGCCACAATATGGACCAATGTTTCCGCGACGCTCCGCGTGTCGGCCGCTGCCCGGAAGCCATACTTCTCTTCCGGGATTTCTTCAGCTATAAGAATCGTATTTTTGCGAACAGTTTGAAAACTTTCCGCCAACTCCTTCGCCCCGTAGTAGTTCATGAGATCTCCTCGCAAATTAGAGTTCCAAAACGTATTATGCTACCGCTATTCAAAAGTATTCTTCTCTGTCTGCCAAGCAAAATGGTTTTTTACGGATTGAATCAATTTTTTCACGCCATCTTACGGGCGCGCTTCTGATTTGACAACCTCTGACGGGCGGGCCTGCCCAACGCCGCTCCGGGGGTTCTTAGCATTATATTTGAAGACTCAACAAAATTTGAAGACTCAACGAACGATTCGCCGTCCAGATTCGTCTAATTTCCTATAGCCGGGCCACAAAGTGCACTTTCAGTCTCCGAGGCGATCGCCGACCAGAAGAGATATGATCAGATCGGACCCGGAACCGTGAGAATGTGAGAAAAAATGGTAGCGCCGCGAAGCGGTGCTATTGGAGAGACGCCCCGCGGGGTGTCTCCTGCACGATGAAAGATTGCGCGGGAGACGGCCCACCGGCCGTCGCTCCAAAATGTCCAAGCCCGAGGGCCGGCCGGGGCCGGAGCTACACGTCTTCTCACGTTGTGACAAGCTAGGAGGCAACATGAAAACTAGATTCACTGCCTTACTCGCCTTCTGCGTTCTGTTCGTTGCCACCGCCACACGCGCTCAACAGGCACCGGCGCCGCCTCCCAATCCATTTGCTCCACCGAAGGCCCAAGCCCACTACGCGCCTGACCGAGACTACGACTTGCTGCATGTCGCGCTGGATTTGAACCTGGACTACCCAAAGCTCGCCTTTCAGGGGATAGTCGCACACAAACTTTCGCCGCTGCGCGGCGGCCTGGCCACCATCACGTTCGACTGCGGCGCAAGGCTAAACATCGAGTCTTGTGAAATCGACGGGCAGAAGGCACCTTTTTCGCGTGACGGCGAAAAGCTCAGAATCGCGGCGGAACATGCTCTGGCGCCCGGCCAAGTCGTTACCGTGACCATTCACTACCGCAGCGGCGAACGGCATGACGGATTTCATTGGATTAAGCCGACCTCGACCGAGCCTCAGCGAGTGGGCTTCTGGACCGGAGGCCAGCCGGACCACAATCATGGATGGATTCCAGTTTGGGATTACCCGAACGATTTCGCCACCAGCGAAACACGAGTCACCGTTCCGGCAGACTGGTTCGTCGTCGGAAATGGCGCTCTCAAGTCAAACACTTTGAGTTCGGACGGCGCGACGCGAACCTTTCACTGGCAAATGGAACAGCCGCACGCGACTTATCTGCTGTCGCTTGCCGGCGGTCCGCTGGATATCAAGACGGATGACTGGCGGGGAGTGACGCTGCTCTATGTTGTTCCCAAGGGCAAGGCTAACGCGATTGAAGAAACTTTCGGCGAAACGCCGGAGATGCTCTCATTCTACTCAGATATCCTGGGCGTCAAATATCCTTGGCCTAAGTATGCGCAAAGCGCCATGTACGATTTCGGCGGCGGTCTCGAGAATGTCAGCGCTACGCTGTTCGGTGAGGGCTTGCTCGCTGATAAGCGGAGGGGAGTTCGGACGGCTTCTCCCGTCGTTGCCCACGAACTGGCGCACCAGTGGTTTGGAGATCTGGTCACCTATAAGCATTGGGGCGAACTGTGGCTGGGTGAGGGATTCGCGATCTTTTTCGGGCAGATTCTTTACGCCGAGCACTGGCGAGGAAAGAACGAATACGATCACTCGGTCGAAAACTTCATGCAGGGATACTTCAATGAAAGCCGCCGGTACCAGCATCCCATATCCACCACCGTGTATGAAAACTTCGGAGCGATGTTCGACAGTCACAGCTATGCTAAGGGCGGGGTGCTCCTGCACACTCTGCGCCGCAAGCTGGGCGACAAGACCTTCTTTCAGGGAATCCATCATTACCTGGCCAAGTATCGGAACACGCCTGTCGACAGCCACGACCTGTGCGAGGCGATGACTGAAGCCACGGGCATCAATTTGGAGCCGTTCTTCAATCAGTGGATCTTCAAACCCGGCCACCCGGTGCTGGATTACACCTGGACCTGGGACGAGGCAAAAAAACAGGTCGTGTTGACCGTCAAGCAAACACAAGATACTAAGGACGGTACACCCGTCTACGATCTGGACGCGACTGTGGGGTTGATTTCGGGTGAGCATGCCACACGAGAGAAGGCGCGGATCAACAAGGTAGAGCAGCAGATCCGTATCGGCGCCGCGAGCAAGCCCGACGTTGTACTGCTGGACCCCGACCATGACTTTCTGCGGCAGATTCCGGCGCTACACTGGACTCCCGAGGAGCTGCCGCAGTTGCTCAAGTATGCTCCTAACGCCGTCGATCGTCAGGAAGCCTTGAAAAGGATGCTCGACGGAACGCCCTCAGACGCCGCAGTGCAGGCGGTCGTGGAGGCACTGCGCGCCGACACCCAGCAATTTCCCGTGTTCCGCTCCATCGAGCGCCTCGGTGAATTGAAGCGGCCCGATCTTCGACCGCTGTTCCGCGAACAAATGGCTCATCCTGCATTCGGCAGGCGCGCGCAGGCCATCCGGGCGCTGGCCCAGCTTCCCAAGGACGAATCCGATATTCGCATGCTGCGCGGGTTGATCAATGACCAAGAGCCCTACGCGGCGGTGAGAGCATCGCTCCAGACACTCAGGGACTGGGATGCAGCCGGCAATCGCGACATCTTCGACAGAGTGGCGCAAGCGAAGCCATCCGGCGACCCATTGATTCGCCTGATAGCCTTTGACGCGCTGGTGAAGGCGGACACGGCCGAAGGCAAATCCAATGTGGATCCTGATCCGCAGATGACGCAAATGCTGAAGGATGCCCTCGCAGACATTGCCAACGGCGTGAAAGATTCATCGCGCATGACGCCGGAATTTCGTGACTTGGCAATATCTCGCGGCTCGGTGGATGTAGCGCGATGGCTGAAAGAACTAAAGTCCTTCACATTTCTCCTGCGCGAAGACGTGGCTGACCGCGGCATGGAACGTCGAGGAGCCAAGGTAAACCGCTTGTGCTACTACATAATGGTTACCGGGCAAAACACTCTCTATCTGACGTTCTACCTGACAACAGACAACAAGGTCACGGATTTGGATATTTCCAGGGAATAAGAAGGACACGGATTACGCGGAGAACAGGGATTCGTCCTTGTCCTCCCGGGACGGCTGAGATTGAGCAAAGCCAAACCCGTAAGTGACCCAAGCGCCTCGGGGGGACATTCGTGATCCGTGTTCTCCGTGTCCTGCTGGTTGGCTTCGTGGACTGCAACGCAGGCTATCTCTTCGGCGCGAAGTATCCTTCTCTGGCGCGAACACTTAATTTAGGCAGGCCCTCGGGCGGTTCCAGCCGGATCTTCAGCTTATGCCACTTACCGTCGCGCGTGACGTCGGAAGGAGTGAATCCGAGAACATACTGGTTTCTCAGTTCGGTGTGAATCAGGTCGCAGTAATAGTCGATTTGCTTCAGGCTGTCAGGGAAGAAGGCGCGACCCCCGGTAAGCCCTACAAGCTCGCTGATGATGGATCGGCCGTAACCCAAATCGCCCTTTTCGCCTATCACGTAAATCTGAGCGTCGGATTCCTTGGCCAGCTCCTTCACATCAGAAAAAGTGTAGCGGCTGGTGTTATCCTCTCCGTCGGTGATAACGATCAGGGCTTTCTTGTCATTGTGAGCCTCTGTAATCTTCTCCAGGCCCGCATAGATGGCGTCGTAGATCGCCGTCCGGCCTTTGCCTTGAAGCATGGCGATCTGATTGCGGATGTCGTCTGGTTTGGAGACGAAGTCCTGAGCCAGCGTCACGTGATCATTAAAGGTCACCAGGAAATATTCATCCCGCGGCGTGCCCTGTTCAAGAAACCGCACTACCGAGTTCTTGGCGCTCACAATCTTGTCTGACATACTGCCGCTTCTGTCAAAGATGATGCCCACACTCAAGGCGGAGTTTTCGTTCGAGAAGTGGCTGATCGTCTGCTCCACCTTGTTGTCAAACACCTTGAAATGTCCTTTATCCAATCCTGTGACATAACGGTTGAGAGGATCGGTGACGGCTGCGCGCAGTACCACCACATCCACACCGGCGCGAAATGTGGTGGTTTTCTGGGCGGTCTTGATGTCCGATTTGTCATCGGCGCTGAAGGCAATTACACAGGCGATCAGGATTGCGATGGGAAACGCTGCGATGCGAAAACTGTTTTTGACCATGACCTCTTCCGCAGGGTCAGTTCAACTGGCGCCTGGACACCATTGTAGGTAGCCTGGCAAGACAAGTCAACGAATCCAGTTTTCCCTCAATGAGGTGTCAGCGAGTCAACGGCTCTCCTGCAGATTAACCGTGACCGCTAAGCTGTTTCCAAACCATGCAACCACGCGCAACACAAAGGATTAGGACGCCCTACTGAAGGGACATTATCTGTTCGTTTTCATCGTAAGCGAACAGATCGCCAAAACGCGCCCACCGAATAAAAGTGTCCAGCACTCGCTCGTAGTTTTCCTGCGGCAGGTTGGCCTGGATGAGCTCTACCAGCTCGTCACGATGGATTTCATTTCTCGCCCGCCGTTTGAGAATAGCCAAAACCTCGCGGAAAAGGCGAAGCGTCAGAAGCTGCTCCCGCCATACTGTCTTGCGCTCCGCTGGCGTTGCTTTGACGAAGCGCTGGCCCAGCGAGGTGAGCGCGACAGTGCGCTTTGGAGTATCCACAAAATCCAGCATTTCGGCCGCCTTTACCACCGTGATGACCCGGCCAAACTCTCGATTGGTATCGGCGGCGATGCGAAACATGTCTTCTTTGCCGCCGCGCGCATCCAGATACTCCAACAGTCCGACCACTTCGTTGGAAGAGGCTCGCGGAAGAGGCTCGAATGGTTCTTGTTCCTTCGACGCGGAAACTTCTGCGGGAACGTCCGGCATCTCGGCGCCCGTGATAATGTCATGCAGATGGTCAACCAGTTGAAGCGATCCCGCTGATCGGTAATCCCTGGGGCGTGGCAGGCGATTCTCCACCACCGTGCGGACCCGGCCTGGATTGACGCTCAGGACCACAATCCGGTCTGCCATGTAAACGGCTTCCTTAATGTCGTGAGTCACCATCAGGATTGAGGACAAATTGTGGTCCTTGGCCGACCAGATGTCTAAGACTTCGGCGCGAAGGCTTTCAGCCGTAAGCGCGTCCACCTGGCAGAACGGTTCGTCCATGAAAAGAATCTCCGGGTTCACCGCAAGCGCCCGCGCCATTCCTACTCTCTGCTTCATTCCTCCGGAGAGTTCTCGGGGGTAGGCTTCCTCAGATCCGCCCAGTCCCACCATCCTGATTGCATTTTCCGCACGTTGTTTAATTTGCGCAGCCGACAAGCCGGCAGCTTTCAAGACCACTTGCACATTCTGCGCAACGGTCATCCAAGGAAGGAGCGCGAAACTCTGAAAGACCATGGCGACTCCCGGATTTAAGCCTCTCAGCCGTGTCCCGTGGTACAGGACCTCACCGCGTGTGGGCTGGATCAAGCCAGCCAGGATGCGCAAGATCGTCGATTTACCGCATCCGGAAGGACCGAGCAGCGCCACTACTTCATCGGCCTTAACTACCAGGGTTATGTCTTCAAGCACTCTCATCGGCATGCCATTGGGCAGGGTGAAGTCATGCCACACGCCGCGGGCCTCGCACAAAGACTTGACACTTGCCGGGGCAATCACTTCATCTATCAGTCCGGACATGCAACACCTCGTGCCATTATTGGCTCAGAGAGAATCTCCGCTCGGCCAACCGGTAGCAGCGCTGCCAAACGGTCCTGTTGAAAATGACCACTATCCCGGACATAACCAAAACACTGGCCGCCAGCATTGGAAAATCAGCTTTGTCGGCTGCGCGGCTGATCGCGGCGCCCAGTCCCCAAGCGGAAAGAACTTCGCCCTTAAAGGTCACAAATTCAGCTACGATGCTGGCGTTCCAAGCGCCGCCGGCGGCTGTCACCCAGCCTGTCACCAGGTAGGGAAATACGGCGGGCAAGTAAACATTCCAAAAAGTCTGGCGCCGGCTCATGCGATAACTGCGGGATGCTTCTTTCAGGTCAGCGGGAATAGCCATCGCGCCCGCAATCACGTTAAACAGGATATACCATTGCGTCCCGAGCAACATCAGCAGAATGCTGCCCCATCCAAGCGAAACACCGGCAATCTTTAAAGCGGCAATCACCAGCGGAAATAACATAGGCGCAGGAAAAGAGGCCACCACTTGTACCAGCGGCTGAAGCAGTCTGGACAGCCGCGGAGAGAGCCCAATAGCGATCCCCGCGGGGAGAGCCCAAACCGTGCCCGCTGCAGTCGCCAGCAGTACTCTTCCCAGAGTCCAGAAGGCCGCTCCGATAATCATTCGCCATTGCTCCGCCGGAACTCCCTGCAGCAGCCGCATCAGACTATAAGCGCCGTACGCCAGACCGCAGAGCAATGAAAGGAAGAACACCAATGATATTGCGCCGGCCCATTTCGTGGATGAAGCCGGAGGCTTGTGCCGCACGGACTTCAATTGGCGAGGCGTGCGCTCGATTTTCGTGTGCCTAAAGACGTCGCCCAGCCAGCCAAGGATGCGCGAGCGACGCAGCCAGTTCAGGAAGAACGAAGTCATGATCTCCTGCTGGGCGCCTTCCTCTACTCGAAACTTCTGCGCCCACACTACTACCGGTCTCCAGAGCAACTGGTCCAGAAGGACGATCATGACAGTCATGGCGAAAATGGCCCAAATCATCGCCGCCGCGTTTCCGCGCGCGACAGCCACACTCATGTAAGAACCAACTCCCGGTATCCGGAAATCTTTGTTCCCAAGAACAAAGGCCTCATTGATCATCAGAAAGAACCAGCCGCCTGCCATGCTCATCATACTGTTCCAAACTAGTCCGATGACCGAGAAAGGAAATTCCACCCACTTGAGCCGTTGCCACCAGTCGAAGCGGTAAAGGGTGGACACTTCGCGCTGGTCGTGCGGGACCGAGCGGAGCGAGTGGTAGAAGCTGAACGTCATGTTCCAGGCCTGCCCGGTGAAGATCATAAGAACCGCGGCCAGTTCCAAGCCAACGTTGCTTGAAGGAAACATTGCCACCAGCGCCAGCACCAATCCAGGCATAAAGCCTAGCACCGGGATGCTCTGAAGAATGTCCAACAGCGGGATTAAGACTTTTTCAGCGATTTGGTCTTTGGCCGCCCAATATCCGTAGACCAAAGTAAAGCCGAGCGACAGGGCATAAGCCAGCAGGCCTCTGGAAAGCGAAAAGAAGGTGTACTTAGGAAGAGCGCCTGGAGAAAGGTCAACCTCAACCGCCGGCCGGATGGCGCCTCTCCATTCATGCGCCAAGTCAATCACACCGAAAAGAAGACCAGCCAGCCCGACGATCACCAACAGGTCGACCCAGCCAAACCTGCGAGACCGGTCAAGAAGAGCAAGGCCTCTTTGTTTCAGGAAGTAAAGCACAGCTATTCCCTCGGATTAATGCCGATTATCATTGCCACGTCTAATTATCGCTCAAACCAAAAGCCGATCACGACCACGTTCACGGCCATGTCGACGACCACGACCACGTTCACGTCCACGTCGACGACCACGCTAACGTTCATGGTACGCTCACGTCGTCGTGTTCGTGGACGTTGTCGTGGACATGAACGTGGCCGTGATCGGTCATTTTTATGCTCACTGTGCCTGACCCCAGAATACGACAACGTCCACGACCACGTTGACGTTCATGACTGTGGTAAGATGGCTCGATCCGTCCAGATTTGAATGTGGATGAGGATAGATACAATGGGTTGGCGGCGGCCTAACGCTGGCTCATCGTTCGTCCTCATTTCAACCGGGTTCAAGTGAATAATCCTATCGATCCAGAACCAGCGCAAGATCCGCTTGCAGAGAGCGAAAGAGAATTTCGTCAGCTATTTGACGAAGCGCCTGTCGGCTATCATGAGATCGATACCGAGGGCCGCATCACCCGCATCAATCGCACCGAGCTTGAGATGCTCGGCTACCAAGCCGGCGAGATGCTGGGCCGCCACGTCTGGGAATTCGTCCGCAACCCGGAGGCCACCCGTAAAGCCGTTGTAGCCCGAATTGCTGGGAGCCTGCCGCTGACACCCTTTGAGCAAACCGTCATCAAAAAGGATGGAACCGGCATGCTGGGGCTCTTTCAAGAGTGGCACCTGCGAGACGCGCGCGGTCAAATCGTGGGCATCCGCACCACTGTCCAGGACATCACCCAACGCAAGCGAGCCGAAGAAGCTCTCCACGAGAGCAAAGATACCCTGCAAGCATTGATTGATGCTTCTCCGGCGGCCATCATTGCCGTTGACCACGACGGGCGCGTCAAGACTTGGAATGCAGCAGCCGAACAGATTTTTGGCTGGAGCGAAAAGGAGGTCCTGGGTCAGCCTTTCTTGTGGGCTGCTGAAGAAAACTATCCGGAACACCGCTACCTGCGAGAACGTGTCGCGCGCGGCGAAATATTCACTGGCGTAGAGGTGCGTCGACAAAAGAAGGACGGCACGTTGATGAATGTCAGTATTTCGGGAGCGCCGCTGCATGACGCCCGAGGCAATGTCACCGGGACTATGGCGATCATTACTGACATCACCGATCGCAAGAATCTCGAGTACCAGTTTCGCCAGGCCCAGAAGATGGAAGCCATCGGAAGACTGGCAGGTGGGATCGCTCACGACTTCAATAATATTCTTACCGCCATCCTTTCCTTTGGCGGCCTGCTGCTCAAACGTACAGGCCAGGATGATCCCCGGCGTGCGGGGCTAGAGCAGATCAAAAAGGCCGCCGAGCGCGCAGCGCTGTTAACTCAGCAACTTCTGGCGTTCAGCCGCCAGCAGGTATTGGAGCCGAAAGTGCTGGATTTGAACGCCCTGGTTGGCGAGATGGACAGGATGCTTCGAAGAATTATCGGCGAGGACATTGAATTGATGACGGTTCTGAATCCCAAGCTGGGACACATCGAAGCCGATCGGAGCCAGGTAGAGCAGGTGTTGGTAAATCTGGTGGTCAACGCACGCGATGCCATGGCGCAGGGCGGCAATATCACCATTGAAACCGACAACGCGACATTAGACGAATCCTATGCTCGGCAGTATGCCTATGTGGCGCCGGGTCCTTATGTGATGTTGGCCGTGAGCGATACGGGCATCGGGATGGATGAGGAGACCCAATCCCACATCTTTGAGCCCTTCTTCACCACCAAGGAACCCGGCAAGGGGACCGGATTGGGACTTTCAACAGTGTACGGGATTGTCAAGCAAAGCGGCGGTTACATCTGGGTTCGCAGCGAGCTCGGTCAAGGCACAACTTTCAAGATTTATTTTCCGCTGACCGAAGAAGCTCCCCAACAGGCCGAACAGGCTGCGACGATTCAAGGGGACTTCAGAGGATCCGAAGTTATTCTTCTCGTGGAAGACAATGAGATGGTGCGTGACCCCACCCGCGAAATTCTAGAAGAGAGCGGCTACACGGTTTTGCCTTCAGACAATGCTCAACGGGCCCTTAGGATTTGCAGCACCTACAAGGGTCGAATATCGCTGGTAATTACCGATGTAATCATGCCCGGCATGAGCGGCCGTGATCTGGCGAAAAAACTGGCATCGCTGAAACCGGAGATCAAGATACTCTACATGTCGGGCTACGCCGAGGAGGCTATTTCTCACCATGGAGTGCTCGATTCGGGGACCGCTTTCCTTCGAAAACCCTTTTCGCCGGACACGCTGCTGCTCAAGGTGCGTGAGGTGTTAGGATCGCCGGGGTCAGCGTAAGCTGGAACTACTGGTTGACAGAAAAATCGTAGCGGCTGGTAAGCCGCGGATCAACGCGGATTGACGCTGCACTGCGCCGCAAACCAGGGCTTCGTCCGCGAAGCGGACCAATAGCAGTAGCCGGGGGTGCCCAGGCGCGAAGCGCCAGGCACCCCCGGTCAGCGATGCCTCAATATCGGCCGGACCGCGCAAGCGGTCCCATCCGGTTCGGCAGTCATCGATGCCTCAGTTCCAAAGATAGCGCTCGTCATACTGTACCCGGTGTTAATTGAGTAGCTGCAGCAGCTCATTCTGAACGGCGCAACCGGGCTGCGGCGGGATCTGCGAAGTGAAAATTAAAGAAAAGATGAAGGAAAAAATGGGACCGCTTGCGCGTCCGATTGTGTGGGGAATCGCCGACCGGGGGTGCCTGGCGCTTCGCGCCTGGGCACCCCCGGCTACTGTTATTGGTCCGCTTCGCGGACAAATCAGCAATCAGCTCTTTTGACTTAGAACCCGTTCTGCTGAGCGCTTATAGCTGACTGCTGAGAGCTGAAGCAATTCTGCTGTTACAGTCCACCAGGCCGGATTATTCACAATCTTCCTTAAAAGACCTAACGCAAAGGCGCCAAGGCGCAAAGACACAAAGCGGGTAAGGGCGAGGATATGTACACACCCAGTCGGTGGAACTTGGCAGGTTTGATATTAGGTGGGCACATATAGTCGCCCTTACCCGCTTTGTGTCTTTGCGCCTTGGCGCCTTTGCGTTGAGCTTTTCAGGAAAATTTATGAGTAATGCAGGCTAATACTCCAGCGCGCCGCGGTAGCGCATCGCCTTCAAGTTCCAGGTCACACTGAGATTCTGGTCTGGCGGGACCCACAACACGAATCGCAGCTCCTTGTCACCATCGCTGACCACGGCTCGCTCTTTGATCGATCGGGGGAAGATAAGCCTGAACTCTCCGGTCTCCGGATTGAGCCGAATGTATTCAACCGGCTCAATCCGTCCGCTTCGGCCGCAGATAAGAAAGGTGTTCCACTTCATCCATGATGTCTGCTGCTTGGCGAAGAACTGTCTCAGGCTGAGGTCACGCTGGAGATCGTCGCTTCTAAAGGAAACGGCTACGACAATCCGATCTTGCGCCGGCTGAAGAATTTTTGGATCCGCAACTTCCAGCGATCGTGACACATCGACCGGCCTGGAAAGTTGAACCAGTCGGGCGTAGGCGTCTCGAATCGGCCGCGCTGAAACCAGGCGAACCGTGAAAGCATCCCGGACCTCACGGCTGGCGCTCACTGAACAGCCGAAATGGCGTATCAAAGACTGCCTGCACCAGGGGGATTTCTCCAGCACCTGTTTTATTTCTGGAAGACTCCACTCCTCAGGTTGTTTTTCCCAGGCGTTGTCTGCACAGAATAGGATCCCCGCGCTGAATAAAATGGAAAACGGGAACAGTAACGGTTTTGTTCCTTTAGGACGGTTCATGGGGGCCGATCTCCTGCGCGGAATGGATATTAAGATAGTAAACGCCGATCAGGGCAGGGTGTCAACGTGGAGTTATGGGGACAGATCGAGGACAAACCCCCAAATTTAGTTCGGGATTAGGGGTCTGTCCCTACAATTCCGCTGAATTCTAGAGGATTGCCCCTGAGATGACTTTCGACTTCTGCAGGAAATCCGGGTCGATGGTTATGCCCAAGCCGGGGCCGGAAGGGACATGGATCACTCCCTTTTCACTCTTCAGTGACGACGTATCAGACGTGATGGGAAGCGTGCCGCCAAAACCCTTGAACTCCTGATGGGGTCCGGCATTCGGCACGCAGGATGCAAAATGCGCAACGTATAAATAACCCAGGCCACCTCCGGACATATGAGGAGTGCACTGGATTGCTGCGGCGGCGGCAATTCGTGCAACGCGGATCGAGCGTATAAAGCCGCCAAAATAGAGGATGTCGGGCTGCGCGATCCGCATCACGCCGCTCTGGATGATTCTGCGGAAATTATTCAGACTGTTTTCCTGCTCTCCCAGCGCAATGGGAATTTTAAGCGCATCGGCGACTTTCTTGGTCCCGTCGTAATCGTCAAACGGCAAGGGCTCTTCAAAAAACGCGAGCTTGTACTCCTCCATCAAATGGCCGATCCGGATTGCTGCAGGAATATCGTACGAGCCATTCGCGTCGGCATAGATCGTCATTGCGTCGCCGAATGTTTTACGGGTCAGCGGAATCAACGCTTTGTCACGGCGCGTGGTTTCATCGTTGTACATCATTCGTCCGCCCAGCCGGAACTTGATCGCCGTGGCGCCGGTTTCGGCGACTATTTTCTTGAGGTACTGAATTTCCTGTTCCGGCGTGTTGCCGCGATTCCCGCTGGCCCGATAAACGCCAATTTCGCGCCGCACTACGCCGCCCAGCAAAGCGCCGATCGGTAGCGACGCGCTCTTGCCGAGCAGGTCGAGAACCGCTATTTCTACGGCTGCGACGCAGGTCCAGAACGGCAGTCCCTGCCACTTGTAGTTGTCACGCTCAAGATAGACCTCCCATAGAAGACGTTCCAGATCGCGCGCATCTTTTCCAATAAATGATGGAACGACTCGCTTCAGCAGAATCGGGTAGGTGGTTTTGATCGCATCCGGATGCGCGACCGATATTCCCGTGGCGCCATCGGCAGTGCGCACCCGGACCATGAAATTGTCCGCGTTGGAAAGCAAATCGATCGTGGCAATCCTTACCGGCTGCTTAAGCGCGTCGAGCTGCAGCACGGCTGACGCAAGTACCTTATCGATCTTCGAAGCGAGCTGCTGTTCGCGCTGAGCCGCGCGAAGCGGCTCCAAGGTTGCCACTGCAGCAGCGCCGGCAGCATACTTTCCCAAATCACGGCGGGTGATTTTCATTGTGAGCTCCGATCAGTGTTTCGTTATTAGCTAGCGGTTGGGCCGAAAGCGTTCGCTTTACACCTAGCACCTACTAGCCTGCATCATAAGGAACTCACCGCAGAGGCCTAGGGCGGTCTCCGACCGCAACCAAAAAAGCCGTCCACGAGCACGTGCACGTGCACGATCACGGCCACGTCTACGTTGACGAAAGCGATCACGAATATCCGTCTCGGCTAATGGTACATCAAGAGGCTAAAAACGATTACCTTCAACGTTATTCCTGGACGTTATCGTGGCCGTTGACGTGGTCGTGCACGTGCTCGTGGACGGCTCTCAGGCGTGTTCTCTGCGCTCTCCGCGCCCCTCTCCGCCGTGAGTGGTTCAGGAGCAATCGAAATTCGGTAATCGCTGTTCTAATTTACGACCTTGGGTCAGGCTTCGCCTCCCGCGCCCCTGCCAGCAGAATGGAATCCGCAATGCGACTGGGTTTGGGGATTTTCCCTGTGCCTGCCGGCCATCCTTCACGTTGCTGCAAGCGATCCCCATCGGTCTCCTCCGTCTGATCGTGAAAGAGGATGTGTTGTATAGGAAAAGGGAGGTCGATTCCATTTTCAAAAAGCCGGCGTTTGACGTCAGCCAAAATCTTATCGCGCGTCTCGCTGAACTCGGACCGCTTGGGCGGCTGAATCCACCATCTTGCCCGGATGTTGACATTGTAGGTGCCAAGCGCCACAACGATTACGTCGGGCGGCGGGTCCTGCAGAACTTCATCCTGGCTCCGGATGCATTCCAGAATAATGGATTTCGCACTTTCGATATCGTCGCTGTATCCAATGCCAAAGTCATATTCCACACGTCGCTTATCAAAGGCGGTGTTCACCGTGACGCTATTGGTGAATAGATTTGTATTGGGAATGACCACCCGGCGTCCGTCGTAAGTTCGGATAAACGTCGCCCTCGTTTGGATGTCCTCGACGGTTCCCTCAAAATTCCCCATCACTATTTGGTCGCCGATACGAAACGGGCGAGTCAGCAACAACAGAATGCCCGCCAGAAAATTCTGGAATATATCGCGAAAAGCGAAACCAATGGCGACACTGCCGATTCCCAGTAGTTGCACCACGTCTGCTGGTTTAAACGTGGGAGATGCCACAGACAAGGCAACCAGCAGCCCCAGCAAAATGACCACTCCCTGGGATATTCGACCTAAGGCAAGCCCTCCAGTCCACGTTCTGGCCCGCCGTTGAACGATTTTGGCCACCACCTTCTTTATAAGGATGGCACCCAGCAGGAACATGACAAAGACGATTACCGCAAGGAAAAGGTTCGGCAGTGAGGCAATGAACCCCCTCGTCAGACTGTGAATCCGCTGAAGTGCGGGTGAAAGATCAATATTCATAGGTCCCTCCCAGTGACGGTTTGAAAGTCAAAATTCAGCGTCAGCATAGAGCCACGCCCTTCAGAATTTTAACCTGAGGCTGTCCAACCAGCCCGCAGCGGTTTCTTGATATCGCGCAGTCATGGAGTCAGAAGCAACAGGCGCGCAGAATAGCCGGCTTCGGCAATTTGGCTGAGCTCAAGCTGGCAGATATTTTCAGTTGTGGCGTTGTGCGGATAACTTAGATTGCCGCGCCGCGCCCTTCCGGCCGCGGCTCTGTGGGTGCATGCAGTGGCGAGTGGCCAGCCGGGATTCATCAGCGAGAAACTCATCGCCTGCCGCGAGGTTTTTTCTTGCCCATTTCGTCAGCTCTGCTCACTGGATAATCCAGCCCCTCGGCTACGGCCGAAGAATCGCGGTCACCCACATTTTCTTCCGCCGCAGCATCCCGATCTGCACCCGATGCCGGACCCTCAATGGCCCCTTTCTTGTCCCACTGTTTGTCCTTCCTTTTTGGCGCGCGAGCCGGAGAAGATCTCCGAGAGTTTCGCTTGGATGTGGGACCGGTAGAGAATTTCGGAGAGGCTCCTTTAGATTGACGATCAGCAGAGGGCTTTTCCTTTGATATGGAATCAGTGGAGCCCTTTGATTTGGAATCAGCAGCAGTTTTCCGAGTTTTTTCATTGTAGGCCATGTTCCCTCCCTTTTTCCCGACCGTGCCATTTATAGCTCCTCCGCCCCTACATCCGAGTTATTCAAAAGATTTCACCGCAGAGGCGCAGAGAACGCAGAGGCAGCGCAGAGAACCGAGCTGAAGCTTTGAGTACGAAGACTCACGGAAATCACATCTCCGCTAAATGGCCAGTGGCAGTCAAGTTTATGCAGACTCGTGAATCATTGCAAAGAAGATCTCGTCTTATGCCAGAGCAATCATTCCCGATTTGCGGATGCTTTGATCGGCTGTCATAAGGCGAAGGCCGTAGCACCGCGCAGTGGCGCCAATGATACGATGCACGGGATCCGGCGGATAATTTGACCCGAGGCGAGTACTCTCCGCGGCGACGCGAGCCGTCATAGGCAACATCTGCACCACAGGGTGCGACCCAACATCTGCCAGAAAGGCCTCGACCGAACCCAAGAGCGGAAGCTGTGCGCGCGCCACTAGCATAGCGATTTCCCAAAGGGTAATCTTGCTCACGGCCACCAGCCGCAAGCCGCAGACGGAGACGCCGTAGGCGTCATAGACTATAGCCGGGGGCAGAGCGCGCTTTTTGCGCGGCGCCCCCGGTCTGCGACACCCATCAAGGGTATGCACCCTGAAGGGGTGCGACACAAATCGCGGATGTATTTTTTGGGGGGAAGACCGGCTTGGGTCAATCATCTGGAAATTTTGTTGCACCCTTACGGGGGTGCGCAGGCCGAGAAAGAGAGGACATCTACGATGATGACGACATCACTGATTGGGGCAAGTTGCAAGACACCTTGAAGGCCCCACTCAAACCTTATGTCAAATTCCGCCCGCCTGAGGATCACGATTTAACTTCCTTATTTTCCGGGCGCAGCAAATCTCAATGGCTGCCGAAGGCGTCACGTAGAGTAGCCGGGGGGGTCGGCGCCCGTCCCGCACCCGGATTATTCACAAATTTGTTGCTTTAATGGTGCGGATGCAGTTGCCGTCCCGCCTGGCGGGACGGCCCGAAAATAGCCCAGCACTTCAGTGCTGAGATTGAGGGTTAACGCCAATCAAACCAAGCCAAAGGAGTCCCGTAGGGACGGCTGATTCAGTCGTCCCTACGGAACTACGGGACGAAAACTGCCCACGATTCTCCAACACGAAAAAATTCGTGAATAATCCTGGCGCAGGGCGGAACGGGCTCTGCCCCCGGCTATTCTAGGTGACGCCTTCGGCGTCTGTTGTTCGGCTCCGGCCTGCCCGCTGTGATCTTGTTGGTCGCAGTTCAAAGCTTGTTTCTGCAAGAAATTAGACGCCACTACGCCACCTGTTAAAGGTGCCCCGGCCTTTCCCGCGACCGATCCAGTCTACGGAAGACTGCTCGGAAGCTTCGACCTAAGCACCTGGATATCAAAATGATAGAATGTTTTTTCACAAGCCTCGCTGTGTGGTCCGCTTTTTGCTCAAGCTTCGCTGCAAGCCGAACACGCCTAGGAGGGCAAGAACGGCAGAGGAGGAAAAATGTTACACAAAGTGATTTCAATGTTGTTGATCGTCACCCTACTCCAGATGGCCGCCTGGCCTACAGTTTTCGCCGAGCAGAAAGAGGTGGCTTCACCCGAACAAATCAAGGCGAGCGTCGTTAAGCTCGGAGTGGGAGTCGAGGCGCGGGTCACCGTCAAGTTGCGCAACAACACCAAAGTGAAGGGATTCATCTACCAGTCCGGAGAAAATGACTTCGTCGTAGTGGACAAAACCGGCGAAAAACGGACCATCGCCTACAGTGACGTAGCTCGAGTGGAGGGGAAGAATCTTAGCACCGGAACGAAGGTTGCAATTGGTGTGGCTATCGGAGTGGGAATAGCCATTGCCGCAGCGGCCATTCTCGCAAAAGCGCTGGAAGGATATTGAGATTTGACCGTCTCTGACGCGAAATTAATTGAAAAGCGCTTCGTGTCATCGTGCCTTCGTGGCCAGCTTAAAGACCTGCCAAAAAAGCACGACGTTGCTACTTGCACCCCACCACTTTCACCGGGAACTCGAGGAAAAACACGTGGTCTTAACTTCTAAGAAATCCGGAAGTGGATCGTTATTGAGTTGAGGCTTTCTTGGATGCCGGTGAAGGAGGATTTATGAAGCGACAGATTGTTTCAAAGGCCACTGGTTTTGCGTTTGCCCTGATCGGATCGATCTCTATTGCATTGCTGTCTGGAGCTGTTTCAGGCCAAACAAAAGGGGCCAGCCAGGCCTATAAGCTAAGCGGCCCTTACGCACATGAGAATCTCACCATTTTTCTCATCCACGGCAAAGATCGGCTCACCAACAGGAGATTGATCACACTTTCCGAGGCGTTAGCGCAAAAGAAGGTTCGTGTCCACGAGACTGGACGAGTAAATGAGCTGATAGTGGAAAACCTTTCCGACGATGATGTTTTTATCCATTCTGGAGACATCGTAAAAGGCGGCAAGCAAGATCGTACTTTCCCTGACGACTGCCTTCTGCCCGCTCGCTCGGGACAGGTTTCGTTGCCTGCATTCTGCGTCGAACAAGGGAGATGGCAAAGGAGAGGATCCGAATCAGCGGCATATTTTGACAGCTCGTACGCTCAATTGCCTTCCAAAGAGCTGAAACTTGCCGCGCGACACGAGCAGGCGCAGGATAAGGTCTGGAGAGCGGCCAGTGGCGTAGTGGGAGGTGTGAGCGAAGGAGTGGGCTTACCCGTTGCCTCGCCAATCTCGAGCACCAGCCTCGAACTTAGCTTGGAGAATGGGAACCTCAAACAAGCCGTAAATCGGTATCTCCAGAAACTGCTGCCTCTGGCAGAATATGGCGACACCGTGGGTTATGCCTTCTTCATCAATGGAGAACTCAATAGCGCAGACATTTATGCGTCGCAACCTTTGTTCCGAAAATTGTGGCCTATACTGTTAGAGGCAAGCGCCATTGAAGCGATATCCAAGCGTGCAAAAGGCTTTTCCACGCGGCCGGCCAGCGCGCAGTCGGTCAAACTGTTGCTGGCGGATTTCACGGCAGGCAAGACTTCAACCAAGGAGATTGGCCCGGCGACCTTGCTTGTAAAAGAGGAAACGGACCGTCGCCTCCTCTTTGAGAGCCGCGACCGCAAAGACAAAGACATCTGGATTCATCGAAGCTATCTGACAAAATAGCACTTTTGACAGACACGAGATCGTTAAGGTACAAAACTCTGGTACCAAAAGATGCTGGTGTTCAAAGAGGAGTGGGAATGGGTATTTTAAAGGGTGCGCGATCCGAAGCGAAGGCTCGACGCGTTATCATCAGAGATAACAAATTAACGGTCGACCTTTTTGACGGGCGCGCGATATCAGTTCCTTTAGCCTGGTTTCCTCGTTTGCTGCAAGGCAGCCGGAAAGAGCGCGCCAAGTGGCGCCTGATCGGACGGGGACAAGGCATTCACTGGCCGGATCTGGACGAGAACATAAGTGTAAGGGACTTGCTTTCGGGAAAAGCCTCCCGAGAAAGCGAAGCGTCGTTCCAGAAATGGGTAAAGGAACGTGGCCGCGGATCGCGTCGGCGACCATGAGATTCACCGCAAAGCGGTCCGCCTTCTAGCGCGCTCTGCAAGACGCACAGTCAGTTTCGTCGATCAGGTGAGCTTCCTCATTATGCGGCTGCGTGCGGTCGATACAGCGCTCGCATTTGACACAGATTTCGAAAATGCCGGCTTCCGCTTCTGGAACTAGTCGCCTGTAAGTAGAATCGTTCTCGACGGGCTCGAGTTGCGCGACCCGAAGGAGGGATACAATGAAAAGAAAGAATCTCTCGCGACGGCAGTTCCTGGCAACGTCAACCGGGGCGACGGTACTTGCGGCGTTGCCCCCTGCCAAGACGGCTCCGCTCGTGCGGAACACGAACGCTGCAACCCCTGCCCTCCTCGGCGGCGCTCCGGTCCGTACGAAACCCTTTCCCCGCTGGCCCATCTGGACCGACGCGGATGAGCAGGCAATCCTCCCCGTGCTCCGGAGCGGCATCTGGTCGCGCGCCAACATCGTCGCCGAGGCGGAGAAGAAGTTCGCCCGCCTGATGGGCGCTGAACACTGCCTCCTCACGACGAACGGCACGAACGCCCTGATCACCTCGATCTACGGCCTCGGGATCGGCGCAGGCCAAGAAGTCATCACGACCCCCTACACCTTCATCGCGACCATTCACGCGATCCTGATGAACAACGCCCTTCCGGTATTCGCCGATATCGACCCGGACACCTGGCAGATGGAACCTGGAAAGATCGAAGAGAAGATCACTAAAAACACGGCCGCGATCCTTCCGGTTCACATCCTGGGCGGAGTTTGCGACATGGACCGGATCAACGCCATTGCGCGCAAGCACAACCTGAGGGTCATCGAGGACGCCTGCGAGTCTCACCTGGCGGAGTGGAAGGGGAAGAAAGTGGGGACGCTGGGAGACCTGGGCTGCTTAAGCTTCCAGAACGGGAAGGCCCTGACGTGCGGCGAGGGGGGCGCGATCCTGGGGCGCGACGAGCGGACAATGGACCTCTGCTACTCATTTCACAACTTGGGCCGGCCGAAAGGAAAGTATATGCCGCGCGACCGTGGCGGCCACCCCATCGCCGCCTCGAAGTGCCGGATGGCCGAGTACCAGGCGTCAATCCTGATGACCCAGATGGAGTCGGTCGTGGAGCAGACGCGGCGGCGCGCCGAGAACGCGAAATACTTCACGGCGAAGCTCCGAGAGATCCCGGGAATCGTACCCCGCAAAGACTACCCCGATGTTACTCAGCTTGGGTTCTATTATTACGGCTTCCGGTACAAGAAGGAGGCCTTCGACGGCCTGCCGCGCGACCACTTCTTGCAGGCAGTTCACGCCGAGGGGGTTTCGATGTCCAAGGGGCTCGGCGTGATCGAAGGCTTTCCGATGAACCGCGAAGGAGCGGTATTGAGCAGTCTGGACTCGAAAATCTTCCGCAGCGTTTATCCGAAAGAGACGCTTGACTCGTACCGCGACAGGAACCACTGTCCGAAGAGCGACGATTTGGTCGAAGAGACGGTCGGGTTCCACCAGCGGTACCTGCTGGGTACAAAGGAAGACATGGACGACATTTACAACGCCATCCTGAAAATCTACGAGAACCGCAAAAAGTTAAGCTCAGCCCCGTTAGGCGGTAGATAGGGGCGTTTACCCGATCCCCCTGACAGATCCCGGATCGCTGGACGCGGACGGCGACAGACAATAAGAGTAAAGTTCACTCCAGAAAAAACTTCTAGCTGCCCGAATACGCTACTCTCCTAAATGAACTGGAACTGATTCGTGGTGTCCTTGGTGTTACAAGTTGGCAGAATCTTGTTTTTTTGACCAAGTTTTGGCCGAATGGAACCCAGCGTTCACGTGCACGTTCACGACCACGTCAAGGTCCACGACAACGTTCACCAATCGCTGCTCTTTTGGAATTGTTTTTCGTTACCGTGGACGTAGTCGTGGTCGTTGACGTGCACGTGAACGTGGCCGTAGACGGTTTTTCTTTTGATTGTGGCTTTGCCACTCTAGGTCCTTTGTGGTTCAAAAGGCTTCGTGCGGCTGGTAATTTTGCGGTATTCCTCGCTCAAGAGGCTGCCGAGCATTCGCAGTTGGGCAGGTCACGACATAAACGCAGCAAACAAAGAGCAGTGCGACGGGGAGGCACTTAAGTCTCATTACTCCACCTCTCTGGTAGTTGGACGGGAGCCACCGCTACCGATAAATAGACGGCGGCATCGTCGAGTCCGTTCACTTTTGTTGGGTGCAACCCGGGGCAGTTGCCTGGCGAAAGTCGATTAGTTTAATTTCGAATCCGGAACCTGTAAGTTGGGTTCTTACTGCAGGCCCAGCCACTGGCGCAAAGACTGCTCGAGCAGGCGAGCATCGCCTTGACCTAGATCTCGGCTTCGCAACGAGCCACTCCTGAAGCGCTAGCGGACCGTTGTTGCCGTTAGACCGACCAAAAGATGTATGGCATACTACCAATCCAAATCAACAGGAGGAAAACAATCAATGCCGAAGACATTTCTGCGACTCGAGGTTCCCAAGGAAGTGCGGGGAAAGAAGTTCGAGCGGGAGTATGTCGATGCCGCCCAGCAGGTACTCAAGGAGCAGGCGCTGCTGCGGCTTTTTGAACAGGGCAAGGTTTCAGCCGGATATACCGCCGAGACGCTCGGGATGACCCGTCATGAATTCTACGAATGGCTTGCGAAGAGCCGCGTGTCACCCTTCAACTACAGCAAGGAAGAGCTGATCCAGGAGTTCGTCGCTGCGGGGAAGTTTGCCAAGCAGTTAAAGGTCCGCAAAAGCAAGAAGCGATGAGGGCAGTGTGCAATGCCTCCCCGCTGATCAGCCTCTCGGCCATTCATTCCCTTAATCTACTTCCTCCGCTGTTCAAAGAAATCACGATTCCGCAGGCCGTATTCGATGAGATCATAGCCGGCCGCGGAAGGCCCGGCGCCGCTGAAGTGGCTGAGGCAAATTGGATTCGCGTGCAAGCAGTGAGCCGCCGACACGCAGTCAATCAGATTCTGGAGACTGTCCGATTGGGATTGGGAGAAAGCGAGGCCATTGTTCTCGCGAAAGAGATCGATGCAAAATTCCTGATCTTGGATGACGCTGCAGCTCGTCGCGCAGCTCGCCGGCGTGGTCTTACCGTCATCGGAACTTTTGGAATTCTCCTTGCAGCAAAGCAGGCCGGTCTGCTCACAGCGGTAGCCGCGCCGCTTCAAGCACTGGCCGCCGCTGGCAAATACATTTCTCCCGCCACCTATCGAGAAATTCTTCGGAAAGCCGGAGAGGTCTAGCCGCCAGGCAAGGCCGAGCAACGACTCGCCGAGTGGTCGGCTTCACACGTTCTCAGCTCGGGTGCATTCTTAAAAACAGCGCTAACGAGCTATTATTCTCCTGCTCTGACTGATTGCTTGCTGTGTCACAATTTCGCGCTGGCAGACGTTTATAGGATGATGTTGGGAGGTGCCGTTGCTTCATGATGTGGCAGCAGGGCTCCCTTCGCCGGGAGCCGACGGACGCGAGAGCGATGTGAAAGTAATAGCAGAAGCCTCGAAGAGACTGTCTGGCCCTTCGCCGGGAGCCACGGGATGCGAGAGCGATGTGACCGTCAGAGGGTCCACCGACGAAAGTTTTGAAGAACTCTTTCTGGCATATTATGGCCGGATCGTTGCGGTTCTCGTTCGCCTGTTGGGTGACTGGGGCCGTGCCGAGGAGCTGGCAAACGAGGTCTTCTTAAAGCTCTATCGCAGACCGCTGGCCGCGGACAAAGAGCTTCTATTCCGGGGCAAAGAGGCCTTCCTTCAAGCTTCAGATGCCAACGTCGCCGGATGGCTCTACCGCACGGCTATGAATTTGGGGATTGATGCTCTCCGATCATCGGCCCGGCGGAAAAAGCACGAACAGGCAGCGGCGCTGGCCATGACCGTGGCCGGCGGCGATCGGGAGGAAGATCCGCTCGATCAGGCTCTGCGGGCCGAGAGGCAACACCGCGTGCGCGCCGTTCTGGCCAAGCTGAAGCCTTTGCAGGCGCAGTTGCTGGTCTTGCGTGCCAGCGGCCATTCCTACAAGGAACTGGCTGACGCCCTCGATGTTGAGCCCGGGTCTGTAGGGACGCTGCTTGCTCGGGCGGAGGCTGCGTTTGAAGATCGATATCTGGAACACTTTGGTGGTGAGGAGGTGTGAAAAAATCCGAGCCGGGACCGTTAGGGGGTGTTGCCCAAAAGTAAATCTCTGTGAATCCTCCGTGGCCTCTGCGGCTCTGTGGTGAAAACGTCGACGGAAATCACCACAGAGTCACAAAGAGCACGGAGGTTTCACAGAGAAAATCGATTTGGGCAACACGCCCGTTAGGGAGCGGACCCCCCTGATCCCGAGATGCGGGATCCGCTTCCCCGCTGGGCGGGGGCACGGCTCAGTATTTTTTCACCGATTCTGAGGAGGGATTATGACCTGTATTTCTGAAGGGAAACTGCGCGCTTATCGCGATAGGGAATTGGATGACAAGGAGCGGCTGGAAGCCGAGAAGCATCTTGAAGAATGTGCGGATTGCCGGAAGCAATTTGATGAGCTCGGCAGCATTGCAGAGCGCGTGTACGACCATCTTCTTGTCCTCGACGCTGGCGCGGACGTACCACCCGTCGATTCCCGAGTTGCGCTTGCCCGCTTCAAAGCTCAACATGAGGGCAATAAAGAGGAGACTTCCGCGATGTGGCGGCTTTTTGTAAAGCGCTGGCGCCCGGTTTGGGCTCTGGGCGTCGCGATTGTGTTTGTAGCCGTGTGCTTGACCTTCCCGCCGATGCGAAGTTTGGCGCAGAAATTCTTAGAAACATTGCGCGTGGAGAAGGTTCAGCCTCTTAGCTTGGATATTTCCAGTTTCGAAGGCAATCGCACCCTGCAACAGATGATCGAACAGATGGTTTCCGATAAGGTCGTCGTCACCATAAACGAAAAAGAGCAAGATGCGAGCACCATTGAAGCAGCCGGCCAACTGGCGGGGTTCAAAGTTCAACTCCTGGGTAATCGGACGGACGCTCCGCAGCTCACCGTCATCGGCCAACACGCGTTCAATATGACGGTTGAACGTTCTCGCCTGCAGGACATCTTCAATCAGGCCGGCCGGCCGGATTTGGTCCTGCCACCGTCGGTGGACGGCGCCATGGTCGCTGTGCAGATTCCCAGAGCCGTCGCGGTGCGGTATGGCGACTGTCCCAGCCGCGGCGACGGTGCGGAGAACCAACGATCCGAACCAGCCCAATTCAACAACTGTGTGGTTCTGCTGGAGGGCCCCAGCCCGATCGTCAGTGTTCCTTCCGATCTTAATATCGAACAGCTGGCGGAAATCGGGCTTCAGCTTGCCGGCATGAGTCCCAGTCAGGCAAAGGAATACTGCCAGACAGTCAATTGGAAATCGACGCTGGTTCTGCCCCTGCCGCGCCGCGTGCAGTCTTATGATTTGGTCGAAGTGAACGGCGTGCAAGGGACGCTCATCAATCATCGTGGGAGCCAAGGACCCCGTTACAGGTTGATCTGGGCGAAGAATGGGATGGTATATTGCCTGATAGGGTTTGGAGACTCCGGCGAGGCGGTGGCACTGGCCAACTCACTGGACTGAGCCGAGAACATTTACGCCTCCGCTGGGCTTGGAAGCTGAGAAGAAATTGATTTCATCTGTACGGGCGACCCTGTGTGGTCGCCCGTTTTCCAATGAAGACGCGCGGGTTGCTCTATCGACTTTTGTCGCAGGCCAGCCGGAGGCCGGCGAAGCGCGCCTCCGGCGCGCCCTGAAGAGACGCGGCGCTGCCGCATCTCATAGTAACGGATCAGCAGATGGCTGCGATGAGACGGCCCTCAGGCCGTCTCTCCAAAGTATCCAAACTCTTGGGCCGGCCGGAGGCCGGCGCTACAATAACAGGCGTCCGGATTTTTTCTCACGTTCCAAGCCCAGCGGAGGCTTTGTGTCACCGTTGCAGCGTCAGTACTAGAGTGATACACGAATGCTTCGTCAATTGCTGGCGCTTGGTGCTTACGAAACGTTCACTTCAATTCTGAATGCTCGAAAGTGGGGCGAAATCTAACCATTACCTTCATGGGAATGTCCAAAACCCTGGATCAACCGACTAACTTTGCGATTCAAACGCAGAACCTGCGCAAAATATTCGGGAGCAAAGTGGCGGTCCGCAACCTCTCGCTGGAGGTGCGACGGGGCGAGATCTTCGGCTTCCTGGGGCCGAACGGGGCGGGTAAGACCACAGCAGTAAAGATGCTGCTTGGCCTGGTCAAGCCCAGCGGCGGCCGAGCCGAAGTGCTGGGAGCTCCGTCAGATGACGTTGCCGTGCGGCGAAAAATCGGCTTCCTGCCGGAAGATTTCCGTTTTTACCCGTGGCTCACGGCGACTGAACTACTCAAGCTGCATGGGCGCCTGTGCGGGATGGAAACAGCCAGCTTGCGCCAGCGCGTTCCCGCCCTTCTTGAGATGGTCGGACTGGCGCCCCATCGCGGAAAGCGCCTGGGCGACTTCTCCAAGGGGATGCTTCAGCGGATCGGCCTGGCGCAAGCGCTGATTCATGAGCCGGAACTGATTTTCCTCGATGAGCCTACATCGGGGCTCGACCCCATGGGCCGGCGGCTGGTGCGCGACGTGATTCGCGCACAGCGCGAGCGCGGCGCAACCGTTTTTCTCAATTCACACCTGCTCAGCGAAGTGGAAATCACCTGCGACCAGGTGGCGTTCCTTAAGGACGGCGAGGTGGTGGCCAGCCGCGACCTGCGAGCGCACCCGGACGGTGAAGTGCGCGTGCTGGCGCGAGCAAGAAAGCTTTCCACCGAAGCGGTCGCGGGCCTTTCCAGGTGGAGCACAGCTACGCATCTCGATGGCGAGCGGCTCTCGATTACTCCGCGCTCGGACTCCGATTATCCCGACATCCTGCGCCATTTGATCGCGGCGGGGGCCGACGTCTTCGAGTTCACGCCGGAGCGTCTTTCGCTGGAAGATTTGTTCATGAAAATCATGGGCGAAGATCGAGGACTTTGATGGGTTTGTGGATCATGGCCGGCGTTACCTTTCGTGAGGCAGCGCGTAAGAAAGTCCTTTGGCTGGCACTTCTGGCGGCGATCGCCTTCCTCACCTTGTTCGGCACTGGCATGCATTTTCAGGTCAAAAACTTCAACACGCGGGCTGTTCCCCCATTCATTCGCTATCAAGCCATAAGCGCTTTTCTGCAGGTGGGATTTTACGCAGTGGATTTGCTGGCCGTGGTGATGACAGTTCTAACGTCGGTGGACACGATTTCCGGCGAAATTACGTCCGGGACGATTCACGCCATCGCCACCAAGCCGATTCCACGCTGGCAAGTGTTGATCGGCAAATGGACGGGATTCATCGGCATGACAGCCGCTTACGTAACGCTGATGTTTGGCGGAGTCCTCCTGGTAGGTTACCGGATTGGCGGAGTGGTCCCGCAAAATCCCATTCGCGGCGCGCTCTTGGTTTTCCTGGAATGTGTCCTGGTGTTGACGGTCACTCTTCTGTCCGGCACATGGTTTTCTACACTTACCAATGGCGTGATCGTCTTAGGCCTCCACGGCCTGGCTTTCATTGGCGGGTGGATCGAACAGATTGGCGGATTTACGCAGAGCTCGAGCCTGGTGACAATCGGCATTATCTCCAGCCTGATCATGCCGAGCGAGTCTGTTTGGCGCCGGGCCGTATTCGAAATGCAGTCGCCTGTCGCTCGCTCTCTCCCATTTGGGCCGTTTGCGAATGCTACTGCGCCCAGTGCGGCAATGATCGCCTACGCCGGCGCCTACCTGCTCATCGCCCTCGCCGTTGCCATCCACCACTTTCAGCAGCGCGACCTGTGAAAAAAAGCGGGAGTGTTTCTGTAGCAATTCGGCCTCGCCGTGTGCCATAGGTTTTGTTGCGATTGTGGATTGCGCTGGACCTCGGCCTTGCAAGGCCGGGGCTGAAACCTGGGTCAGGCCGCTGGAAGCGGCCTGGAGACGGCCCTCCTGGAGACGGCCCTCCTGGAGACGGCCCGCAGGCCGTCTCTCCACTCACAAAATGTAGAAACTCGAGGGTCAGGCCGCTGGAAGCGGCCTGACCGGGTAATATGGGGGATCGTTGGCCGGGGGTGTCTGGCGCTTCGCGCTTCGGCACCCCCGGCTTACTGCTATTGGTCCGCTTCGCGGACGCCCTGGTTTGCAGCGCACTGCAGCATAAGAAAATGTAGAAAATCTTGTTACCGCAAAGCGGTCAAGCCGCGCCCTAACGAGAACAAGTCATCATCATGGCTTACGACGGCTATGAAGGCGCACGTAGGCGGCCATCGTCTCCAGAAAATTATTCACGAACGGCGCTCCGTTCTGCAACAAGTTGTCCTTGGTCATGTAGTTGTTCACCACCTCAGGGCGCACGCCAACGTTCTCGATGTAGATCGTTGCCGGGTAATCGGGAGTGGCAACCGGGGCCTTGCGCGTCTGCAGTCCTATCGTCATTCCGGCCGTTCCTTCGGAAAACGGCCCGGCGTCGTAAGTTGTGTTGTTGCCTCCAGCGCCGTTGGTCCGCATGCCGTAGAGCACG
>DASXTB010000395.1:0-6933 GCA_036505615.1 Acidobacteriota bacterium
AATTGTCGCGGATGATCTTTCGCGTACGCTCCAGAATCTTGGGTTCTACATTCGCGGAGAGCACAATGGCCGCGATTCGTTCGCTCAGCATCGACATGCTAATCGTGGTGTAGTCATGATACGACCACAGTTGTTCAGCCAGCTCCACCGTCGTGGCGATCCATCCAATGCGCAGCCCAGGCAATCCGTATGCCTTTGAAAGGCCATTGGTAATGATCACCTTGGGGTACCGCCCCCAGAAGGAGGGGGTGCGGGAGTGGCTATCTGCATCATGCTCGGCGCCGCAGTAAATTTCGTCGCAGATCAGGTAGGCTTGCGCGCGCTCCGCGGCCTCCACAATTGCGTTCATTTCCTCCTCATTCAGAGTCGCTCCTGTGGGGTTGTTCGGGTTGCAGACAATCAGGGCGCGTGTAGTTGCCGGAAGCTTTCTCAGCAGATCCAGATCCAGCCGCCAGCCGCTGCTGTCGCGACGCATCCAGAGAGGATTGACCTGGGCCTGCAGCGAGCGGCCCAATCCCCACATCTGCATATAATTAGGAAGGATCATCGAGATTTGATCGCCGCGCTCTACCAATCTGCAGACGGAAAGGAAATTTGCCTCGGATCCGCCGCTGGTAACCAGGATATTGTCGGGTCCGGCGTTTGGATAGCGGCGTGCAATATTGCGGCGTAATTCTTCGGTGCCATTCGATTGTGGATATCCCAACTCCAGACTTTCAAGTTCTCGGATCTGATTTTCCGACAGAAATTCGCGCAACGAAAGCGGATGAACTCCGCTCTCTGACAGGTTGTAGTCAACGCGGTTTTCCCACGTCGACTGCATCCGTTCCATTTGGAAGGTTTCCCAGAGCATTGGTTTCTCCCGATCTAGTCACCCGTGAAAAATTTAACCGCCAAGGCACCAAAATCCAAGGTCAATTTTGCCAATCAGTGGCCTTAAGAAGCCAAAGGATTTACCACTCGCAGAAATTTGAACTGGTGGAAGTCGGTGTCGGCCGTCCTGATCTCGTTTACACCATGTTCTCTCATTAATACAACCGTATGAAAGTCATGCAGCAGACTTCCCATGACAGAAGGATATTCCTCCGCCAATTCGTGCAAGACCTCGCCATGGCGATCCGTCTCCACCAAACAATCACAACTGGAGGCGGCAAGAAGCGACTCAATGAAACTCCAAGCCTTGGTGACTTTCAGGGGGCGTTCAAAAATCGATGGATGGGTACTCACTCGTAGAAACTCGTACACGATTGGCCACGTCACATACCAGATATCAGGCAAGCTCCTCCACTTCGCCAGCAACTCGGCTGCCTTCTCGTGTTCAGGAGACTGACGATTTACGGCATGGACCAAGATGTTTGTATCGACGAGGAACACCTTTATCGCCTCTTCCGCCTACCGTACAGCTTACTGTCGCGTTCCCCTTCCATGACACGATACAGTTCATTCCGGTCTGCGATGTCCAGCAGCGGACGGCCCATATCAAAGCTCGGCAACTTAGGTAACCGCTTGTGGGGTGAGGTTTGAGACAATCCTCTCCTCAGCAGCCCTTCGACCAGAGACGATAGGCTTTGCCCCGTTTCGAGCGCGCGCCGCTTGAGCCGTAGAAACAGGTCATCAGAAATAATCAGCGTGGTCTTCATACGGAAATCCATACCACTCGTATGGAAATATGTCAAGGCGGGAGCGGGCTTTCGAAATTAAGCGATCCTAGTTACCAGCCCGGTGCCGACAACGTGAGTTTGGCTCCTACGTTTGGGCGGGCGCCCCGCACTCAGAACGGTCGCGGCTCTGATTTTTTCACACGTTCTCACGTGCGGGGCCCTGAAGTCACGGCGCACGGAACAGCAGGCGTCAGAAGGCGTGAAAAAATTGATTTTATCAATTTTTTTTCAATTGTCCGACTCCAAGCTCTCGAGGCGCGGTGCATTCACGGCACTTGAAATTCTTGAACGCTGGCGCCGAGAGATCCTCCCAGGCGATCCTCGACCAGCAATACCAGCCTGTATCGTCCTGACGAAAGATTTAGCTCGGTGGAAGACAACAACGGGTTATTGCCCAGCCCTTGAAATTGTTCCGGGGTGAGAGCCAGGTTGAATCCCTTGTTGATAGAAAAATCCTTAGAGATAGGTTTTCCGTTTGAGTCGTACACCATTCCTAGAAACGATACTTGCGCAGCGTATTTGCCTGCATCTTGGCGGAACTCTACCTGCGATCCCGGAATGCCCGTCACCACTCGGGTCTTGCCCTTGGAGGGCTCGATCTGAAGCAGGGGCGCGATCTGCCCGAAAAGCTCCGGATGCCGCAGCGCCGAACTCAGCCGCGCGTTGCGGAGCGCATCTTCCGGGATGTCGACGTACCCCATGCGGGAGCGAATGAAGATTCCCGGCCGAGCAGCCCGTACCGAAATGGTGTGAAATTGCCCAGTCTTGCGCTTTGCATTGGGTATATAGCTGGCCAGGTAGTAATTTTCTTGTTCCGTGGCGGAATAGCTCAATACGATCCCCAAATTATTGGTATGGTAAAACGCCAGGCCATTGGTGCCCGCCGCCAGGGCAATCAGTGTGTTTTGAGCATCGTCCAGATTACTGAGAGCGGTCAGGTTAAACGTGGCGACAATCTGTTCGCTCGGGCCGACTTCAGTCTCCGAAGCGCGCGCATTCTGAGAACGCGCAGCGGCCGCCAAATCCGGCCGGCCCTGCTCCTCCAGGCGCGCGCCCGCACCGGGACCGGCTGCTACATTCCCGCTTTTGTCCGGTGAACCAACACCCTGAAGGGCGATAAGGCCGCGCGCATCGACGGTGTAAAAACTGATTCCGAAATTGTTGGCGGCGGAAACGACGTCCCGGACCATGCCGAGGACATTCGGGTCTTGGTAGCGCCCCACCTCGCGCGCTGCCGCCTGGCGGACCGCAGAAGACTTTTCCTCTGAGACCGCTTCTCTCATTTGCATTTCTGCCAATTTCAATGCCTGAATCGGATAGCCTTCTGAAAAAAACACGACGTGTTTCCGGCCGGCCTGCCCGGCTAACGAATAACAAAGCACAGTGAGCGCCTCGCGGAGATCTGTAATCTGGAGCTCCAGGTCATGAAAATATCCCTGCGTCAGCACGCGGCTGGCGTCGAGCGGATTGTAGACACTCTGAGGTTTTAGTTTGTCGACGCCCGCCAGCAGCGTTGCCTTGTCGCGGGTCATCGGGGTCAGCACTCGCAGTCCCCGATAGACTTCAGCGATCATTACGGCGTGACCCGCCGTCAGGTGTCTTTCGACGAAGTTTCGAATCGCCGCCACAGAATGTACAAAGTTGTTGGAATCAATAGTGCGGCTGTCAATCACGATAATGGTCTTCGCCGCATTGGCTAGAGCGGTCGCCGGCCCTGATGAAGAAGCGACGCCTGTCCCAGCCGCGCCTGCCCCACCCGGAGAAACCAGTTCTTTCTGCCGCGATTCTCCCGGAGCATAAAAAACATCCACGTTTTGCTTCTTCCCGTCCTCGTAAATTTCTACTTCGTTTGAGCGCAGGTCGTTTACAAAGCGTCCCTGTTTATCGACCGCGACAAAATCCACACGCACCCGCGACGAGGTGATGCGGAAAACCGGACTGGGCTGTTTTTCCTGCTGGGCGAAGATAGGCAATCGTGAGTTTGTCGTCAAAATGGAAAGAATGAAAAACGAAGTAAGCGAAGCTGTGGTTTTTTTCATAGCGATTCCGCAAGTGGAAGGTATAAGCGTAACACAAAAGCGTTTGGCTTGAAGAATCTCCGCTAGATAAGGGTGGGGCTTTGTAGCCTTAGTGCGGAAAGGCTCCGGAGATCGGTTTCAACTCGATAGGGTGCGGCTTCGCCGCCCCATAGTGCGGAAAGCCTCGGGAGATCGGTTTCAACCCGATAAAGTGCGGCTTCGCCGCCCCATAGTGCGGAAAGCCTCCGGCTTTCCGTTTTCGCTTCCCCCCTTTTGCGAGGCTGCGCCTCGCCAAAAAATATTCGCAAATTTCCTGCTCGGCCAGTTTAGTAAACAGGAGGATGACAAGAACCTATGTTTTCGATTTCACCAAGTCGGCCTTGTCTCTATTTGACATCGGTCACCAAGGATCGGCTGCCTGTCTTTCGAACCGATGCAGTCAAGACCATTGTTTGTGCTGCCCTGGACGAGGCGCGCAAATCGGCAGGCTTTGCATTGCTAGCGTACGTGATCATGCTGGACCATCTCCATTGGATCACTGATAGCGAACGCACAGCGTCGGATGTCTTGAAATTTGTCAATGGGATTGCCAGCAGGCGCGTAATTGATTATTTGAAGGAACAGGGATACGTGAGCTCACTTGAAAAACTGCGCCACTGCGAAAGAGCCAGGCGCTATCGGTACTCATTGTGGCAACATCATCCCAATGCAAGACTGCTCCCGACAGAGAATGTGCTTTGGCGTCGCGTCCATTACACTCATAACAATCCGGTCCGGGCAGGGTTTGTGGACAAGGCTGTGGATTATCGCTGGTCGAGCGTTCGGTGCTGGAATGGGCAAGTCCTGGAAGATGAGCCTCTTCGGATGGATCTGGATCGAATTCTTTTGCGAAAGCGCTAAGGGGCTGGGCGAGGCGCAGCCTCGCGGACTTAAAAAGGAGCCGAACGGAAAGCCGGAGGCTTTCCGCACTATGGGGCGGCGCAGCCGCTGTTTACCGAATGTGGACAAAGGCCATTCTAATTGCTGACGATGAAATCGGATCTCTGGATATCGTATTTCTTCGACGCGTAATCCAGAGCCTGAATCTGCAGAATGTAGTTCCCCGGTGGAAAATCGGCCAGCGGGATGACCGTCCCATATTCGACGCAGGGGTTGTTGGTTTTTCCCAGCATGCGCGGCGCCAGCCGGCGCACAAACTGCCCATCCTGGATAAAATTCGCGTTGACAGAGATCTCTTTTGCCGCTGCCGGAACCCAGACCTGAAAGTATAGAAAAAGATTCTCGCTGGTGCGAAATTTCTTTCCCGGATTGGGCAGCAGCCGAGCGCCATTGAATACGATGACGTTTCCCGCCTGCGCGGAAGCCAAAGTGCCAGCGTCGCTCGAGACGCCATCTTGAAGAACCTCCACGTGGTTTGTCAGCATTAGCGGGCTTAGCCTCAATTTCGCCGGAGACGCTGAATCCAAATGCAGTACTGTTTCGTGGTAACCAAAGCGTTTGCCATCCGCCTCTCGAACTACTACTTTTAGGGTGTACTCTCCCGACGGAGCCGTGAAAGAATTAAAGTAGTGCAACCGTTCCTGCCCGCCCCGCCGCAGTCGCTCGCCTTGAACTTCAAAGGAGTCCAGAAACTCATCAAATAGTTGTCCATCTGGGCGCAGCAATCCCGCGTACAAGTCAATCTTTCCATCGCGAAGATTCTCGGCCGGCAGGTCTACCAGAATGGGAATCAACCAATCGCCGCTGCTCCGATAAAAGACTTTCTCGGAAACCTCAACCGGCAGCATTTGATAGGAGATGGTCGATTTTGCAGAACCTCGCAACTCCAGCTTCGAGCGTTCGCGCCGGTCGATCTCCTTCTGTCTTTCCTCGACAAATTCTCCAGGCGAGCGGAACAGGTCTTCGATATATTTTGCCAACTCGCCGCCTCCTGATGTGGGAAGCTCGGCTCCCTTGGCGTTGATCAATGCCGGCGGGCCGGCCACGATCAACCGATAGCGGACATCGGCTTCCATCCAGTTCTGATCTGCCGCCGGGCCAAAATGGCGGGACAATTGGTCCGCTTTTTCCTGAGCAGTCTGGGATTCTCCCAGTACAAAGTCCTGCCGGCTCAAGCCGCTGGTCGGCTGAAAGATCAAAATCATTTCTCCCTTGTAGTAGCGTGCATTTCCATTTGAATGGTAAGCCCAGGCTATCGTGTTGGGAGAGCGTTGAGTGAATGGCACGTCGCGCGTCGGGCTGATGGTGGACCGGGACGTCATGAAGTGTTCCTCGTCCGGCTTGCCGTGCAAAATATAAATGCGCCCGCGGTCGGTCTTCCAACCGGGAATGCCCTCCTGAAACGCCCGTGTGGCATAGGCCAGCCGTCGATAGTGCTCTTCCTTATATTCATTCCTGGGAGTAGAGGGCGTGGGATCGCGCCGCCGCCAAAATTCTTCGATAAAGGCTTCTCGCGAAGCGTCCTCTTTCAACTTGTCAAATTGCTCACGCTCCGTCTTAGAAATGATCCAGACCACTTCTTCATCCAGCCATTTTTTGTAATCGGTCTTGGCGAAGATGCTCGGCGTCGCTAGCAGAGCGATGACGGCAAACAAAGTGAGTTGTCCAAATCGGCGAGTTTGAAAAAGAGCCCGCGACAGGGGGCGCCAGAACGAGGCCCAGGGCCAAGGGCAGCGCGGCCCTGGGGAGAAATGCAAATCAATATCTAAGCCCATCCCGCCACGCAGGGCGTGCGGCAGACGCTCCAGAGTCGCTAAACGAGAGTGCGAGCTACGCAGCGCGCTCTGTCGCCCGCCCCATAGGACGGGGCGGGCTGAATGCAAAAGTGAAGTCCTTGACAACCCAGGGCTCCGCTCCGCTCCGCCCTGGGCCACACGCTCACGCGCTTGCGCGCTCGCTTGCCCAAACTCTGCGCTCAAATGGCTCAGGCCATCTCGTCCTGTCACTGCAACCCTCTTTCGCCGCTACGCGGCTCGACTCGCTTGGTAAATCTGCCAACCCAGGGCTGACGCCCCAGGGCTACAATTCTCCGCGCCGCTCCGCGGCTTAACGCACCGAAACAACGACATCGAACCTGACACCCGTCACCCGTCACCCCCGTCCTAATACACCGTAAACGACGCTTCACGCACCACGTTCTGGTTTAAAACCTGATCGAACACTTCCAGCTCCAGCGAGTAATCGCCCGGATAAAAAGTCCGCAACGGGATGGACAAACCATAAACGGTACTTCGGTCCTGCGAATTGCTGGCGCG
>DASXTB010000396.1:0-11634 GCA_036505615.1 Acidobacteriota bacterium
GAAAACTCAACGAATATATAAGTTGGGTCGCGGAAAGTGCCGAAACAGCTCGAGTTCTCAGCCTGCAAGCCTGACCGCAAAACAGCCGATCAGATTGGTAAAACCCTGTTCCGTCTGTCTAATTCAGCTGCAATTGTGAGACGCGCTGCTGACGCGCTCTGAAAACATGAAAAACTCAACGAATATATAAGTTGGGGTTGGAAACTGCCGAAACAGCTCGAGTTCTCAGCCTGCAAGCCTGACCGCAAAACAGCCGATCAGATTGGTAAAGCCCTGTTCCGTCTGTCTAATTCAGTTTGAATTGTGAGACGCGCTGCTGACGCGCGCCACTTGCTGACGCGCGCGGCTCGGCCAATCCACCGCCCCCCTGCTTTCTGCCCTTATGGTGGTTTGGGCCTTTGCATGCTGCAGGACCTGCTGCTAATCTTTGCCCATGGCAACTGCCCCCAAGCTCAAATTTGCTGTCACGTTGTTCCTGTTTTCTCAAAATGCATTGCTCCACGCCCAGGTCCCCAGTGCCGCCGTGAGGCTGGAGACGGTGATCAGCGGCCTCACTGAGCCGACATTTGTGACGCACGCGGGAGACGGAAGCGGTCGGCTGTTTGTCCTGGAGCAGCGAGGACGCATTCGGATCTATAAAGCAGGCCAGCTCCTTACCACTCCGTTTCTGGATATTTCTGCGCTCGTTACTTACGGAGGAGAAAGAGGTCTGCTCGGATTGGCCTTTCATCCAAGCTACAAGACCAACGGGCGATTCTTTATAAATTACACACGTACTAGCGGCGGACAACTGCGGACAGTAATTGCCGAGTATCGAGTTTCCAGTTCCAACGCGGACGTGGCGGATCCGACGGAGAAGCTGATTTTGACCTTCGATCAGCCGTTCGAGAACCATAACGGCGGCATGCTGGCGTTCGGACCCGAGGGGTACCTGTACATTGGAACCGGAGACGGTGGTTCAGGAGGCGACCCTCAGAATAACGGCCAGAGATTGGATACCCTGCTTGCTAAGCTGCTCCGCATCGACATTGACAGCGCCTCACCTTACGCGGTTCCCCGCGACAATCCGTTTGTAGGGCGCGCCGGTGCGCGTGGTGAGATTTGGGCTTATGGGTTGCGCAATCCATGGCGATTCTCTTTTGATCGTCCTGCCGGCCGACTTTTCCTGGCGGATGTAGGACAGGATACAGTCGAGGAAGTCGATCTGGTGGTGCGAGGCGGCAACTATGGATGGAGGATCATGGAGGGGGACATTTGCTTTTCGCCTCCCAGCAACTGCGATCAGAGCGCCCTGGTAATGCCCATTGCGACGTACCGGCACACCGTTCCACCTCGAGGTCGATCGGTCACCGGTGGTTACGTCTACCGCGGGCCTCAGGATTCTCCGTGGAAAGGCGCTTATTTTTTCGGCGACTTTGTGTCAACACAACTGTGGTCCCTTACCGAGAACAGCGGCGGAACCTGGACGCAAACGGAAATCTTGAATACCGGGCTGAACATCAGCTCTTTCGGGGAAGACGAGCGAGGGGAGTTGTATGTGGTCAACCTGGGGGGAGTGGGCCAGGCTACCGGGTCCGTCCACCGCATGCTGTTTGGATCGACGCTGGTATTTCCCCAAGTTGCCGATGGAGGGGGCTATACCACCACCTTTACCGTGACCAATACGCAGCTAAACAATGCCAGCGCGACGCTACGCTTTTTCAATCCTGACGGCACTACGCGACAGGTGACCCTGGCGGATCTCGGCACAGCAAGCTCTTTCAGCTTTCAGGTACCCGCCGGAGGCACGCGAGTGTTTGCAACAACCGGCCTGTCGCCCACAGGAACGGTAGGGATGGCGCTATTGGAATCCATCCCGCCCGTTGGAGCTGTCTCCACGTTCCGATTAAGTAGCGGCGGATCATTGAGGACTGTTGCCGCTGTGCTGAACTCTGGGTTTGTGAGGCGAGCGACGCTTCCCGTCAACACGGTGCCGCCAGCCAATACCGGTGTCGCTATTGCAAATCCCGGCAGCGCGCCGGTCAACGTGCGCCTTACACTGGTTAATCGTGAAGGGATCGTCGTTGCTTCCGTTGATCTCCCACAGTTGAATCCGCTGCCGCCCAAGGGCCAAGTCGCCGTCTTTGTCACTGAAATGGGATTCCAAGACTCTCTGGGTCTCTCCGAGAATTCTCTTCAAGTTTCAGTACAGGGAGACGGGCAGATTGGCATTGTTAGCCTGCTGCAGGAGGATGGTCTGCTGTCAGTTGTTCCGGTGCTGCCGGTGGCGAACCAGCTCGGACTAATCATAATTCCAGCGAAAGACATAACGCATTAAACGGTAGAATCGAGGCTCACCACAATCCAATTGAGCAACAGGAGGTCTGCTATGAAAACCTTCAACTTATTGTGTCCATCTCGCTCCGTCCGGGTACTCTTGCTGATCATCCTGGCCCTTGCACTGGCCATATCAGCCCGAGCGCAGCAAAAGATCAATGTCATTGCATTCGGCGCGCATCCGGACGACTGCGACAACCGCGCCGCTGGCGTCGCAGCAAAGTATGCGGCGCTTGGACATCGAGTGCGCTTTGTGGCTGTGACCAACGGCGACGCAGGCCATCAGACCCAGGGGGGCGTCGAACTGGCCCGCAGAAGATACGCCGAGGCGCAGGAGGCCGCGAGGCGAATCGGCATTGAGTACGTGGTCTTAGACAACCATGACGGCAAGCTGCTACCGACGATGGAAGTCCGCGAGCAGATCATCCGGCAAATGCGCCAATGGAAAGCCGACCTGGTCCTGGCCCCGCGTCCCAACGATTATCATCCCGATCACCGATACACAGGAGTGCTGGTGCAGGATGCGGCTTATATGGTGACCGTTCCCAATATTTGCCCGGATACGCCGGCGCTGCGCAAGAATCCGGTCTTCATGTACTTTCAGGACGGCTTCCAAAAGCCGAATCCCTTTTCTCCTGATGTCGCCGTCTCGATAGACGACGTGATAGAGAAAAAGTACGACGCACTGGATGCTCACGTTTCGCAGATGTACGAATGGCTCGCCTGGCACGCAGAACTTCTGGATAAAGTTCCGAAAGACCCGAAAGCCCGCAAAGAATGGCTGAAGACCCAAAGAAACTACGAGCCGACGGCCGCGGTTCGGCAAGCGCTAGCGAAGCGCTACGGACCGGAAGCGGCAAAGAAAATCGGGTACGCGGAGGCCTTCGAGATCTGTGAATATGGGACCCGGCCTACCGAGGCGGATATCCGGAGATTATTTCCATTCTTTCCGGAGCGTTCCAACTGACGCGGATCATTCTTGTTCGCGTAATTCGTGAAATTCGTGGCTAGTTTTCTCAATTCGTGAATAATCTGGGGACTAGCCTTATGAAAATCAGCAATTACTCGTTGAACTATTCGCGGCTCCTTGCGCAGCGAAAGATGGACGTTTTCCGGTTCCTGGGACTGTGCCGCGAACTGGGCGTGGAGGGGGCAAGTCTCCATATTCGGGATCTGGAAAGCACGCAGCCCGATTACTTAAAGAAGATTCGACGCGCGTATCTTGACCACGGCTTGTCCGTCTCCATGTTCACCGTGACGACCGATTTCGGCAAGCCAGATCCGGCGCAAGAATTCGAGAAGGCACGAGAAGCGATCCGAGTGGCGCTATTTTTGGGAGCTCCCCTGCTGCGCGTTTTTGCGGGATCCCCCTTTAGCGAGCAGGAGCGAAATCAGGCCTTCGAGCGCGCGGCGCTGGCGATTCGTGGGGTTTGCCAGGAAGCAGCCGAGGCGGGTTTGCCCGTTGGACTTCAGAACCACAATCACCGGGCGTTGTGTCGTACAGGCGATGAAGTGCTCCGCTTCATCCGCATAGTCGATCACTCCAACCTCTGCTTTGTTCTCGATACCGGGCAGTTTGCCGGCTCAAAAGGAGCGAGCGGGCAAGTTCCAGCCGACTTGCAAAGCGCGGATCCAATGGAAAGCATACGCCAGACAGCTTCTCTGGCCCGGTACGTCCGCGCCAAATTTTATAACCCTGGCCCGGATGGCTCGGAACCATCCATCAACTACGATAAGGTCTTAGACATTTTGCGAGGCGTGCATTACCAAGGCTTCATCGACATCGTTTATGAAGGTCCCGCAGGCACAGGTGAAGATGTGCGCCGGGCGGTTCCCCTCATCGTCAGCTTCCTGAGGTCCAAGATTGCATTGGGCCCAAGCCCGCAGCTTGCCGCTCAGACCACGGCTCGGCCGCGCTATGCAGGTCTTGCCACAACCAGTTACCTTCCCGATGGTGAGATCCGGACCGAGACCCAAGTGGCTTTCCTGGAAGGCCCCGCCGTGGACCGCAGCGGCAATGTTTTCTTCAGCAATATTGAAGCGGAGCAAATTCTCAAGTGGGACCCCGCGGGGAAGAAACTAACCGTGTTTCGACAGAACAGTAACAAAGCCAACGGCCTGAGATTTGATCGGCGCGGCCGGCTCCTCGCTTGCGAAGGGGGTGGCCGCGTGATACGCATCAACGTGCAAACGGGCGAGATCACTGTGCTGGCCGACAAATATCAGGGTAAGCCGCTGGGCGCGCCCAATGACCTGGCGACTGATGGGAACGGGCGAATCTATTTCACGTCTCGCTTGGCAAACCGCGATCCAAAGACTGGAAATGTGAACGCCGTCTACCGAATTGATCCGGATGGAGCCATAACGCGGATCCTGGCATGGCCGGCCATTGACATGCCCAACGGCATTGTGACGTCGGCTGACGATAAGATTCTCTACTTGATCGACTCCGACTCCGGGGAAAATCGCGCGCGAAGAATTCGAGCTTACGATTTGCAGCCGGATGGCACGGTGACCAACGAAAGGCTGCTTTACGATTTCTACCCGGGACGCGGCGGAGACGGAATGGCAGTGGACCGGGAGGGCAATCTCTATGTGGCGGCCGGGCTGCATCGCCGACGCGGGACCAGCGAAACATTGGACACCCTGCCGGGCGTTCATGTGATTTCGCCCGAAGGAAAGCTGCTGGCTTTTGTTGAAACGCCGGAGGATACAATCACCAACTGCACCTTTGGCGGAGCCGATTTGCGCACACTGTACGTAACCTGCGGCAAGGGTTTGTTCAGCCTTCGAACACGTATTCCTGGAAAGCCGGCGTATCGGCCGGAAGCGTAAATCATCGTGCGGTCACAGCGAAAGGCATGAGAGAAAGAAAGTGAACCGCGAACCTCGATCAGCATCACCACGAACAGAAGAGAGACAGTGGTGAAAGTTTTCAGGCTCGAAGGGCCGCCATTGGGTAGGCCTGGCCGTAACCCGGATTATTCGTGAATTAAAAGATCTAGCCACGGATTTACGCTGATTACACGGATAAGATCGGGGTCGGGGAATGGGCACGATGAACGGCTCCGCCCGTCACACTGCAAGTTGGTGCCCATCAACCGACCCCGATCTTATCCGTGTAATCAGCGTAATCTGTGGCCGGTTCTTTCAGTTGGTGAATAATCCGAGGTAAGGGCGGGGTTTGCGTAACAAAACAACAAAAGGTTTGAGGTCCGAAGGACCGGCACATCGTGTCGCTCCTTCGGAGCTTCTGCGGTTTTTGTTTCCTTAAATCCCCTCCCTTACGGACGGGGCTACTCCCTGACGGCTCTTCGAGCCTGACCGGAATCTTTGCGCAGCTAACCCGCAGAGGGTTGTATTTTTTCGCAAGATTTTTAGTTCGCCACAAGGCACACGAGAAATAATTTCGTGGCATCGGCCTTCGTGGCCCTTTTGTTTGCTGCTTAGCCGCGTTGTGTTCTTCGCATGCTCCGCGGTTAAGTTTGTGGCTTGTTCTATACACCGGAGGGCATCATGTCCTTCTTCCATCGCAGACAGATCTTTCGAGCCGGGCTGGTCAGCCTGGCCAATTTCATTATCGGAAGCCCTTTATCGCGGGAGGCTAAAGCCGAAACACGCCGCGGGATCTTCGACGCCCATCTGCACATCCCGAGCGACAACGGCGAAAACTTCCAATGGAACCTGGTGACGCGCAACATGCCGGAATTTGTCGCCTACCTGGATAAATGCGGCGTTCAACGCGGCGTCATCTCCTCTTCGTGGAGCAACAAAGCTCAAACCCCGGATGATTACCGCCAGGGGAATCGCGAGGTGTCGAAATACGTGGACCGTTACAGGGGCCGTTTTCGAGGAAGCTGCGTCATCACGCCGTTTCGCATCGATGAAGCATTACGTGAGATTGAAGACTGCCATCGGCAATACGGCTTTGTCTGGCTGGGCGAGTTTTGCAATTACATGACAGGCTATCGGTATGACACGCCGGAGTGGGCCGAAGTTATGAAGCTGGCCACGAAACTGAATCTGGTTAATCAAATCCATACAAACACAAAAGAAATGCAATACCTGGCAGAGAATTTTCCGGATGCGACTATCGTGTTTCCGCATTTGGGCGGAAGCAAAGATGACATTTTTGCCCGGATTGACGTAATCGCCCGGCACAAGAACGCTCACATCGATCTTTCAGGCTCGGGAATCGAGCGGGTGGGCATCCTGGAAAAGGCGGTGAAGGAAATCGGCGCCGACCGCGTGCTCTACGGCTCAGACTTCACCATCAATGAGCCGTCGGGAGTTCTAGCGCGCGTCAGGAACGCCTTTCTTACTGCGGAAGACCGCGAGAAGATTCTGTTTCGCAATGTAGAACGCCTGCTTGCCCACGCTGGCTGAAGCCATCGGCGATGGAGCCGAAGAGAGCAAATTCTGTAATCTTCCATCGGCGGCAAAAATCAGCAACCTTCTTCTTTGATATTTCGATGTTCCGATAGGTGAGTATATCGGCCTCCAGAGAACGGCGCCCTGTCATCGTTCCTCCTCTTCCATGAGCCGTTTGAAAAGGCCGTCCAATGAAGTTGATGACCGATAATGACCGATGACTGATGACCAATGACACTTTTGGGTGCGGCCCTGCCGCGGTAGGCCTTGATGTTTTTTCACGGCTCCTAAGGCAGCGTGAATGCCACCAGCGAGTCGCCCAGTTTTATGGGGAGCTTGCCGTGCCCACCGGCTGCGATCACCACAAATTGCTTTCCATTCCGGCGCACACGGTAGGTCATGGGAGTCGCCTGGGCGGGCGCGGGAAGCTGCGCTTTCCACAATTCGTTTCCGGTCTCGATATCGAATGCCCGCAGGTAGCCATCCCACGTGGCTCCAATGAACACCAGCCCACCGGCTGTGATGATCGGTCCTCCAAAACCCGCCAGTCCGGGAACCGGCGGATCGATCGGAAGCGAGCCTTCTGTCGTTCCCAGCGGCGTTTCCCATCGAATCTTTCCGCTGCTGAGATCCACGGCGGTCAGCACGCTCCATGGCGGCGCGATGCAGGGGAGCCGAGAGGGCGAAAAAAACACCTCGCGACTCATCCCAAACGGTGTGCCATGTTGGGGAGAAACCTCAGCCCGTATGTTACCTCCTCTTGCCGCTCGCTGGATCGCCAGATACTGATCGCGCGGAATGAGGTGCACCTCAAACGGGAAGCGCAGCGTGTTGGTCACCAGAATCTGGGCGTCGGGGTGAAAAGCGTAGCCGCTCCAGTTCATACCGCCGCCGTTGCCAGGGTAAATGAGCGAACCTGCAACGGTGGGCGGCGTGAAAATCCCCGCGTAAAATAATTTCTCCATGCGTTCCCGGCAGGCCTGGCGGTCCGCCGGCGTAAGCCCCCAGGCATCTTCCGTGCTGATCCGCTGAGGAGACAAGGGAGGCGGAGCGGCGGGAAACGGCTGCGTCGGCGAGGTCTGTTCTCCCGGCACTTCACTTTGCGGAACGGGACGCTCCTCGACTGGGAAAACCGGAGTTCCGTTGTCCCGATTGAGTACGAAGAGGTTGCCGGTCTTATTCCCCTGAATCACTATGGCAATCTTCGCGCCTTTGCGATTGAGGGTGGTGAGCAGCGGCGGGGAAGCGGTATCGTAATCCCAGAGGTCGTGGTGGACCAGTTGAAATCCCCAAGCCAGTTCACCTGTCTGCGCGCGCAGTGCGACCAATGAGTTGGACCATTTGTTATCACCCTTCCGCTCACCTCCGTAGTAATCGGGACTCGCGCTTCCGGTGGGGACAAAGACCAGATGGCGCGCGGGATCGGTGGCGAAGACCGACCATGCGTTGGCCGCTCCAGTCTTCGACGCGCTGTCCCCCTGCCAGGTCCTCGCCGCGGGATCTCGCGCATCCTGCGGAATGGGATTCCAACTCCATCGCAGCACCCCGGTACGGACGTCAAATGCACGGACTACTCCGCTGGGACTCGCTACCCGATTGTTGTCCGCGACGCCGGAGCCTACAACTACCAGGTTGTCGATGATTGCAGGCGGAGAAGTCTCCTCATATTCTCCGTCGCGGATGATGTTCTTGATTCCCTGGCGCAGGTTGATCTGGCCGGCGGCGCCAAAGTCCGCACAAGGCTTGCCGGTTGCGGCATTCAGGCAGATCAGGCGCGCATCGATGGTAGCGATGAAGATGCGTCTCTTATATGGGCTTCCGGGCTTGGGATCGGCCCAACTGGAGACCCCGCGATTCATCAACCCCTCCGAGTATTCGGTGTTCAAATCAATTTTCGGATCGTAACTCCATCGCTCGGCGCCAGTCTCCGGGTCGAGGGCAATGACGCGGTTGAAGGCGGTACTGAAATACAAAGTTCCATCCACCAGAATCGGCGTGGCCTCGAACGCGCTTTTAGCCGGATGTTTGGCGCCCTCCGAGACGTCGCCTGTGTGATAGATCCAGGCCAGCTTCAGCTTGTGAACGTTCTCCCTGTTGACTTGCGTGAGTGACGAGAAGCGCGAGCCCCCGGCATCTCCGCCGTAATAAGGCCAGTCGGCAACCTGCGCGGTCTTCGAGGTCCCAGGCTTTCTGGAAAATAACGTTGATTGCCCGTAACAGGCCATCCACAGCACGCTGGCAATGGCCGGCAATGTCTGAAGCACAAATCGGATGCTTCGGCCGCGGGATGTAGATGGTAACCTTCGCATGGTCTAGTTACCTCTATCCTTAGATTTACCGACATTCACAAATCCAAAAAGTTAGCCGCGGATTACGCGGATTGACACGGATAACTTCGGGAGCGGGAGATGGGCGCAGGGATTATTCCAGAAAAACATTCGAAATTCGACATTCGTCATTCGAAATTTCTATTCTTTCGCTTTCGGGGTCGCCGCTTCAACCTGCGCGTCCAATTGCGCATTCCATTCCACGGCGGGCACGGTCTTCAGCTTGTCCGTCTGGCCGGATGCCAGCACCAGTTTGCGAACTGCGGGCACGATGGCGATGAACACCTCGGCTTGAGGCTTCTGCGCGCTGTCGAGGATTTGTCGCGCTCCTTCCTGCCACGATGAAGGCGTTTGTTTTCCTGAGATCAGGGAATCCAGCGAATCCAGTCCTAACTCACCCAGCGAAGAAAGATACTTTGACAGCGGCGCAGCTTCGGCAGCCAGCTCTGATTTTCCAAAGAGCGGCTGCAGTATTTTGTCATTGTTCTTCCACGTTGTGAGAGCCGTGCGAAAATCGGCTGGGTTCCCCCAACTGGGCGCATTCCTGAGGAATTGATCCACCGATTTACGAAAGTTGCGCGCCAGGATGCTTTCCGGTCGCGCGGCATCGACCAGGCGATTTAAAGGCGTATCCTGCGTGTACTGTCGCGTCGACCCGCGAGAATAATATTTGACCGGCTCGACCACGTCGGCCAGGATTTTGATCGGCCCTATAGCGTTTCCTTCTCCCACCAGTCGCTGCAACATTACCGGATAGTTGGAACGATGCGTCAGCCCAAGCTCTTCCAGTCGAGCGCTTTCGATTTCCAGCCGGCGATACATGTCTTCCAGGTCCTGGACCTCAACGGGCGACCACAGCCGCTCGGCTACTGCGGCGTTTCGCGGCCAGATGCGAGAATCGATCGTCTCCGGACTGACGTACTCGCCCCACATGCAGGCTTCTCCTCCTAAAATGTGCTTTCTCTGATCCGCGTTCAGATCGCTGCCGGCTGGAATGGGGTCACTGGCGTAGTGCAAAGAAGCAGGCAGCGCAAGATCCAAATAATAACCATATGAGAGAATGCCGTCGTAGCCATCTTTGGCGGCCTTGGCCAGTGCCACCGGTCCTCGCCAGGACTGCACCACGATGTTTTTGGGAAGATCGGGATGAAGGATTTCGTCCCAACCCACCATCTTCTTTCCGTACTTGGTGAGAATCGGTGAGAGGCGGCTGTTGAAATAGGCTTGCAGATCGTGATTACCCCTCAAGTTGTGCTCGCGCATGAAATCCTGGATCTTCGGATTGGCGTTCCATTGCTTGCCGTTGACCTCATCACCTCCGATGTGCATGTACTCGTCGGGGAACAACGCGGCCATTTCGCCCAGAAATCCATCGATCAACTGGTACACCTCTTCGCGCGTCGGATCAAACGAGGAATCAAAAATTCCCCAAGTGCGCGCAATGTGATACGGGCCGGGCGCGGCCGCGATCTCAGGATGTCCCACCAGCCAACTGGTCGTGTGTCCGGGCATATCGAACTCCGGAACGACGCGAATACCCAGATTTCGAGCATAAGCAATGACCTCGCGCACCTGGTCCTGCGTAAAATACTTGCCGTCAGAGCCGAGCTGATGCAGTCTGGGAAATCTCTTGCTCTCGACCCGAAATCCCTGGTCCTCGGTTAGATGCCAGTGCAGCACGTTCATCTTCACGGCTGCCATCCCATCCAGGTTGCGCTTTAAAACTTCCATCGGCTCCCAGTGGCGGCACACATCAATCAGCAGCCCGCGCCATTGGAATCGCGGCCGGTCGTCAATGTTTACGGCCGGAACGACAAACAACGTCCGATCTTTTCGAACGAGCTGGAGAAACGTTTCCAACCCGCGCAAGACACCCAGTGGATTAGGAGCAGAAAGGCGCGCCTGCTTCGCAGTCACGTGCAGGGTGTAGGATTCATCTTCCTTAACGGACTGCACGGGAAGTCCCGCAGAGTCGTACTGGATAAAAAGTTTTGTCTCCCGTGCCGCTGCTGCCGCCTTGCCGGACCCACCTTTTGCGGCGCCTGTGGTAGCGGAGATGAATTTCAATCCCGTCTTATCCTGAAGCCGCTGCAAAGTTCGCCGGACTGCGCCCTGGATGCGAGGGTCTGCCGGACCGCTGGCTTCAATCGAGAATCGTGAATTCAAAACCAGTCTTCCCTCGCCCCAGGCGACCTGCGATGGTATGGGCATCAAGTCTGGTTGAGCCGCTTTGATGGCATTCTTGGCAGGTTTCGGGTTTCCCATTTCGGGTTTCAAGTTCTTCGAATGGCTGAAAGAGGAGTTTGCCGCCAGTAAAAGACAAAGCGCCAGCAGGCGGCTGGCCGGCGGCAACAACACCATGCCTCCTCCGCAAGTATCTTGGGATCGACTCATCGGTACTCCCTTCTTTCGTCCATGCTGGAGTGAAAAATGACATGTTATCATTTCGGCGCCAATGCCAGAAATCTTGTTGCCACCCAGTTATCCTTCAGCATACGCTGTAATACATGAGTAAGACACTAACGGTTCGGGTAACTGAAAATCAAAAAACGCAGCTGCGCCGCAAAGCAAAACAGCTTGGCAAAACGGATTCCCAACTGGTGCGTGAAATTTTGGAGCG
>DASXTB010000397.1:0-12542 GCA_036505615.1 Acidobacteriota bacterium
TCGAACCGTCAGCGTGCCGCACACACCGCTTCCCCCTCCCACGGGAATGATCACGATGTCGGCATCGGGCAGCGTCTGGAAGATCTCCAACCCGTACGTGCCGACTCCGTTGATCAAGTCGGCCTCGGCAACATGCACGTAACGCATGCCGTGTCGTTGGGCCATTTCTTCAGCGGCAATGCGCGCTTCGTCAAAATCATCGCCTGTTTCCACCAGCTTTGCCCCATAGGCACGCATCGCTTGATTTTTCTCCGGGTTGTTGCCTTGGGGCACAAAGATGGTGCACGCAATTTCATGCAGCCGGGAGGCGAATGCAAGCGACTGTCCGTGATTTCCCCGAGTGGCGCTGACGATGCCACGGCGCTGCTCGCTGCGGGAAAGTCTGCCGGCCAGATTGAGCCCGCCGCGCACTTTAAAGGATCCCGTGGGGTTGTGATTTTCGTGCTTGAGAAAAATCTTAGCTCGCAGCCGCTCGCTCAGAAGCGGGGAAAAGATCAGAGGAGACGCCTGCATGTGGGGGTAAACATGTGTGCGTGCCGCCCGGATGGCGCTGAGATTTACCTGCTTCAAAGCGTCGGTCATGACAGATGGAACTGAGCGCGAGCTTCAGCTTATAATGAGGAGGCCTTCCAGTCGAGGACCTGATGCGAAGGCCCGAACAGAAGCGGCAAACGGCGGGAATATCAGGGGTCTTGCTTAAGACCCTCTTCCAGATGTGAAAAAATCGGTACCGCGAGCGTAAGCAAAGCGGGCGCGGGGAGAATCCGGTAATCTGACCAGGGGCTTCAAATGAACATTCAGACAGTAAGCAGTCGCATCGACGAGATCAGCGATCTTTTGGGTGAAGACGCAGACAGTTTGCTTAATCACAAGTGTAAGACCATTCCGAGAGAGTCGCTTCACATACCCGGACCCGATTGGGTCGATCGGATATTCGGCCCGTCGGATCGCCCGGTGCCGGTGCTGCGCGGCCTGCAGACGCTGCTCAATCATGGACGCCTGGCACAAACCGGATATCTCTCTATCCTGCCGGTGGACCAGGGCGTGGAACATTCGGCAGGCGCGTCTTTCGCGAAAAACCCGATTTATTTCGATGGCGAAAAGGTCGTGCAGCTTGCCATTGAGGGAGGATGCAACGCCGTGGCATCCACTCTGGGGGTTCTGGGAAGCGTGGCCCGAAAGTATGCGCACAAAATCCCGTTCATTTTGAAATTCAACCACAACGAGCTTCTGACCTACCCGAATGCGTTCGATCAGATTTTTTTTGCCAGGGTCAGGCAGGCAAAAGAAATGGGAGCGGTAGCCGTAGGTGCGACCATTTATTTCGGGTCGGCGGAAAGCGCGCGGCAAATTGTCGAGGTCAGCAAGGCTTTCAAGACGGCCCATGAAATGGGAATGGCAGCCATTCTGTGGTGCTACCTGCGCAACAAAGCGTTTAAAACCGGCGGCGTCGACTACCATGAGAGCGCCGACCTCACCGGACAGGCCAATCATCTGGGGGTAACGATTGGCGCCGACATCGTCAAACAGAAGCTGCCCACCGTCAATGGCGGGTTTAAGGCGTTAAATACCGGCGGTTCCAGCTACGGGAAAATAGACGATCGCATGTATACCGAGTTGTGCTCGGATCATCCTATCGATCTGGCCCGATATCAGGTAGCCAACGACTATATGGGGCGTGTGGGGTTGATCAACTCCGGTGGGCCCTCCGGAAAAGATGACCTGTCGGAGGCCGTCACGACGGCGGTGATCAACAAGCGAGCCGGGGGCATGGGCCTGATCAGCGGCCGCAAAGCATTTCAGAAACCGATGACGGAAGGAATTAAGCTTCTTAACGCTATCCAGGACGTCTATCTCTGCAAAGAGGTGACAGTGGCATAGTTCGATTGCGGATTACGGATTTCGGATTGCGGATTGAGTCGATTGCGGATCGCGGATTGTAGATCGTGGATTGTGGAGTCGAAGAAGTTTGAGGGTATTCGGTAATTGCTTCACACAACACTGCGCAGCGGAGCGTTCGGGAACACCATTCAGCATTTGAATGGGTGATTCGACACTCGATGCAATGCGCAATCCCATTCTGCAACTCGAAATTGGAAGCAATCCGCAATCCGAAATCCGCAATCCGAAATCGGGATAATCCGCAATCCAGAATTCCATGAACGCCGTCCGCATCCATTCCCATGGAGGACCTGAAGTTCTCCGCTTCGAGCAGGTTGAAGACCCGCCTTTGCGTCCCTCTACCGCGCTAGTGCGCGTTCGCGCCTGCGCCCTGAATCATCTGGATATCTGGGTTCGCCGGGGAATTCCGGGCGCCCGAATTTCCCTTCCGCGAATTCCGGGAAGCGATATTTCTGGAGAAATCGAAGCGATTGACGGCCGTTCGCAATTCTCCACCGGCCAGCGGGTCATGCTGTCGCCCGGCGTGAGCTGCGGCCGCTGCCGCAGGTGCCTGGCGGGTGAAGATAATCTGTGCAGAAGTTACACGTTATTCGGTTACGGGATTGACGGGGGATACGCGGAAAAGATATGCGCGCCGCTAGAGAATCTTATTGAGCTGGACGAGGCGCTGTCGTTTGAACAGGGCGCCGCTTTCCCGCTGGTGTTTCTGACCGCCTGGCACATGCTGGTGTCAAGAGCCCGGATTCAGCCGGGCGAAGAAATATTGATTCTTGGAGCAAACAGCGGCGTAGGGAGCGCTGCCATTCAAATCGCGAAGCTGTTCCGCTGCCACGTCATTGCCACCGCTGGAAACGAGGCCAAAGCGGCGGCGGCTGTTACGCTGGGAGCTGACATAGTTATCGATCATTACCGAGAGAGCATTTCCGAAAAAGTTCGTGACATCACGGGCAAGAAGGGAGTGGACGTGGTTTTTGAGCACGTGGGCAAAACGACATGGAAGGAGAGCCTGCTTTCGCTGGCCGCAGGCGGACGTCTGGTGACATGCGGCGCAACGACCGGCTATGCGGCCGAAACGGACATTCGTTATGTTTTCAGCAAGCAGCTTTCAATTCTCGGCTGCTACGTGGGCTCGAAGGTGGAGTTGCTGGAAGCCTGCCGCTTCCTAAGGGCCGGATTGCTTACGCCGGTGGTCGATCGCAGCTTTCCGCTTGAACAGGCGCGACAGGCGCATCAGTACCTGGAAGAGGGGAAGCAGTTTGGTAAAGTAGTGCTGTGCATTTAGAATTTCGAATGACGAATTTCGAATGTCGAATGAAATGCTCCGTGCCTTGCCGGTATGGCGGTGGCTAAGGACAGCCCTAGAAACCCAGCATTCGTCATTCGAAATTCGACATTCGAAATTTTAAGAATTGCCTCTATATCTTCTGCCTTCCCGCGTATCCTTCTTCAATCTCGTGCCAGAATTCTATCGACTCTTCGCCCATTTCCCAGCACAAATACACTTCGCGTCCATCTTTGAGATGGGGGAAATCAATTAGACCTCGGTTCAAATCCTTGACCAGAATTCCCTGTTCCTGGATGCGATTCAGTGTATTTTGCAAATCGATCAATTCTTCAACGTAGAGAGTGCCTACCGGGCTGCCGGCATTGTCCACTCCTTTTTCTTTGAGTTGCTCGATTTCTGCACCTTTAGCGTCGAGAGACTTCTTGACATCGGTGAGGTGCGCCACCCAGCCGCGCACTTCCTTCAAAACCTGATTGGCTTCGTTTAAGGTGAAGTAGCGCTTTTGATCCATCTATTCTTGAGATTATTTTTTCAAATTACGCGGCTGTCCATACTAAAATTCCTACATGCCTGAAAGACTTCGGCCGGCTGTTTCCGCGGAGGATGCTGTTTTAGAAGCCAACGAATCTTTTTATCGAGCCCTGCAGACGCTGGACTTGGAAAGAATGGACGGCATTTGGCTGCAAAAAGACTGGGTCTTTTGCGCCCATCCCGGCTGGCAGGCCATCACCGGATGGGAAGAGATTCGGAAGAGTTGGGAAGGTATATTTACCAATACTCGCCAGTTGAAGATCCGGCTGCGTCAAGTAGGGCTGCAGCTTTGCGGTCCTATTGCTTGGATCAGTTGCATTGAAGAGATAACCGCTGATGCGGGCGATGGATTGGCTGCTTCGCTGGCGCAGGCGACCAACATCTATATGAGGGTTGGAGAAGAGTGGAAACTGGTCCACCACCATGCCTCGCCGGTGCCCATGACACCGAACTTCCCTGAGACGGAACGAGTTCAATGAAGTCGGGGAGCGCGCTCCTAAAGTCCGGACATTTTGGGAGCGGAGAGACGGCCTGAAAGCCGTCTCTTAGAGCGCCCGAAGCGCTCCTAAAGTCTGGACATTTTTGGAGCGGAGAGACGGCCTGAGGGCCGTCTCTTAAAAGCGCTGGAAGCGCGCTCCCAGGGCCTCGCCAGAGGTAGCGCAGTCCGTATCCACCGCTGCATTAAGAACTGTGGATTATCCGGGTTGAGCTTGCTGGAGGATTCAGCTTTGCACTTTGACTACGTTTGCGGCCTGCAATCCCTTGGGTCCCTCGACCACGTCGAACTGAACCGCTTCGCCTTCTTCAAGCGAGCGAAAACCGGTGGATTGAATGGCTGTGTGATGGACGAAGATATCTCCGCCTGACTGCCGTTCAATAAAACCGTATCCCTTGGTGTTATTGAACCACTTTACTTTTCCTGTTTCTCTACTCATTCAATGCTCCCATGAAAGAATTGGATCGCTTCAGGGACTTACGGCGTTAAGGATCGGTTGCGGGAATCAGCTTCGGACTTTAACGACATTCGAACCCAAGAATACGAAATCCAAATTGAATTGGCGAATTGTAGATAAACTGTTCAAAGTCTGTCAACTTCGTGATCGCGATTTGCGAAATATTTCGACTTTGTTGACTCCGCGCTTCATTCGCGGCGGAGCCCTGCTTCCGTCAGCGGCTTGAACTTCCCTCCGAGTCCTGCTTTTCCCATGTGACGTCGCTTACACCTGCAGAAAAATTTTCATAACGCGCCATCATGAAGAGAAGATCTGAAAGGCGGTTTAGAAACATGACGGCCCAGCGATTGATCTCAGACTCCGCCTGCAATTGAACCACAGAGCGTTCGGCCCTGCGACAAATAGTACGGCACAGATGCAGCCACACCGCCGCCTCTGTGCCACCGGGCAGAATGAAAGTGCGCAGCTCAGGCAGTCGGGCGTCCATGATGTCGATGGCTGCTTCCATTTCCCGGATCCCCTTGTCGTCGATGCGCTTCACCGACTTCTTTCGCGCGGTAGTGGCCAGGTCGGCTCCCAAATCGAGTAAGCGGTTCTGGATCCTGCCGAGGAGATCTCGATTTCCTTCGATCGACGTTCGCAGGATTGCCATCCCCAGAAAGGAGTTCAACTCGTCGACGTCTCCGTACGCAGACACGCGAAGGTCCGATTTTGAAAGCCGCTCGCCAGAGAATAGGGATGTCTGGCCGGAATCGCCGGTCTTAGTGTAGATCTTCATAGGAGGCGCAGGTGGCAAGGGGCAAGTTACAGGGAAGAAGGTCGAGCTTTCAAGTGGGAAAAATTGCGGTCACTGGCCGAACCGCGACCGTCAGGGGGAGCTGTGAAAAAAATTGATTCAATCTGACATTGTCACACGTTCTCACATCTGCAGGCGCAACAGTTGAATCCTGAAGACCTGACTCAATTCTTTGGATTCCCCATGAATTCCGTCCCACTACGATTTTCAACTCACTTGGAACGATCCTTTGGCATAATCAGTAAAAGGATATGGGGAGCAGAAAGCAGTTGGTTTTTAATGTGAGATCCGGCATGCGAGTGGCACGATTTGTTGTGAGAGCCCTTCTCTTGGTTTTCATCGTCATCCCTCTTTTTGGGCACGCCCAAGATCGGAAGAAGGAACAGGACCGCAAGAAGGAACAAGAAGCCGCAAAATACTACGATAAATGGCTGAACGAAGACGTCGACTATATCATCAGCGACGAAGAACGCGCCGTCTTCAGCAAGCTGACAACTCCTGAGGAAAAGGACAACTTCATCGAGCAGTTCTGGCTGCGGCGCAGCCCCGACAACAAGACTTCCATCAATGAGGTGAAAGAAGAACACTACCGCCGCATTGCCTACGCCAACCAGCACTTCGGCAGCGGCATGCCGGGCTGGAAAAGCGACCGCGGTCGCATCTACATTATGTTCGGAGAACCTGCTGAGATCGAGCACCACAGCAGCGGCGGCTCTTACCGGCGCAAGCCTTACGAGGGCGGCGGTGAGACCACCACGTATCCTTTTGAGGTGTGGCGGTACCGGTATATCCCGGGAATCGGCGACGACGTCGAGATCGAGTTTGTGGATCGCTCCTGGACCGGTGAATACAAGATGGCGATGAACAGTTGGGAAAAGGATCTTTTGCTTAATGAGCCGGGAGAGGGTCTGACGACGGCGGAGCGTCTGGGACTGCTCAAGCAGGGGCAGCGCCCCGGAATTCATCCCGGCATGATGAATGATCCTGTCTATCAGGCAAGGTCCGGGATGCGTGCGAAGGATACGCCGTTTGAGAGCATGATGCGCTATTTTGCGCTGCAGCGACCGCCACAGATCCAGCAGAGAGAGCTCCAGGCCATCGTAGAAGCCAAAATCAGTTACGCCACTCTTCCGCTTTCGCTTGCAGTGCATCAAGTGTGGGTTGACTCGGATAGTTCCATTGTGCCTATCACAGTCGAGATCCCAAACCAGGCGCTGGAATACCGGAAACTGGGCGACCTGTACAAGGCCAGTGTCGGGCTCTATGGCCGTGTGACGGCTCTTAGTGGCATGGTGGCTGCAGAATTCGAAGATCGCATTGCGTCGGAATACCGGGAAGCTCAATTTGAGGGAGGACAAAAGCAAAAGTCGATGTATCAGAAGATGGTCTCTCTCCGGCCGGGCCGTTACAAGCTGGAAATGGTAATCAAGGACTTGAACAGTGGGAATGTGGGAACGCTGGAACGAAGCATCCACGTGCCTGTTGTGGAAAAGCAGAAGATGGCCGCCAGTCCCATTGTGTTGGCCAAGATGGTTGACACGCTCAAGGCACTCCCGTCGGTTCCTCAGAGCTTCATTATTGGCGACGTGAAGGTTGTTCCCAATGTCGGCGGGAGGTTTAAGCCCACTGATGAACTGGGCATTTATCTGCAGGTCTACAATCCGGCGATCGATGCGGCCACTTCGCGACCCACAGTTACCATCGAGTACACCATCACCGAGGGAGACAAAGTCCTGACCCAGATTACCGACCACGCGGGGAATTCCATAGAATACTTCTCACCGCAGCGGCTGGTTCTGGTGCGCAAAATGAAGTTGGCCAACCTGCAGCAGGGCAACTACCGGCTTACGGTCAAGGTCAAAGACTCTCGCAGCGGCCAGACCGCCGTCAGCCAGGCGGATTTTGAGATTGTTGGAAGCTAGTGCTGGAAGGAAGAATCCGCCGCCGATGAACGCGGATCGAATCCGAGCCTTGAAACGCGGTACCGCCGCGCCTCAACAATGTGGGCGCGCCTCTGGCGAGGTAAGGCCGCGACATGTCTCAGCCTCCGGAGTTTCCTTCGCGTCCTTTGCGTTCTTCGCGGTTATTTTTTTCACTTTCTGTCTGCTGGCCCGTGCCGACAACGTCATCCTCATCACTGTCGATACACTCCGTGCGGACCACCTGGAAGCGTATGGTTACACAAAAGGCAAGACCCCAACGATCGCGGCTTTGGCAAAAGAGGGCGTGACATTTGAAAATGTGATCGTTCAAACTCCGATCACGCTTCCTTCCCATGCCACCATCCTCACAGGCGCCTATCCCATTTATCACGGTGTTCAGGATGTAGTGGGGCGGCTGCGCGACGATGTTCCCACTTTGGCGGAATGGTTCAAGCAGAAGGGCTACGCAACGGGCGCATTTGTAGGCTCCTCGGTGCTGGCAGCCGCTTTTGGATTGAATCGCGGCTTTGAGACCTACAATGACCGGTTCCATACACAAGGTTTGCGACAGATTGACTTCGATCGCCTCGAGCGCCGCGCCGATGACGTAATTGAGCCCGCGCTGCAATGGCTGCAGAAAAATCGCTCTCGGCACTTCTTCCTCTGGGTACATCTGTACGACCCACACGATCCTTACGCGCCACCGGAGCCGTTTGCGACCGAGTTTAAAGAACATCCTTACGACGGCGAGATCGCCTACGTCGATTCGGCTCTGGCAGAGTTCTTTCAATCTCTGAAGGAGCAGAAACTGTACGAGAACAGCTTGATTGTCTTCACGTCGGATCACGGTGAGAGCCTGGGCGAGCACCGGGAGGTGTATCACGGCTATTTCATCTACGACGCTTCTCTGCGCGTACCCCTGATTTTCAAGCTTTCGGCTGATCAGGCAAAGGGCCAGTCCTGGAAGCACGCTCGCGTGCCCAATCAGGTTCGCAGCGTGGACATTGCTCCCACCATCATTCAACTGTTGGGTGAAAAAGTCCCTTCCTGGATGCAGGGAGAAGCGCTGCTGGCGGTCATGACCGGCAAACGTCCCAAGGTCGATCTTCCCGCCTATACGGAAACTCACTACCCGCGGATCCATTTTGGCTGGAGCCCGCTCTTCGGCTACTCCACTGCCAATTACAAATTCATCGAGGCGCCCATACCAGAGCTGTATGACCTGCAAAAGGATCCTCATGAGCTGAAAAACATCTTCACCGAGAACAAAGCTCTGGCCAGCCGAATGAAGGAAGATCTGCACGCTGTGCAACGCAGGTTCGGCGCTCAGCCGGGCCGTTCTGGAAAGGCCGCAGAGTCTGATCCGGAAATGATGGAGCGGCTGAAGTCTCTCGGTTATGTGGCGTTCTCGGCGGGCAATCCAGGAACAACGGCTCAGCAATTGCACGATCCCAAGGAGAAGATTTCTACCTACAACCAGTTGAATCGGGCCATTGCCGTTTCGCGGCGGGGACAAGTCCGCGTGGCAATTGACATGCTCCAGCAGGTCGCGCAACAGGAACCCAAGATGCCGGTAGTCCATTTCCTCCTAGGAAGCGAGTACTTCACGCTTGGGCAGTACCTGAAAGCCGCCGAGGAATTTGCCGAGACGTTGCAATACAATCCTCAATCCAATGTGGCGCGCTTTCAACTGGCGCGCGCCTATTCGCAGTCGGGGCTGACTGATAAAGCCGAGCAGACTTTGCGCGAAATCCTCTCTCAGGAACCGAGGCACTTTGCTGCCCGTCATCTGCTGGCGACGCTTCTGGGAAAGAGGGGACGGTTTGAAGAGGCGGTTTCGGAAGAATTGAAGGCGCTGGAAGGGCGCCCTGACTATGCCGACGGCTTCAACAATTTAGGCTCGTATTATTTCCAGTTGGGGAAGATCGATCGGGCCGCCGACAGCTACCGCAAGGCGGTGGAGTCGGCGCCAAACAATCCGATGGCGCGCACCAACCTGAGCCTGGCGTACCTAAAACAGGCTCGTTACGACCAAGCCCTGGAGCAGGCCCGCGCGGCCGTCCAGCTGGATCCGCAATCGAGTTTGGCGCATTTTTATTTGGGGCAGGCTTACGTGGGGAAGGGAATGAAGGAGGAAGCCCGGGCTGCGTTTCGGAAGGCGAAAGAATTGAATCCGAATCTGCAAGTGCCCCAGTTGTAGGGAAGCTAAATTTGAAAGATCCAAACCGTGTGCGAAAGGGCAGTTTCCCCAAGCCTTTTGCGCCAAGCGCGTCAGAGTGTGGCCCAGGGCGGAGCGGAGCGCAGCCCTGGGATAACGAAACTCAACTATAACTGCGAAGCCCGCCGCTCGGGCGGGCGACAGAAGGCTAATTGGTTATTCCTCTTCAACTCTGATTCGATGGGCTTTTAAGAGCCTGGTAAGTTCCTCTTGAAAGTTCATCTTCCGATGATGCTTTTCCTGATCCCGAATATATTGGCGCAAGTGCGGCAACTGCGATTCGCTGACGGTAAAGGCCGTGTATCCCTCCTGCCAACCAAAACCGGCGCAATGCTGCTTGGCCCATTTCGAAGTGTTCGACTTCAACTTGCCCACAAAGTCAGAAATGCTGATCGTGGGAGGCATTTTGGCGGCCGCATGGATATGATCGTCAACTCCATTGACCTCGAGAGCCACTCCGCCCAGGGCGCGGATGGTCCCACCGATATATTGGTGCAATCGGTTTCGAATCTCAGGGCGCACGTAGCGCCTACGGTTCTTGGTTGAAAACAGAATGTGGTAGAGGAGATTGGTGTATGAATGTGCCATGGCACTATACACAACTGCCATGACTGGGAATTTGCGAAAAAAATCTTCTGTCGCCCGCCCGATGGGCGGGCTTCGCATGCTTAAGAATTCTTAAATCCCAGGGCTCCGCTGCGCTACGCCCTGGGCCACACTCTATCGCGCCCAGGCGCTAGAATTTGAGCAGCAGGCGTGAGTTCAGAACGTGTGAAAAATTGATTTCATCTGTACCGGGCGCCCTGTGTGGTCGCCCGTTTTCCAATAAAGGCGCACGGGTTCGGGCGGACACGCAAGGCCGCCCCTACAATCCAATTGATTTTTTCACAGCTTATCAACGCTCGCGGCTCGGGACACTCTTCGTCTGCTTGCGGTGTTATAATCGCGACATGCTGCGCCGAGGGTTCTCTTATCGTCTCCTCCTCGGCGTTGTTCTTGCTTTCTTCGCTACGTCAGTAGCAGGCTTACCGACTGGCAGGCTGAGACGGCCCTCAGGCCGTCTCTCCGCTCCCAAAATTCGGACGGTAAATCCACCCGACACCCGAGACCCGAAACTCGAGACCCCAGCCTCGGCGCTCGAGACCTTATACCCAGCCCCCAAGACCCGAGACCCGAAAGTCGAGACGCGAAACTCGAAACTTGGTACCCAAAACCCATCACCAGACACCCAACACCTGGCACCCGACACCCGATACCCGACACCCAACACCCAACACCTGGCACCCGACACCCGACACCCGACACCCAACACCCAACACCCGACACCCGCAAAGCATCATCCAAACCTACTCCTCATTACCATCGACACGCTGCGCGCCGACCGGCTGGGTTGTTACGGCTACTCGAAAGCGCGCACACCAGTGCTCGATCAACTGGCTCGAGAAGGAGTGCACTTCGAGAAAGCCTTCTCCGCAGTCCCACTGACACTGCCTTCTCATTGCACCATCATGACCGGGACCTATCCGTCTTTCCACGGAGTGCGCGATAACTCCGGTTTTGTCCTCCCCCCCGAGCAAGTGACTCTGGCGGAGGTTTTGAAAAAGGGAGGGTACTCGACGGCGGCTTTCGTCGGCGCTTTCGTGCTCGATTCGAAATTCGGTCTCAACCAGGGATTTGATTATTACTATGACAATTTCGATCTGACGCGGTTTGAGAATGTCAGTCCCGGCTATATTCAGCGCACCGGGGATCTGGTCGTCAAGGAAGCGGTTCGATGGCTTCAGGCAAACCGGCGCAAACCATTCTTTGTCTGGGTACATCTTTACGATCCTCACGATCCCTATACGCCTCCCCAGCCTTACCTTTCCCGCCACCCGGGGCTCCCGTACGACGGTGAGGTTGAGTTTTCTGATGCCAATGTGGGAACGCTTGTGGGTTGGATGAAAAAGAACGGCGCCTACGATGACACGCTTGTCGCCGTCGTGGGAGACCATGGTGAAAGTTTCGGGGAACACCAAGAAGAGAAACATGGTTTTTTCATTTACAACGCAACCCTTCATGTTCCGATGATTGTCCGTTTTCCGGGTGGAGCACACGGGGGAAAGACGATTCCTCAAAATGTCGGAACGGTTGACTTGATGCCCACACTGGCTCAGATACTGCAGATCGAAAAATCACAGTTGCCTTCCGTGCAGGGTTCCGGTCTGCTTTCGTTGATGTTGGGGAAGAATCCCAACTACCGCGCCGATTTGTACGCGGAATGCTATTACCCGCGGTTTCAATTCGGATGGAGCCAGCTCCGGGCCATCATCTCAAGCGCCCACAAATACATCCTTGCGCCGCAGCCGGAGTTATACGACCTTTCCAAGGATTTCGGCGAATCACGAAACATGGCAGCGGAAAACGGCGTGCTGGCCAATCGTCTCCGTGACAACCTCAGAGCTTTGATGGCGCGCAGTGCTCCTGCCTCGGCCAGCCGGGCGCAGTCGAATCTGGACGCTCAGACGATTGAGAAGCTTCGTTCTCTGGGATACGTTTCACTTTCCATGGGGAAGAACGGCGCCGAAGACTACCAATCCTTGCCTGATCCCAAGGACCAGATTGGAAACTACAACGAAATCGTGGCGCTGTTTGAACTCGCCTCCCGCGGTGAATACGACAAGGTCATTCCCCGTTATCGGGAAATCGTCCAAACGCAGCCCAACTTGAAACTGGTCCACTACAAGCTGGGTGAGGCTTATTTTCACAATGGCGATTATCCGGCCGCCGTTGAGCAATTCAAACGGGCCATCGAGCTGGGCGGAGAAGATGCCCTGGCCACGTTTGATCTGGCACAGGCCTACCTGAAAATGAATCGCATCGATGACGCCGTCCTGGGCTTTCAGCGTACGGTGCAGATGGATCCTTCCCATTATCGGGCCCACACCAATCTGGG
>DASXTB010000398.1:0-11282 GCA_036505615.1 Acidobacteriota bacterium
CGGCCCGTCAGAAGACATAACTGGCCAATGTCGAAATTTGCGAAAAAAAAGATGCGATCGGAAGGAAAGACATTCGGCATGGAGAAGAGAAATCTTTGTCAGCCGCTAGTTGCAGGATAGTGACGTGGCAGGCAATGACTACGCTGGCACGGCATGGAGAAGAGAAATCTTTGTCAGCCGCTAGTTGCAGGATAATAACGTGGCAGGCACTAGTTGCAGGATGCAGGATAATCACGTGGCAGGCAATGACTATGCTGGCAGGCAATGACTATGCTGGGCAGGCAATGACTATGCTGGGCCGGCAATGATTAAGCTGGGCCCAGAGCTTAACACCTCGCGCCACTGCATGCAGCCACAGAGCCGCGGCCGGAAGGGCGCGGCGCGGCAATCTAAAGTTATCCGCACTGAGACGGCCCTCAGGCCGTCTGTCCGCTCCCACAACCTCATAACTAACTGAAAATATGTAGCCGGCTTGAGCACAGCGGGATTGCCCAAGCTGGCTATTCTGGCGCGCCGCGCCCTTCCGGCGCGGCTCTGTGGCTGCATGCAGTGGCGCGAGGTGTTCCGGCCGCGGCTCTGTGGCTGCATGCAGTGGCGCGAGGTGTTAAGGTCTGAGTGTGCTGCACACAATACCGTGTGGGCGGCTGGCGATCCATTCCCAGCACCCAAACCCGAGACCCTAGACTCGAAACTCGAGACTATTCCTTTCCTCGGCGAACCCGAACAATCTTTGTGGGTGGCAACGGCACCAGCGAATTGCGAAGTTTTTCGCGAAACGCCGTCTCGTCCTGTTCCAGGTGGCACTGCATGTACTGAAACAACTCGTTTACTTCCCGCTGCAGCGCCACCATCCGCTCCCGCATGTTCAGAATTACGTCCACCCCGGCCAGATTGACGCCCAGGTCTCGGGTGAGACTTAATATCAAGTCCAACCTCTGAAGGTCTTGATCCTCATAAAGCCTTGTATTGCCGCGGCTGCGGGAAGGCTTCAGCAGGCCCTCGCGTTCGTACAACCGCAACGTCTGCGGATGGATCTGGTACATGGCAGCCACAGCGCTGATGGTGTAACCTGATCTGCGTTCCTTTTTCATTGCCTTATCCGAATCTCAGCTCTGATCGCGGATTGTACGGATTCAAACGCTCCAGCTCCCGCAGGATTTCCTTGGAGCGCTCGTCTTTTATTTTTGGGAGAACTACTTTGACTTCAACTATCTGATCTCCCCGAGTTCCTCGCCGAGAGGCAATTCCCTTGCCTGCCAGGCGAAACTTCTGTCCGCTTTGTGTTCCCGGCGGAATCGTCAACAGAGCCTTCCCATCAAGCGTGGGGACTTCAATCTCGCCGCCCAGCGCGGCCTCAGTAACCGTCACCGGCACCCTGCAGACAATGTCATCGCCTTCCCTGGAAAAGAAGTCGTGCGCGTCAACATTGACTACCAGGTAAAGATCTCCCGGCGGCCCCCCGCGAACACCGTCGTTCCCCTTGCGGGGCACCCGCACTCGAGAGCCGTTGGTGACTCCGGCCGGAATTCGCACGTTGATGGTTTCCGCCCGGTTGATCAACCCGGTGCCGGAACAGTTGGAGCAGTCGCCCCGGATGATCTGGCCGGTTCCTCCGCAGTTGGTGCAGGTAGATGAGAATCGCAACGGACCCCTGCTCTGTTGTATCTGACCCTTGCCGTTGCATACCGGACATGTGTGTTGCGTTTTGCCTGACGTACTGCCCGTGCCGTTGCAAACATTACAGGCTGCCTTCCGGCTTAGGCTGATTCGCGTGCTTAAGCCGCGGACCGCATCCAGAAAGCCTATATTGAGGTAGTATTCCAGATCCTCACCCCTCATCGGTCCGGTGCGGGCGCTGGCAGCGCTGCGTGCCCCGCTCCCAAAAAGATCCGAAAAGAGATCCGAAAAATTTCCGGCACCGCCGGCGTTGGCAAAATCTGAGAAATCAAACCCATCAAATCCGGCCGCACCACCGGATCGCGCGCGACCCGCAGAACGGTAGTCTGCCGCCTGCCCGCTGAAGCCTTCCCTATAGAAGCCGTACTGATCGTACATCTTGCGCTTGTCGACATCGCTCAATACGATGTAGGCTTCCTGGATCTTCTTGAACTTTTCCTCGGCGGCTTTATCTCCTGGATTAACGTCAGGGTGAAACTTGCGAGCGAGCCTGCGGTAAGCCTTCTTGATTTCTGCAGCACCGGCAGTCTTTGGAACGCCCAAAATTTCGTAATAATTCGTCGCGTCCGGCATACATTACCCGATCCTGACTTTACGCGCCCCATCGGCGCTTTGCTTGGGCAGGTTAATAATCAGGATGCCATCCGACAATTCCGCCTTTACCTGATCGGCCTCGATGGCTACGGGAAATTCAAAGCTCCTACGGAATTCTCCGTGAGGGATTTCTGCAAGGTGATACTTTTGCGCCCCGCTGAGAAGCACCTTGCGGTGGCCGCAGACCTGGACCCTGTTCTGATGAACTTCGATCTTGATGTCGTTGCTTTCCAGACCGGGTACCTCGGCCTGCAGAACGTAACGATCGCTCGATTCGTAAATGTCCACCGGAGGAACCCAGGCAGAAGCGAGATCGTCAATCGGAAAATCGTCCGCAAAAAACCGCTGCAACTGTTCCTGCAGGGTAGAGATTGTTGCAAAGGGATCTTCTCTCTTCTTAGTCATGTTCATCCAATAAATAAGATGGAATTTGAGGTCCGCCATCGGGTAGGCCCGGCCGTGAGGCCGGGAAAAAAAAATATGAAATCAGAGCACCGAAGGCGCGACATTGAGCCAAGCAATTCCCTGTCTTGCGCCCAATATTGCAAATATCGAGTGCCGCGCCTTCGGCGCTCCGGTTCTTTTTGAATCATGATCCCGGCCTTACGGCCGGGCCTACCCAATGCCGGCCCTTCGGGCCTCATAGTCCCTCCGGCATTGTTGGCTTGGCCAGCGCTCGAGCCATTACAAATTAATTTTTGAAAAACCATAAGCCCGTCGCCCACCGAAGGAACGATTACTTGTTTTCATCGACGTCGACAAACTCGGCGTCAATGACATCTTCATCCTTTTTCTTCTGTTCACCGGCGGCTTGCTCAGTCGCCGGGCCAGCGCTCGGACCTTGCGTCGACCCTTGGGTCTGCGCCGACTGGTACATAACCTCTGCCAGTTTGTGCGAAGCCTGGGTGAGTTTTTCGACGGCAGCATTGATCTGTTGCGCATCGTCCGACTGCATGGCTTTCTTGGTTTCTTCGATCGCCGCCTCAATGTTCTTTGCATCCGCTTCCGGTATCTTCTCGCGGTTCTCGCGCAGAATCTTTTCGGTGTTGTACACCAGGTTGTCGGCGCGATTTCGAGCCTCGATTTCATCGCGTTTCCGGCGATCTTCGTCTGCGTGGGCGTCGGCTTCCTTCATCATCCGGTCGATCTCCTCCTTGGCGAGACCGGACGACGAAGTGATGGTGATTTTCTGCTCCTTTCCGGTTCCCAGATCTTTCGCCGAAACGTTAACAATCCCGTTGGCATCGATATCGAAGGTCACCTCTATCTGAGGTATCCCGCGCGGAGCAGCAGGAATGCCCACCAGGTGGAATTTTCCCAATGTGCGGTTATCCCGAGCCATCGGCCGTTCTCCCTGCAGCACATGAACTTCCACCGATGTCTGGTTGTCAGCAGCGGTGGAGAAGATTTCGCTCTTCCGCGTCGGAATGGTGGTGTTACGATCAATTAATTTAGTGGATACGCCCCCTAAAGTTTCAATTCCCAACGACAGCGGGGTCACGTCGAGCAACAGCAGGTCTTTGACATCGCCTCCCAGCACTCCTGCCTGTACAGCGGCTCCCACGGCCACAACTTCGTCGGGATTGACGCCCTTGTGGGGCTCTTTCTTGAACAGCTCCCGAACAATCTGCTGCACGCGCGGAATGCGGGTAGACCCGCCAACCAGCACCACTTCATCGATGTCCTCTGCCTTCAGGCCTGCGTCGGCCAGGGCCTGTTTACATGGAGCCACACTTTTCTGAAGAATGTCTTCCACAAGCTGTTCGAACTTGGATCGAGCCAGCTTCATGGTCAAGTGCTTCGGCCCGCTGGCATCTGCGGTAATAAAAGGCAGATTGATCTCCGTTTCCATAGTGGTAGAGAGCTCCATCTTTGCTTTCTCGGCTGCCTCTTTCAGCCGCTGCAGCGCCATCTTGTCCTTGGACAAATCGATGCCCTGGTCCTTCTTGAACTCCTCGACGATCCAATCGATGATGCGCTGGTCGATGTTGTCTCCGCCCAAGTGCGTATCGCCGTTGGTCGATTTGACTTCGACGACTCCCTCGCCGACTTCCAAGATGGAAATGTCGAAAGTTCCCCCACCGAAGTCATAAACAGCAATGGTTTCGTCCTTTTTCTTGTCCAATCCGTAGGCCAAGGCAGCGGCGGTCGGCTCGTTGACCAGACGAAGCACTTCCAGACCGGCAATACGGCCTGCGTCCTTGGTCGCCTGACGCTGGCTGTCATTGAAGTATGCCGGCACTGTAATCACGACCTGAGTTACTTTTTGTCCCAGATGCTCCTCGGCTGCAGCCTTCATCTTTTGAAGAATCATTGCGGAAATCTCAGGAGGCGTGTAGTGCTTGCCCCCGATTTGGACCACGGCATCTCCATTGCCCGCTGCAACGACTTTGTAGGGGACCATTTTCATTTCTTCGGTCACTTCGTTGTATTTGCGGCCCATAAACCGCTTAATGGAAAAAACGGTGTTCTCCGAGTTGGTGACCGCCTGACGTTTTGCTACCTGCCCAACCAGGCGCTCCCCAGTCTTGGTAAACGCCACTACGGATGGAGTAGTCCGGCTCCCTTCCGGGTTAGTGATGACGATGGGCTCTCCTCCCTCCATGACAGCCACAACTGAATTGGTAGTTCCAAGGTCAATCCCGATTATCTTGCTCATTCCGAGCCTCCTTCTTTCCTCACTTCCAGCTAAGTATCTCCTGGAAAATCAAAAATTGTCGTATCCACATATCTAAGTCTTTAGTATGAAGGCAATATAGGATGTGAGTGTGATGTTGTCAAATTTGGATCAGCAGGGCGGGAAGCAGGAAGCAGACGGCAGGAGGCAGGAGGCAGGAAGCAGGAGGCAGGAAGCAGAAGGCAGAAAGCAGAAGGCAGAAAGCAGAAGGCAGGAGGCAGAATGAAGGAGGCAGGAAGCAGGAGGCAGGCAGGAGGCGGGAGGCAGGAAGCAGGAGTCAGACGTTCGACAGAAACGATATCGGAAAATGTATGTCAGCAAGATACCGATGCTGATGGTGAAGCTGCCGAGACACAGATCGGCTTGGACTTCGCCCGAGACTGTGGTTATCTGGCTTGCGATTACCACGCTAGACTCTTAGCCGAATACGAAGCGGTAGGAAGAATGTTAGGAGGTATGCTCGCCAATCCAGAGAGATTCGTTCAGGCCTAACTGCCTCCTGCCTTCCTGCCTCCTGCCTTCCTGCCTCCTGCCGTCTGCTTCCTGCCTCCTGCTTCCTGCCGTCTGCCTCCTGCTTCCTGCCTTCTGCTTTCTGCCTCCTTCCCTGTGCTGCATCTGAAAATGTTATAATCAATCCGGTGGGTGCCTCATCTTGAATACGAATTCAGACATGCCCAATCTCCAGGAGTCCAAAAGATTCCGGAAATGGTCCTTTAAGCTTTCATCTAAGCTTTCATCCAAAGACCCCTTCTCGCGTCAGCTCCGACGGGTGATACGTTGGGTCGGTTGGTCGTCATATGGAGTGATCCTCTTGACGGTCGCTGTCGCAGGGGCGGTAATTGGCCTCATTTTCGGCTATTCCTTCGACTTGGCGGAAGTGCGAGAGTTGGAAAACGTCCGGCCCGACGTGATTTCCTATGTCTATGCGGACGACAGCCGCCCCATTGGCCAGTTTGCCATTGAACGACGGATCCTGATCGGTTACTCGCAAATTCCTATTCGCTTCAAACAGGCCATCATCGCCACCGAAGATCAAAATTTCTTTAAACACTCGGGAATTGATTTCTATCGAATCGCGCGGGCAGCGCTGGAAGACATTTTTGCCTGGAGAAAGGCACAGGGGGCCAGCACTCTCACCCAGCAGCTCAGCAAGTTGCGCCTGACAAGCTCGGAAAAAACCTTCGAACGCAAAATCAAAGACGCCCTTTTTGCTCTGCAGATCGAAAAGCATTACTCCAAGGAACAGATCCTGACTTTTTATAGCAATCAGATCTACCTGGGACATGGAAATTACGGAGTAGCTGCCGCCGCCGATTTTTATTTCAGCAAGACGCCCGATCAGCTCACCCTGGCGGAGTGCTCCCTTTTGGCGGGAATGGCCCGGTCGGCCATCTGGTATTCGCCCATCCTTCACCCGGACCGGGCGTTGGCCCGGCGGAATCTGGTGCTGCGGCGCATGCAGAGTGAAAAATATATCGACGAGGCGCTGGCAGAAAAAACGATGAAGGAGCCCATTGTTTTGAACATTCGTGAGAACACCAACTCAGTGGCTCCGTATTTTGTCGAAATGGTGCGCCAGAATCTGGAGGAGAGCTACGATACTGACGAGATTTGGCGTAAAGGCTTGCAGATTTACTCTACCATCAACTACGAAATGCAGGTTGCCGCCACCGAGTCGCTCCGCAAGGGCCTGCGCGCTTTCGACAAACAAAAAGGGTGGCGGAAGCCCCAATTGAACATCCTCGACTCAGGAAACAGCCTGAGCAGCTATGTGCATCCGGACTGGTCTCAGAACTTGCATCCTGGAATGGTGATTAATGGCCTGGTGCTCGACGTCGACAAAGAATTTGCCGATATCAGGATTGGATCCTATCGCGCTCGCATTGGACCAAAGGAAATAGCCTGGACCAAGAAAAAATCCCCCGTTAATATCCTCCGCGTGGGAGATGTGTGCGCGTTCGAAATCCAGGAAGTGGACCCAGCCACTTTGGAGATGCAGGTCACACTGGATCAAATCCCTGAGGTCCAGGGAGCGACGGCTATCATTGACAACGCAACAGGCGAAATCAAGGCAATGGTAGGCGGCTATGATTTCGGGCTGAGCAAATTCAACCGGGCCACGCAAGCTCTGCGCCAAACCGGGTCCATCTTCAAACCGATCGTTTATTCCACCGCTATGGAGGATGGTTTCAAGCCCGATGACATAGTTCTGGATGAGCCCATAAGCTTCGGAAATTGGGCTCCGCATAACTACGACAACGAGTACAAAGGCCCCATTACCATTCGAAAGGCAATTGCCGAGTCCCGCAACTTGCCGGCGGTTCGCATAGCTTCCAAGGTAGGCATCAAGAACATCATTTCCATGGCGCATCGCTTCGGGATCACCAGCGAATTTCAACCCTACCTTCCCATCGCGCTGGGCGCAAATGAAGTGACATTGCTGGAAATGACCTCGGCCTTCTCGACATTCCCCAATAACGGGATCCGGGTCAAACCTTATTTCATTCGACGAGTGGAGGATTACAACGGGCTGCAACTGCAGCAGCACGTGCCTAAGATCAGTGAGGTGCTTTCGGCCAATGTCGCCTGCGACATGTTGTCGCTGCTTCAGGGAGTGATTCAGTTCGGCACTTCCACGCGCGCCAAAGTGTTGGGCCGGCCACTAGGTGGGAAAACAGGCACAACCAACGATTATACGGACTCCTGGTTTATCGGTTTCACGCCTTCCTTGACCGCCGGTACCTGGGTTGGGTATGACACGAAGAAAACACTGGGACCTAAAATCACGGGCAGCGCGCTTGCGCTTCCTATCTGGATTGACTTTATGCAAAAGATCCTGAAAGGAAAGCCGGTTGAGCAGTTCCCGGAATGTGCAACCAAACGAGAAGCGGTTACTAAAGTGGCTGCCGCAAACGGGAACTCAAAGGGGCAGGAGCCCCCGAAGCAAACCATTTCGCAGCCTGCAGCCAAGCCCGTGCTGACATCTCCGGCGCCGGCAACTCCGGCGACACCCCCACCTGTGCCCACCCCGCCTCCACAATAGCGCTCCACTTAGCCGGCGACCGAGCCGCGCGCGTCAGCAAGCGGACCCTCGATATGGAGCTGGCATTCCAAGAGACTGGAAAACCGGCGGAGAATCAACACATCGAGAGTCCGCTTGCTGACGCGCGCGGCTCGGTGCGGGTTTTGAGAAGATCAGCCTTCCAGCGGCCAAAACTGCCATGAGATTTTTCCGTTCTCCAGCTTCATCGTCGCTACCGAAAGTGGCAAGGAGAACCGCCTTGGACCCGCTGCGCCGGGATTGAAAAACAAAGTCTGGCCCAAGTATCCGGCGTAGCTCTTGTGCGAATGGCCAAAAACAAAAACGAGAATTTTTCTCAGCTCGAGCAAGCGTTTTAGATCAGAAGGAGCCGTCTCAACGGTCGAACCGATGTGCCGCACCAGAAATCGGACTCCGCCAAACTCTCTTTCCGCCTCCCCCGGCAGCGCCGCGGTCTCGTCTTGATTATCAACGTTGCCTCTTACCGCCAACACCGGCGCAATTTCTTTGAGCTTTTCCAGGATGTCGGACGCGCCCACATCTCCGGCATGCACGATCTCATCTACACCGCAAAACACCTCAGCTACCCGGGGGCGCCAGATTCCATGCGTGTCGGAAATGATTCCAATTTTCAAAGATTTGGTTTAGACGCCAAAGGCGTCGAAGACTTCGGCGTCTCCGTCTGCGGCTTGCTATCCTCGCTGCGTATTGGGTTGCGGCTCTGCCGCGCAGCGTCTCCGCGGTGAATGACTGTGAATCCGAGGTTACGGGCGGGCGCCGGCGTTACCTGTCTCGCGACAAAATAAACTCGGGGATCGACAATAAAGCTTGTCGATAAATGGAATCTCTAAAAACCTGGAGACACCGCTTGGCCTCCTCCGCATATGCGAAAGCCCTTCTCGAGGTACGCTCCAGGGTGCCAAAATCATTCACCCAGCGAATAATCTCTGCGCGGTCTTCTTCGCTGACAGTTGAAGATTTGAGAAGTGCTTGAAGCTTCAGTGAGTGAGCCGGGTTTCCCAGCTCGAGCAGGTAAATCAGTGGAAGCGTCAGTTTTCCTTCCTTCAGATCGTTGATCACCGGTTTCCCCAAGACTGCTTCGCTGGAAGTAAAATCGAGCATGTCGTCGATCAATTGATACGCCATACCGAGATTGAACCCATATTCAGCGAGCGCTTCTTCTTGCAGCGGTGAACTGCCTGACACCATCCCCCCCAGGCGAGCGCATCCGGAAAAGAGGCATGCAGTCTTTCTGTGAATTATGCTCAAGTGGTCTTGTTCAGTGATGTCAATCCGGCCGTTGCGTTCCAACTGAACCAGTTCTCCTTCGACCATCTTGCGCGTTATGTCGATGAGCAGGTCCAGAATTCGAAAGCTCCGCTCCTCCAGCGCCAGGTAGAAAGCCGTCATGTAGAGCCAGTCCCCCATCAGAACGGTGATTTCATTGCCCCACTTGGCATTGACTGAGGAACGCCCGCGCCGCACCCGGGCGTCATCAATAATGTCGTCATGCACCAGCGTGGCCGTGTGTATCAATTCCACGACGCCCCCGAGACGCACCGCCTCTTGCCCATCCGCACCACACATTTTGGTGGACAATAGCAGCAGAGCCGGCCGGATCCTCTTGCCGCCGCTGCTGTGGAGATAGCGATTGATGTGATCTACCAGAGAGACGCTGGAAGCGGAAAGGCGCAGCAATTCCACTTCGACTTTCTCCAGTTCCGGCGCAATCAGGCGGAAAATGTCTTGCGGGGTGGACGGGGCGGCTTCCAGACGCTGCACCGAATGGTCTTTCACGGCCCTATTTATAATGAAAAACTGGCCATAATTCAAAGAATTACCTTACTGGCTGCGATAGTTTGTGAAGTCCATGTAGATTCCAAAATCCCTGGATCGAAGCAGTTTGATCACTTCCTGGAGAGCGTCTCGCGACGCGCCTGAGACCCGGACATAATCGCCCATAATGGCGGCCTGGACTTTCAACTTGGAGTCCTTGATTTCCTTAACGATCTCTTTCGCTTTCTCGGTGGGAATGCCCTGTTGCAGGGTGATTTTCTGCCTTACGGTACTCCCCGCAGCCTCTTCGGTTTTTCCGTAGACCAGTCCGTTGAGCGGCACGCCGCGCTTGACCAGCTTCTGCTGCAGAATATCGATCAGGCTCTTCATTTTGTATTCATCGTCAGATAACAGAACAATTTCCTGTTCCTGAAGCTGGATATCACTTTTCGAGCCTTTGAAGTCAAAGCGAGTTTTTACTTCCTTCATCGCTTGTTGGATGGCGTTGACCACTTCCTGGCGGTCAATCTTGCAGACTATGTCAAAGGAGTTTTTAGCGGCCATAAAGTTCACTACTCGTGGAAAAGCCTGAAATAGTTCCGCGCTGTCGCCTCTTCGATCAGTTCACGAGGCTCACTCCTCAGTTCAGCCAGAAACTGGGCAGTGTGTTTTACATGAGCCGGTTCGTTTCGTTTCCCTCGAAGAGGAACCGGGGAAAGATAAGGTGCGTCAGTTTCTATCAGCAGCCAATCGAGCGGAATGTCGCGCGCCACTTCCTGCAGGTCGGTGGCCTTCTTAAAAGTTACATTCCCGGCAAAGGAGATGAAGAATCCAAGCTCGATGCAGCGACGCGCCGTTTCGCGGCTCCCTCCGTAACAGTGCATTACCCCCGCCAGGGGCCTGCGGTTGGCCTCCCGCAAAACCCGTATGGTGTCCTCCTCGGCATCGCGCGAGTGAACAATCACCGGCAGTTCGAATTCCCGCGCCAAGTCCATCTGGCGCCGAAATACCCTCAACTGAGTTTCTCGATCTGCGTCATTGTAATGATAATCCAGCCCAATTTCGCCCCAGCCGACGACTTTGCCGCCGCCGGCGAATTTCAAAATCTCGCGTTCTACGGCAGGATCGTACAAGGCGGCATCATGCGGGTGAATGCCGACACTGGTGTCTATAAAGTCGAACAGGCCTGCCAGGTTCCCGGCTCGGTGCATCGACTGCGTTCTCCAATCTCCCGTGCCGATGCAAAGAATTCGGACAACCCCCGCGCTCTCGGCGCGCTTCAGCATCTCGGGGCGATCCGCATCAAAGTCGTCCATTTCGATGTGGCAGTGCGAATCGACCAGCATATTACTTAAGCTTGGCGCCGGGTGAGACCTCCTCGGAAAAGGTGGCAAGGATCGGGATGTCATTTTCTGTGGCCGCCAGAACCATCCCGTTCGATTCGATTCCCATCAGCCAGGCAGCTTTTAAATTGGCAACCAGAATAATCTTCTTTCCCAAAAGATTTTCGGGCGAGTA
>DASXTB010000399.1:0-29886 GCA_036505615.1 Acidobacteriota bacterium
TGGCGCATTAGATAAAAAAGAAGCTGTCAAAAAATTCATTCAATCTGTACGGGCGACCCTGTGTGGTCGCCCGCTGCAGACTCCAACGGATTTTCTCGACTCCGACGCTGGGAGGATCGACTTCGCTTGCTGCCCATTGAATTCTCGGTTCCAAACACTGTCAGTAATCCAGTTTACGGCGCCACAACCGGCACAGCGACATACTTTCCCTCCGGAAACAGAACATCCAGCGCTGCAACAGCAATGGGAAAGTGTTTGAAGATTATTTGGAAATGGAGCTCGGAATCACGATTTGAAATACCGTCTACGCTCACGATCACGCTCACGTCCACGTCCACGTCGACGACCACGTTCTCGTCATCGTGGTCGTGAACGTGGACGTAGACGGCTTTCTGTTTCAACCAGTGATCGGATTTTTTCTCACTCTCGTCGCCTCGAGAGTACTAGCGCGGAACCTTTGCCATTGGAATTTCCGGTTTAGCGGTCTGCTCCTCCGTCTTCTTCGGCCAGGGCGTGCCGTATTTTCGCTCTACTGCGGCGCGAATAAATCCGGCAAACAGCGGATGGGGACGAAGCGGCTGAGACTTAAACTCAGGATGGAACTGGCAAGCTAAGAACCAGGGATGGTCAGGCAGTTCAATAATCTCCACAAAATTCCGGTCGGGAGAGTTTCCACTGATTTTCAATCCATACGAAACCAGCAGCTCTTCATACTCCCGATTGAACTCGTAACGGTGGCGGTGGCGCTCGGAGATTTCTCGCTGGCCGTACATGCGGGCTGCCAGCGACCCCTCTTCCAGAATGCAGGGATAAGCGCCCAGGCGCATGGTTCCACCCATTTCCTCAATCCCCAGCAACTCGCGCAGCTTGTAGATGACACGGTGCGCAGTCGCCGGATCGAATTCCGAGCTGTCCGCGTCCAATCCACACACGTTGCGCGCAAATTCAATGACCGCCGTCTGCATTCCCAGGCAGATCCCGAGGTATGGCACCTTGTTTTCCCGCGCGTACTGGATGCTTCGAATCATTCCATCGATGCCGCGCTTGCCGAATCCACCGGGCACCAGAATGCAATCAATTTCTTTGGAGAATTTCTCCGGCAAATCATCGCCTACAAGACCCTCGGCTTCAATCCAGTGGATGTCAACTTTGACGTCATTGGCCAAACCTCCATGGACCAGAGCTTCGTTTAAGCTCTTATATGAATCCTCGTATTCCACATATTTGCCCACAATGCCCACAGTTATCGTCCCTTTCGGATTGTGGACCCGGTGGACCAGGTCTCGCCATGCGTCCAGGTTTGGTTCGACGGCGGGGAGATTCAAATTGCGGACAATGTTTTCATCCAATCCTTCCTGGTTATAAACCAGCGGAACTTCATAGATGGAGGTCACATCCTTGGCCGTAATGACAGCGTCGACGGAAACATTGCAGAACAAGGCGATTTTTTCCTTCAGCTCCTTTGACAGGAACCGATCGGTGCGGCAGAGCAAAATGTCGGGCTGGATACCAATCTCGCGCAACTCCTTGACGCTGTGCTGAGTTGGTTTGGTTTTTAGCTCTCCCGCGGTGCCGATATAAGGAACCAGGGTGAGATGGACGAACAGCGTGTCGTCTCGGCCCAGCTCATGGCGCATTTGCCGGATCGCTTCCAGAAATGGCAGGCTTTCGATGTCGCCCACGGTTCCTCCCACCTCCACAATAACGACATCGACCCCATCGGCCACGCGCTTGATGGTGCTCTTGATTTCGTTGGTTATGTGCGGAATCACCTGTACCGTCTTGCCCAGGAAATCACCTTTTCGTTCTTTGTTTATCACCGTCAGATAAATCTTGCCGGTGGTTGAATTATTATCGCGAGTCAGTTTAGCGTTGGTGAAGCGCTCGTAGTGACCAAGGTCCAAGTCCGTTTCCGCTCCGTCATCTGTCACAAATACCTCACCATGCTGGAAGGGGCTCATCGTACCCGGGTCAACATTGATGTAAGGATCCAGCTTCAGCAAATTCACCTTTAAGCCGCGCGCCTCTAGGAGACATCCAATGGACGCCGACGCCAGACCCTTGCCCAGTGACGAGAGCACTCCTCCCGTGGTGAAAATGAATTTAGCCATTCGCGCTCCTCCTTTTTTGTCCATTGTCGATTGTCCGTGGTCCGTAGTCAGTTGACCGTAAGTAGTTGACAGTTATTTGTTCAATGGTTTTTCGCCACGTTCCTCGTTTCGTAAGCGCTCTCGAGTGAAGCTCGGCAACACGCACGGACAACTGACAATGGACCACTAACAACAGACATTGCCAAAGATTTGCCGTACGCGTTCTAAATCCTCCGCAGTATCTACCCCGACTGAATCATGCTCTACCTCCACCATCTGGATCGGAACCCCGCATTCCAAAAAACGGAGCTGTTCCAGCTTCTCGGCAGCCTCCAGAGAGCTTTCCGGCAAGGTCCTGAGATTCATGAGGAATTCGCGCGTATAGCCGTAAATTCCAAGATGTTTGTAATACGTTCCGCACTCGCTTCCCCGATAGTGGGGAATAGCCGAGCGGGAGAAGTACATCGCCCTCAGCGACCGATCCACGACGACTTTTACCACTGCGGGGTTGTTGTAGCCTTCAGGATCGCGCATGCGGACCATTGCAGAAGCCACGGGCGCATGTCCTGCCACGAGCGCCGAGGCGACGGCCCGAACCACGTCGGGGGCGATGAGGGGCTCGTCTCCCTGAATGTTGATGAAAAACCGTGCATCGATGCTCTCGGCCACCTCGGCAACTCTCTCCGTGCCTGAATTGTGATCTCTTCGGGTGAGCAGCGCCCTTCCTCCAAAGTTTTCCACTGCCTGGAGAATCTCGGCATGGTCGGTGGCGACGTATACGGCATCCAGGCCGGCCTGAGAAGCCTTCTGGTAAACCCAATAAATCATAGGTTTTTCGGCGATAGGAAGGAGTGCTTTCTGCGGAAGCCGTTGCGAATGGTAACGGGCGGGAATGATCCCAACACAATCCATGTTGGGAGCTTAGTATACAAGACTGTGCGAGGTTGTGAAAGGAGTTTCGATTGCGGATTGCGGATTCTCCCGATTGCGGATTGCGAATTTCGGATTGCGGATTCTCCGAATTGCAGATTATAGATTGTGGGTGTGGGATCTTGAATGCGGCTAAAGCCCGCAGCACCAAAGAGGGCATGCTATAGGTCTTGGGCGATACACCCCTGACCGCCGACAATCAAATCCCTAATTCGCAATCGACAATCCGCAATCCGCAATTCCGGGAATCCGCAATCCGAAATTCGCATCCGCAATCGGGAGAATCCGCAATCCGAAATCCGCAATCCGCAGTCGATAGAATCAGTTGTCAGGCGTATTGCGCGAATGCTACCATCCCAGCAACTTTCTCATGCGCAAGCTTCAAATTGGAATGATCCTGGGGGCAGGTTTGTGGTGTTTAGCAATTCTTTTGCCGACATTTGTTTCCGCCGAGTGGATCCGCCTCTTTTTTGCTCCCATCTGCCATCAGATTCCGGAACGATCATTTTGGCTGTTCGGAAAACCACTCAGCGTCTGCGCTCGCTGCAGTGGTTTCTACTTCGGGTTTTTTTCCGGTCTGATCTTGCACTGGATCTTCCGGATTCCGGCCTGCAGGGCCGCGCTCCGCACGATGCTGGTCATCATTCTGGTTGATGTTGCTAACGGCTTTCTTGGCGTCTATCCGGATTTGGCGGTGGGCAGGTTTTGCGGCGCGTTTCTCTTCTCTGTTCTCGTTACTCCATTCGTTGTGCAAGGGCTCTATGAAGCGGCCAGATCGCTTCACCAGACGGAGGTTCAGATCCCATGAAGGACAAAATGATGACCCCCGCTCTTATCGGCGGGATTATACTTGCGGGCGGTTCGACGATCCCTGTCGTTAACTTTCTCAATTGCCTCTGTTGTGCCTGGCTAGTAATGGGCGGTGCAGCCGCTTCTTACCTGTACATCAAAGATTCCCCGGTAAAAGTCACGACCGGAGACGGCGCGATATTGGGAGCACTGGCCGGAGTGGCGGGAAGCGTCCTGAACACATTGTTGTCGATCCCTGTCAAAATGCTTCTTCCTGCCAACACCGAGCGGTTGCGGGAAATGCTCGACAGACCCGAGATTCCGGAGGGTTTGCGCTCCATTCTGGCCTCCGCCGTTGGAAGGGGCACTTTCTCGATTGTGGCGTTGTTCTTCGGATTCGTCTTCATGCTGATTCTCTCTCTTATCTTCGCCACCCTTGGGGGAATCATCGGCGTGGCCATTTTCGAGAAACGGAAGAACGGAGCAGTGGTTGTTCCACCTCCGCCGATGCCACCGTCTCCCCCGATGCCACCGCCGACTCCGCCAGCGGCGCCACCCGCCCTTTAGGATCTTAACCGCGGGATCTTTAGGTCGGGGCGAAGCGCGCCTATTGTAGAGACGCCCGGTTGGGGCGTCTCCCTAGAGTTTCTACATTTTCTCATGCTGCAGTGCGCTTCAAACCAGCGCGTCCGCGAAGCGGACCAATAGCAGTAGCCGGGGGTGCCGAAGCGCGAAGCGCCAGGCACCCCCGGTCAACCATCCCCATATCACCCGGACCGCGCAAGCGGTCCCATCAGGTTCGGCAGTCATGGATGCCTCCGTCCCAAAGATAACGCTCGTCATACGGAATTTACGAAGACAAAATGAAGGAAAAAATGGGACCGCTTGCGCGGTCCGATTCCGTGCGGGGAATCGCTGACCGGGGGTGCCTGGCGCTCCGCGCCTGGGCACCCCCGGCTACTGTTATCGGTCCGCTTCGCGGACACAGAGACGCCCCGTTGGGGCGTCTCCTATTTAGCAACCCCTTCGCGATGAGCGGAATCTTGCGCCAGGGTGTTCAATGAAAGGAAGACCAGGACAATGGCGACGACGGGCGCCAACATCCACGGATAGGACGTTAGAACCACATACTGCTGAAGTGGCGTGAGCATGTTCCCCCAGGTGGGCGTTGGTTCCACCACGCCCAAACCCAGGAAGGAAAGACTGACCTCGGTAATGATATAGGCGGGCAAGCTGACCAATAGCTGCGTCCGGGCTGCCGGCAGCAGGAAAGGCACCAAGTGGAACCAGAAGATGCGCAGGTCACGAGCGCCCTGTGAGCGCGAGGCAATCACAAAATCACGCACCCGCAAGCCGCGCACAATTCCACGAAACACTCGCGCCGGCAAAGCCCATCCAAGCAGTCCCAGCAGGGTAAAGAGCGTCAACAGCGCTGCAGCAGCGCTCAAATTCAGCGGCAGCGCGGCCCTCAATGCTACGACAAAATAAAACCAGGGGAGAGCTAGCAGGATTTCGCCGGCACGCGTGACGGCAATGTCTGGCCAACCGCCGTAGTAACCAGCCACCGATCCCAACCCCAGGGCCAAGATCAGAGAAAACAGAGCCGCCGCCGGCGCCAGAAGCAGCGAGGTGGAAGCTCCGTGGCAAAGACGCGAGTAGACGTCCCGCCCGAATTCGTCGCTGCCCAGCAGAAATACAAATCCGTGTCCATCCGTTCCAAACAGACGCAGGGAGGCAGGAACGACGCCCAACAGCCGGTACGATTCCCCGCGAACCAGCAAACGAAGTTGCCCGCCTCCATATATTCCGGGCGCCGCGTAGGGATAATCTCGATGTTGACGCGAAGGACGATAGGGAGAGAAAAAGTCTGGAAGCAACGCGGCCACATATGCCAGCAACAACACCACCAAGGCAACCCGTCGCATTCCCTTCACGTGCGTGCAACTCTGGGATCGAAAAAGTACAGCAGCGCGTCGCCGATCACGTTTCCTACCAGCAACAGCAGGGCCGACAACATCGCCAGATCCACCACCAGGAAGATGTCACGCCGAATCACCGCGTCATAGGTGAGTTGCCCGATGCCGGGCCAGCCCATCACCACTTCCACCAGGAGTGACGCGCTTAGGAGCAACGAAACAGAAAAACCGAACAACGCAGTCAAGGGGTTCAAGGCGCAACGCAGGGCGTGCTGCGTCACGATGCGAAGGCGTCTCAGGCCTTTGGCTCTCGCCGTCACCATGTGAGGAGCGGCCAGTGCCTCCGCCATTGAAGCTCGCGTATGCCGGGCTATCGCCGGCAACAAAGCGATAGCCACCGCTGCTGCGGGCAGGCACAGATGCCACATCAGGTCTGACAAACGAGCCTGCAGGCCCAATGACTCATAGCCTAGGCTGGTCATTCCTCCCACGGGCAATCCCAGTTCTACTGCCAGAGAGAGGAAGAGAATGGAAATTACTACCGCCGGCAATGAAAGAGCCAGGGTCGTGGCCGCCCCAATAAGCCAGTCGAGCGGCGACCCGCGCATCACAGCAGCCAGCACTCCCAGTGTAACGCCCAAGCTCCAGGCAAGCAGCAGCGCGATGGAATTGAGCAATATGGTGTTCCAGATGCGCTCAGAAAGAAGCTCGCGGATGGGACGCTGATAAACAAAAGAGTAGCCGAGATCACCCCGGGCCAGGTTTTGCACCCAATTTTGGAATTTCTTATAATACGGCGTATTTAATCCGTACTGGAGGCGCATCTGTTCTAAGGCGGCCCGCGAAACTTGCGGGTTTGCGGCCAGTTCTTGAAGGTAGTCTCCCGGAGCACGACCTACCAGGGCGAAGGTGAGCAGCGCCACCAGAAGCAATACGGCGATCGCGTTCAGGAGACGGCCGAGAAGGAACTTCCCAAGCTGCATGCCCTATACTCCGGGTTTAGTTCCCTCGCCCATTGCGAGCGCATCACCAGGGTAACTTCGCAACGTTCCCGGACTGATTTCTGGCCTGGTTTGAATCCTTGCCACGCTTAACCAGCAGTTTGAAGGGTAGTTTTGTTAGGCCGATGAAGCGTAACATGCAGGGAGTCGCCCTTGTCAAGCCCGCATTATTAATAAGTCTGCTCAGCAAGGGGACGGAGACAGCATGATGAAAAAGCGCGCGAATAAGAGCGCCGGCAGCGAACACATCCTGCGTGCTTGTATGCCAGCGGTAGAAGCATGCTGGAAGCGCGCGAAGCGCAGCTTCGCTGCGCCATATGGTAGAGATGTGATGAGATGGCCCAGCGGGCCGTCTCAACAAGGATGCCCAATCCCCCCGGCACGCTGGAAGCGTGCGCTCCCAGGGCTGGCCCTGCTCTGGATTGCAATTGGTGCCGCCGCGGGTCAGAACGCTCCTGCCAGAGCCGGCGGAACCCTCGTGCTGGCGCACACCAGCGAACCCAAGACACTGAATCCGCTCCTGGCTGCCGACCAACCGACGCGAGATATTCTCTATGCGATGTCGGCCGACCTGGTACACATCAATCGCGCAACGCAGCGCACCGAACCGGCGCTCGCCAAAAGCTGGAGCGTTTCCCGGGACGGGCGCCGCTACACTTTGGTGTTGCGGGACGGGTTGCGTTTCTCGGATGGCTTGCCCTTGACTGCAGACGATGTCGTTTTTACCTTCCGGGCGTACCTGGATCCTAAGTTGAATTCGCCCCAGCGCGACGTCTTGCTGGTCGAAGGTAAACCGATCACGTTCACCAAGCTCTCGGCACGCAGCATCCGCGTCGATCTTCCGGCGCCTTATGCGCCCGGAGAACGGCTCTTCGATTCTTTTTGGATCCTGCCGAAGCACAGGTTGGAGCGGGCCTATATCGAAGGCCGGCTGTCGCAGGTCTGGGGGACGGCCTCGGCTCCATCTGAAGTTGTCACCGCGGGGCCGTTTCGCTTGCGCCAATATGTGCCGGGCCAACGCCTGATGCTGGAGCGCAATCCCTACTACTGGAAGAAGGACGAGTCGGACCGCCCGTTGCCTTACTTGGACAGTTTGCAGTTCGTATTTGTCGGAGACCAAAACGCGCAGTTGCTGCGGTTGATCGCCGGCGAGGTAAACGCGGCTGCCAGACTGCGTGCAGAGGATTTTTCACGCTTGGAAAAAATCCCTTTCCTTCGCGCCTACGATGCCGGCCCAGGATTGGAATATAACTTTCTGTTCTTTAACTGGGACGCCTCAGGCCCGGCGGAAGGCTGGTTCCGCAACGTGAAATTTCGGCAGGCAGTGGCCCACGCCGTGGATCGCGATGCCATTGTCCGGTTGGTATATCAGGGCCGTGGGTCGGCCATCTGGTCGCAGGTGACGCCCGGCAACCGATTGTGGCGCACCGAGAAGCTGACCCGATATCCTCACGACCTCGCGCGCGCCGAGCAACTGCTGCGCGAGATCAATTTTCACCGCGAACCTTCGGGAATTCTGCTGGACAACGAGCGGCGTCCCGTGGAGTTTACCCTGATGGTATCCTCCAGCAATCAGTTGCGGCGCAAAATGGCAACGCTGGTCCAAGAAGACTTGAGCCGGCTCGGCATGCAGGTTCATCTCAGCCCCATAGAGTTTGGCGCCATGATGGACGCGGTGCTGAAAACGCGCAAGTTTGAAGCGGGCCTGTGGGCATTGGTCAGCGGGGATGCAGATCCTAACTCAGAGATGAACGTTTGGAGCAGCAGCGGCACCCTGCACATTTGGAACTTGCAGTCCGGTCAGAGCCGCCCGCGACAGACTTTGGAGCCGTGGGAGCAAGATGTGGATCGCCTGATGCGGCTTCAGATGACCAGCACTGATTTCAACAGGAGAAAGGCCGCCTACGATCAAGTGCAACAATTGCTTTCCGAGAACCTGCCGCTGATCTTTCTGGTCAGCCCGCACGTCCTGGCTGTAGCCCACCGGAATCTGGGAAATGTGTCGCCGGCGGTCATGGAGCCTGCCCTCCTATGGAACTGCGATCGGCTCTTCTGGATGAGGCCGCCGCAATGATCGAACGTTCGGACACGCGCCTGGTTCAGGAATCGCTCCAGGGCAGCGAAGAGGCATGGTGCGCGCTGATCAAAAAATACAAGAATCTGATTTTCTCGATTCCCATCAAATATGGCTTCTCCGCGGAGGAGGCGGCCGATCTTTTCCAGGAAGTCTGCCTGGAACTGCTCTCCAAGTTGCCGCAGCTGAGAAAGCCGCAGACCCTGCCCAAGTGGCTGGCCCAGGTAACGTCGCACAAGTGCTTTCATCTGAAGCGGCGGCAGCAACGCTTCGCAATCACCGAAGCAGCCGATCAACTGGAGGCAATGCCGGCGGAAACATCGCTTGCTGAAAACATCCTTTGTGAAGTGGAGCGCGAACAGTTTCTGCGCGATGCTCTCTTAGCGCTATCGCCCCGTTGCCGCCAGCTCATTCAAATGCTTTTTTTTGAAACTCCCGCGCGTCCCTATCAGGAAATCGCAAAGAGCCTCGGCTTGGCGACCGGTTCTATAGGTTTCATTCGCGGCCGCTGTCTGGAACAATTGCGGCGCCGTCTGGAAAAGACAGGCTTCCAGTGATGTCCGGTAGAAACGACGGAGATCCGATCGCCGCTTTACTGGACCAGTATTCCGGACTTTCAGACCGCAAGAGCCTGAACGCTTTTCTTTCTCGCCATGCTCAACTCATCCATCCCGCTTCAGTCGAGCGACTTACCGAAGCGGTGCGGGAGAACCTGAGAAAGGACCTGGCCCGGGCGCTCAACCTTGCCGAAGGAGCTCTAGTACTGGCTGAACGGTTAGACGACAACCTGGCGCTCGCGCACAGCTTGCGCGCCAAGGCGAATGTCCTCTGGTTCATGAACCAAAACGAAGCTGCGGCTGAGATGCATGAGCGGGCTTACGGCCTATTCCAGGAAGCCGGGAACTCGACGGAGGCTGCCCGCACCTTAAGTTCGTCGATCCAGCCTTTGATCCTGCTTGGCCAATACGATCGCGCATTGAAGGCAGTTGAAAAAGCGCGGCAAATCTTTTCAGATCTCGGCGACGACCGGCGCATCGCTCGGCTTGAAATCAACTTGGCAAACATCTTTCACCGTCAGGACCGATTTGGTGAAGCCCTGGCTGTTTACGAACGGGCTTATCAGCAACTGCTTCTTTTCAAAGACGCAGAAGGGATTGGCGTCGCGCTGCACAATATGGCCGTCTGCCTGATCAGCTTGAATGATTTTCAGACAGCGCTCACCACTTACCAGCGGGCGCGTGAGTTTTGCCGGCAGCATGCAATGCCGGGTTTAGTCGCTCAAGCCGACTACAACATCGCCTACTTACACTATCTGCGTGGAGAATACAGCCGCGCGCTTGAGATGCTGCGGGCAACGCGCGAAGCATGCCAGAAGGCCGGGGATCTATATCACACGGCTCTTTGTAATCTCGACCAGTCTGAGATTTATCTGGAGTTGAATCTGAGCGAGGAAGCGGCGGAGATGGCACAACAGGCAGTGCAGGAGTTTCGGCATCTGGGAATGAGATATGAAACTGCCAAGGCTCTCAGCAATCTCGCGATCGCGTTCGGACAGCAGGGGAAGGCTTTCCGCGCTCTGGAGCTGTTCAATCAGGCCAAGCTCATGTTCGTCAGCGAAAGAAATGACGTCTGGCCATCACTGATAGATCTTTACCAGGCGCTGGTGCTTTATTCAGAAGGGCGGCTCTTCGAAGCGCGACGTCTCTGCGCCTCAGCGCTGGACTTCTTCCGGAAATCAGCTCTGAGAAGCAAGGAAGTTCTTTGCCGCCTGCTGCTGGCTCGGCTGGCGCTTCGCAGCGGAGATCTGCAGTCTGCGCGCAGGGAATGCGAGCAAAGCCTGGAACTGCTGGCGCACATGGAGACGCCCTCCCTTAGTTATCAGGCCCACTTCCTTGCGGGCCAAATCCGGGAAGCCGCGGCGGAAACAGCCGAAGCTTACAACTCCTACCAGGAGGCACGCCGCTCCTTGGAAATGATCCGCAGCGTCCTCAGGGGTGAGGAACTAAAGATTGCTTTCATGAAAAACAGGCTGGAGGTCTATGAAAGGCTGGTCCAGCTTTGCATGGCCGGGGATTCCAACCCCGCTTCAGCCCAAGAGGCATTCGGCTATATCGAAGAATCAAAATCGCGCAGCCTGAGGGATCTTATTTTTGAGCGCGCGCAATCGCTTCCCGTCGCTGATTTGGGACACAGCCAACTGGTTCGGCAGATCCGCGAGCTACGTGAGGAACTAAACTGGTACTACCATCGAATTGAACTGGAGCAACTGCGGCAAGAAGATCGTTCCCCCGCGCGTATTGAGCGGCTCCAGGCGCAGCTACAGGCGCGGGAAAACGAATTTGTCCGGGTGTTGCGGGAGATCCCGCAGTTGGAGAGTTCCGCAGATCTTTACAGTGCGCCGGTGGAGACACTGGAATCGGTTCGGTCCGCCCTGGGCGGCGACGCGATGCTGATTGAGTACTTCCGTGTGGGCGACCGCATCGTGGTCGCCCTGCTGAGCCATGAAGAGCTTGAGGTTATCCCGCTTACGCCGGTGTCACGCGTGCGGAAGATTCTTCAAATGCTCCAGTTTCAACTGGCCAAGTTTCGACTCGGTCCCTACTATGTCACCGCTTTTCAAGACTCGCTGCTGCAGGCCACGCAATCCCACCTTCGTGACCTTTACCGGGAACTGGTAGCTCCCTTGCGGGATCGGTTACAAGCGCATCACCTGGTATTTGTTCCCCACGATCTGCTCCATTACGTGCCATTCCACGCTTTGTTCGACGGCTGGCGATACCTGATCGACGCTTTTACGATCAGCTACGCGCCCAGCGCCAGTATCTACACTCTGTGCCATCGTCGATCGGCCACTTCCTCAAGTGGATCGCTGATCCTTGGAGTGCCCGATCCTCAAACACCCTTTATCGAGCAAGAAATACAGTCCGTGGCGGCTATCCTTCCTTCGCCCGAGCTATTTGTCGGAGTCAACGCCACCGAGGATGTGCTCAGGAAGAGAGGCCCTCTCAGTCGATTGGTTCACATAGCGACACATGGCTTCTTTCGAGAGGACAATCCTATGTTCTCGGGAGTTCGTCTGGGCACCTCCTACCTCAGTCTGTACGATCTGTACCATTTAAGATTGCCGGTAGAACTGGTTACTTTGAGCGGGTGCGCCACCGGCCTCAACGTCGTTGCGGCGGGAGACGAGTTGCTGGGGCTGGTTCGAGGGCTGCTTTATGCCGGCGCCCAAACTCTGCTGTTGACCCTTTGGGAAGTGCATGACCGCAGCACCGCGGACTTCATGGCGTCATTTTACCGACGGTTGCAGCAACAGGGGAGCAAAGCACTGGCGTTGCAGGGAGCCATGATGGAACTGCGCGATCAAAGCCCACATCCTTACTTTTGGGCTCCTTTCGAACTTGTGGGCAAGGTCTTTTAAGCTAAGAAAATCCTGCTCTGAACCGTAAAAATTTTTTTGCGGTTAACTATATTTTTTAAGCCTGTTCTTACCCTTTAAAAGTAAGTAGCTTCACATAACTGGCAGCAAAAAGGATGAGCTTTACCTTCAGAACGTCGCCTTGCGCGTAGCCAAGGAGAATAGATGGGCCATTTTACTTCCGAAGAGTGGGCAGATTTTGTCCGCGGCATCCAGTCGGCGGATCGGACCATTGCCATTCAGCAACATCTGGAGCGGAAATGCGAACGTTGTCGTAAAGATCTGGCAACGTGGAGCTTTGTGGCGGATCTGGGAAGCAAAGAAGCGTCCTATGAACCTCCTGCCGATGTCGTCCGATATGTGAAAACTTGTCACGTTGTTGGGAAGCCGCCGGGCAAGCGCCGGGGATGGATGAATGTGGCTCGACTGGTATTTGACACCATTCGGCAGCCACAACCCGCCGGAATTCGGAGTTCGGGTCTATCGCCGCGCCAGTTGCTTTTCAAAAGCGGAAACCTTCTGGTGGATCTTCGAGTGGAATCACAGGCCAAGTCGAACCATTTTTCCGTGGCGGGCCAAGTCCTGGATTGGGCCAAACCGGGCCAGGCAGTAGAGCAGGTACCAATCGTTCTCAGCAACAAAAAGAATATGGTGATGCAGACAGCCAGCAATCAATTTGGTGAATTCCAATTGGAGTTTGAAATGGCTGAGAATTTGCTTCTGACGGTTGGCAAGGACGATCCGATCGTGGTCCCACTGGGAATTTTGGATCGAAATGCGAACCCAGGAGAGGATGTGTCAAGCGATCGGCATTTTTGACAAAACGTTGACGAAATCGAAAAAACAAAGGGAACTCGAATTCCGTCAGAAATGCCGAATTTTGCAGGTTCCATGCTGGGAAACGCGGAATCGCGGCGCAGGTCTCAATGCTGGAATCGCTGGTTTAAGATTTGCTTGAGGAGCCTATACACATTTCACGGTTACAACGCGATTAGCCAATGAAGAGAAAGCAGCTGACGCGGCACAAACAAGGATCGCGCGGAGTTTGTCTTGTATCGGGTTTGGGGGCCCGGTCCGATGTGATTTCGCAACGCCAATCATTGGTGCCGCATAAGAAATACACTCTGCAGCGCCTGAGGAGGTTACATAGGTATGAAACGCCTGTTTCTGTTGCTGTCGGTGTTGCTGTTGGGGCCCCTTGTCACCCCGGCCGCAGCCCAAACTCGCGTCATCGTGCGGACCACGCTTGGCTTGCCGGGGCTTCAAAGTACTTGTCTGTTGCTCGGCTGCACCGTCAAGTATGGTTTGGGTGATCCTCAGGGCCAGCTCTTTCTGGTGACTACCTCCAATTTGGATCCAGGCTCCTTCTTGAGGAGCCTTCGCCTTCAACTTGGTATCGTCGATGCTGAGCTCGATCTGCTGGGGAAGACGCAGCAGGCGACGGCCTCTGGAATTCCAGCTTCTCTATACGACAATACTCTGGTCAATTATTTTGGAAACAGTGTTTGGCACGGATACGTTACCCAGCCGGCCAGCCAAATCGTCCGAATCGCGGATACGCAGAGCGCTTTCAATGTCAGAGGTTCCGGTATTGTTGCCATTATTGATACCGGCATCGACCCCAGCCATCCGGCATTCAGCAATGTGCTGGTCCCAGGTTACGACTTCACGCGCAATCAGGACGGGACTCCTTCGGAGACGGCTGATCTCAGTCAATCCACGGCTGCGGTCGTCGACCAGGTTCAGCCGGCCTACGTGAACCAGTCGACTGCGGCCGTGGTTGATCAGTCTACCGCCGCCGTCGTGGACACTTCTCAGTACGTGGCGTTTGGCCATGGCACGATGGTCGCCGGCGTCGTGCACCTAGTAGCCCCAAAAGCCATGATCATGCCGCTGAAATCTTTCCGCGCCGATGGCACCGGGTACACGTCTGATGTTCTGCGCGCCATTTATCGCAGCGTTCAAAACAATGCCAAAGTCATAAATATGAGTTTCAGCTTTGCCGCCTATTCTCAAGAGCTGAGCCAGGCAGTCAATTACGCCGGCCAAAAAGGCGTCATCTGCGTGGCTTCGGCGGGAAACGACGGCAGCAAGACAATCGTTTATCCGGCCGGCTTTTCCAGTCGTGTGATGAGTGTGGCCTCGACAACCAACAACGACACGCGATCAACGTTCTCCAACTATGGATCGGGTATGGTCTGGGTTGCTGCGCCGGGTGAGGGTATCGTCACTACCTATCCTTTCGGGACATATGCCGCTGCTTGGGGAACTTCGTTCAGCGCTCCTTTTGTTTCGGGGGCCGCCGCGTTGCTATTGGATATCAACTCTTGCAGCGAGTCTCAGGCGGCAAAAGCCGTGGCCAATGCCAAGTGGATCTCGTACGATCTGGGCAATGGACGCCTGGATCTGTACCAAGCTGTGCAGGCATGGCGTCAGACTCTGGGACTGCAGTAGTTAGGGGAAGCCATGATCGTCACAGCTTCGGAAGAATCAGCGACGCAATTATTCCCTTTGGCGCTGCGGGTGAAAGAGCTGGAAGAGCAGCTATCGACGGTCCATGTATCGCTGATTTGTGCCTTCAATCAGATCCTCGATCTGAAGGATCTAAATACCGGCGTGCACAGCACGCGCCTGGCGGAATGGGCAGTGCGAGTGGCTGAAGACCTCGAGATTGACGAGGCGTGCCTGCACGATATTGAAGTGGCGGCGCTTTTGCACGACATCGGCAAAGTGGGTGTCCCTGATGCGATTCTTCAGAAGCCAAGCCGGCTGACCGACCAGGAGTACGAGTTAACGAAGAAGCACCCGGAATACGGATGGGCCATCGTACGTCTTTTTCCGGACCTGGAACGTGCCGGCCTGTTGATCCTGCACCACCACGAGAGGTACGACGGCGGCGGATATCCCGGTGGCTTGAAGAATCAGGAGATCCCCATTGGCGCGCGGATAGTTTCCGTAATAGACGCCTTCGACGCCATGATTTCAGCGCGACCCTACCGTGCGGGCCTACCCTGTGACGAAGCCCTGCGCCGCCTGATTGCCGCCAGCGGAACCCAGTTTGATCCTGCCGTGGTTCGTTGCTTTGTCCGAATTGCGGAAGCCGATATTCCCGCCGTCTTTGCCGCTACCGGCACATGCTCCTCAGTAGTTCTGTAGGCGCTTGCGCCGCGTCTCCTGACGAAAGTGTGTGACCAGCGCTTCCGAGAGCCTGGCCATGGCAATAGTGGCCTCGTTGTCCGGCGTCCATTTTTGGTCTTCGGCGTCCTGCGCAAACAGACTGAGCAGGAAATCGCCTTCAGGAGTAAAGACGATGCCAACATCGTTGCGCACCCGATCCAGAGCTCCTGTCTTGTTGGCAACCTCAACCTTGGACCATTTCTCACCGAAGAAGTAACGGGGTATTTGGTCGCGGTCTCGTTGCTTCTTCAAGATCGAGATCATCTGCTCGGAGCTTTCAGCGTCCACTAGTTCCTTGCGATAGATCTTTTCGAACAATAGCAGCATGTCTTGAGGTGTGGTGACCCCCAAGCCCCACTTCTTCTGCTCATCGGGAAGCGGCTCGGTCGCCGGCCGAAATACCTTCTTAAAAAGAAGTGTACTGCTCAGTCCCAGCCGGCGCATTCTCTCGTTTACCGCCTTCACTCCCACACGGTCGATCAACATATTGGTAGCGCTGTTGTCACTGAGCACAATCATGAGGACGGTGGCGTCCTTAACGGTCAGGTGGAGACCTTGCCCCAAATCTTGAAGAATCCCGGAGCCGGGGACTCTGTTTTCCTCCGTGAAGGCCATCAAGTCCTGAAGAGTAAAACGGTGTTCTTTTGCCTGGGCAAACACTTCCACCATGATCGGAACTTTGATAACGCTGGCGGTTTGAACTTTCTGGTCTCCCTGAAAATCAAACGCCTCGCCGGTTTTCAGATTCTTAGCCGCGAAGTAGATTTTCCCCTTGAAGTGTTCGACAATGGCCCGAACAGAGTCCGGAAGATCGGAACCGCATAGTTGCCGCGTGCAGCACAACGTCAGAAGCAGGACGAGAGCGTGAACTCGTAGTTTTTCATATTTCCCTTTGCCCTTCGAACACCTTTTCATATTCCTGATTCTCCTTCATTGGCTGCTCGCAGCGATCCCACCCATTCTCCAGAAACCAGGCGTAGGCCTTGCCGGATGTGAAGGCAGTGAGACTGTCTCAAAACTATGAACCACGGGGGACACTGGGAACACGGGGGATTTACTGATTCCTTTATCAATACGATTTACTGCCAATTTCAAAAGCCCCTGTGATCCCCGTGTTCCCAGTGTCCCCCGTGGTTTCACAATTTTGAGACAGCCTCCAGTCGCCTGCTCGACGAAAAATTTGCTGGACCCATTATAGTTCCAACTCTTTGTCTCCCGCTGATAACATGGCCGCCGGGATGAGACGGCGATTTCGAATAAAAAATCAATTCTTTGCGGCGGAGACTTCTCGTGCCGGAGACTGCTTTGAGGTCAAAGTCTTCGGGTTAAAGACTCGTGACGGCTACTTTAAAGAAGAAAGTTTGAAACCAGTTCTCCGCCTACGCGGCAATGATGAGCTGGAGTTGTTGCTCCGCGCGGTGGCGGAAATGGAATCTTTATTACTCACGGACAGAAATAACGATGAATGCCAAGCGCTTCAAAATCCGGATGGCTCTCAAAGACGAACTTCGTGAAGCCGAGGTGCGGGCGCGCAAACAGGGCGACTGCTGGGAAGCACAGCTCTATCTCTTGCCGAGGGCCGGCGCCGATCCTTTTCTCTCGCACGAAGAAAAGCTGGGCGCTCCTGTGTTGCTCCGCGCCGGCTCGGAAGAGGCGGCGTTGGAGGAAATGATGAATCACCTGAAGACGTTTTTTTGCCTGGAAATCAAGGCAGAGTAGCGCAATACGTCAGATCGGCCGCTGGGGCGACAAATTCGCAGGCGAAATGCTTGATCCTTTTGTTGCAAAAGCTTACGCTGTCGCCAGGACGGCTGTTGGTAGACTCGAGGCCCAGTCGAGTCTTGGGTAAGCTTCGCATTCATGAAGAAGTGGCAGGGCCATGAACGCTGTTTACTATTGGACTGACATCAACGGCCGGATTACCGACATTCATCCGGCGATTTCTCAATATGGCTACGACCCTCAAGAACTGATCGGCCGCCCCGTGCTGGAAACCTGCCTGCACGTCGCCAGCTTTGAAAACCTCGAAGCACAACTGCAGCGCACCGGCCTGGTGCGTGATTATGAAGTTCAGATCCGGACCCATCAGGGAGCGCTCATCGAGGCGTCTCTGGATGCGCGTCTTATTCTGGACAGCGAAGGTAAGCCGATCGCCGTCGAAGGCGCCCTGCGCGAAGTTGCGCGCGGCCAAGCCGGATCTCAAAGGCGGGAACAGGACGACGCCGCGCACAAGATGCTGCTGGGACTCACTCGCGACATGTACAATCCCCTCACGATTATCCTGGAGAATCTGTCGCTGGTGAAATCGGAGGACTTTTCCCAAACGGCGCGGCAATCTCTCGAAGATATTGAGCGATGTGTCCACCAGATTAAGTTCGTGCTTGAAAAAATAGAAAATGCCGACTTGTCAAATCCCGCGCCGGTTGCCGGGACGCCTGATGTTTCTCATGATGTCGAAAGGCAGAAACTGGAAGAAGCTCTCAAGTCCGCTGTCATTACCGACCCTTTGACGGGCGCCTATAACCGGACTTTCTTCGACAAGCTCCTGGAAAAAGAGGTGGTGCGCAGCAAACGCTACAAACGCACTGTTTCCATCATGCAAGTTACCGTGGAGCGTCTGAAAGGGATTGTCGACCGCTACGGGCGCGGTGTTGGAAATCAATTAATGGTCGAGTCGGCCCGCATATTGACATCAAGCATCCGCACTTCAGACACGATGGCGCGATCCGGCGCCCAGGGCTTCCTAATTCTGCTGCCGGAGACGGACCAGGAAAGCAGCAGGATTGTGATTGAGAGAATTGAAGAAAAAGTAAAACGCTTCAATGAGTCTGTTTTTCTCCCTCCCTTGCAGCTCACGATTAGATGCTCTTTTTGCACAGGACCCGATGATGCGCCTAAGTCTCTGGCGGAACTGACCGGTAACTGAAACTCGATTTGTCGCCAAAGGACGGATATTTTTTGGGATGATTTGCGCTGCGCGCAACCTTCCCGCATGAGGCAAATGTGATAGGCTAAACAGCGTACCTCGTAGAATACATCACCCATGAAGCCTGTTTACTACCGGACGGACATGGACGGCGTCATTGTCGACATTGATCCCTCTGTTTCCCAGCACGGTCACGAGCCTCGGGAGTTAATCGGGTCCCCGGCCTCTCCCAATTATCTCAGCTTCCATGATTTCAATGCTTTCATTGCCAAACTTCGCAGGTTTGGAGTGGTCTGCGACTATGAGGTGCAGCTGAAAACTAAGAATGGAGCGCTGATAGAAGCTTTACTGGACGCGCGCCTTGTCATCGGCAATGACGGACGCGCGACGGCAGTAGACAGTGTACTGCGCGAGTCTGTCAGGAACAGTGCCGAATTTGCCCGCCGCAGCCGCGACGAAGTGACAAGCAAGCTGCTGGAGGTCTTGACCCACGAGATCCACAATCCGCTGACGGGAATCCTGGGGAATCTGTCGCTGTTTAAGGCCGAGGAAACATCAGAGGCCGGTCGGGAGCGGCTCCAGGAGATTGAAAAATACGCTCGTGAAATCAGATCATATTTGGCGGAGTTGAAAGACCTGAAACTGCCCCAGCCGACCGCTCAAGGCGTCTCAGATTCGGTAAAGATTGCTCATGAGATTGAAAAGAAGAGACTTGAGTATTCGCTCAAGCTCATAACCGACCAGCTTACCGAAACCTACAATCGCCGGTTTTTCGACCAGTTTCTGGACAGAGAACTGATTCGCTCGAAGCGATACGGCTATACCGCCACTATTCTCTCCATCAGTATCGACAATCTCACAGACATCCAGTCAGGTCAGGGACACGCTGCCGTCAATAAAGCTCTAGTCGATACCGCCAATCTGCTGAAGTCATGCATCCGCAATTCTGACATCCTTGCCCGTAACGGTGAATGCAGCTTTCTGGTGCTCCTCCCGGAGACAGACAGCGAGCAAAGCCGGCACGTGCTTAGACGCATCGAGGAAAAGCAGGCTCGCCGCACTGAATCGGCTCAGAAGCCGGTCCTGCATCTGCAGATCAGGTCTTCATCCTGCCGTGGGCCTGAAGAGGGCCGGAAGTCTATAGCTGAGCTGACAGCGGCGGAAACGCGGCGCTCTTCAGAACCTTTGAAAAAATCAGAACCGCGCCCGTGAGGGCGTGTGCGGGAAGCCGTAACAAGGTGGATTAGCGCGCGCTTGCTGTCGCCCCGTCCCTTTAGCATTGCTCGAGCTATTTGACTACCTTTGGAGCGACTCGTCTTAGTTCATCTACAAAAGGCTTCACCACGGCGTTGGCAGCGACCGTTCCATTGAAAATGTCTCTGCTGGAGACATTGGCTCCGTAGACGGCGTGGTTTGAGTCATCGTCGATAGTCAAGGCGGCCCCGTCGAGTGAGATTCCGGCGAACAACCCCTTGCTTCGGGAATAGGAGTAAATAGCTGATTTTAGGTTTCCGGTCACACCCGCCTCGGCGGTGCGACCCACCGGACCGGCGACTGCCGACGCATCTGCCCCAATCTTAACCCGGTTTGCCAACAGGCTCTGCAATGTTGTTTCGTCGGTGAAGATCAGAATCAGATCCGTCGCCGAAACGCCAATTTGAAATCCTACACTGGCTCCGCCGATATCAATAAACGACGGCGTACCCCAGCCCCCTTTGCCGGTCCGCTTTGCAATTAGTCCTTTTCCCCAGCGGCCGCCAAAGCCAAAAGCTCCCTTGACAACGTGCGGGATCACTGCGATAGCGTGTGCTTGATCCAGTAGATCCCGGGGGATACCCTTGTCGGGAGTTTTCATAATGTCGCCCAAAACCTCGGCCGCCTTCTGCGCGCGCTCCGATTCGTCTTTTGTGTCCTTTCCCAAGGCTGTCGCCGCTGGAGCCAGCAAACTCAGCAAGGCCACCGCTGCCACCGCCTTCTTCCTGAGTATCGATCTGCCTGAAAACGGCCGTACCTTCCAGTTCCTACAAAAACCCTGCATAAACCCTCCAATTGTTTGGATTTCTTTAAGTCAAGCCCGGTGACTTCCTTCAAAACCAATGATTTAAAGTAAGCACCCCCACTTTGGATTGTATAAGCGAATGCAAGCCCCAGGCAAAAACCCGGAAACACCCGTCTATTCTTGTCGATGGGGTGCAACAAATTTTCCCGGTGATTGACCCGAGCCGGCCTTCCCCTCAAAAAATACTGCCGCGCTTCGTGTCGCACCCCTTCAGCATAGGGCCAGCCGGTGGCTCTCCAATTCGGCCCAAGGAACATGGGTTGTTCCTTGGGAGGGTGCATCCCGTGGACGGGTGTCGCAGACCGGGGGCGCCGCCAGCCTGAGGCGGGCTCTGCCCCCGGCTGTACTCTATGACGCCTTCGGCGTCTCCTTGTGCGGACTGCCATCCTTGCTGCCCATATTGGGTTGCGGCTACGCCGCGCTACGTCTCTGCGGTAAGTGTTTGTGAATAATCGAGGTAAGGCGCAGTTCGGATTTTTCGCACGTTCTCTGCCCCCGAGGTGGGCAAAGCGGCTCGAAGCGTTTCACTAGCCTGCCTTAAGAGTGAGGTTTAAAACCTTCTTGATCCGTCGCGGTTCTGCTACCATTGGTCGACTGGATAACCAAGGAGGAGCGGATGAAAAGAATCTTACGAGACAACTGTGTTGCGTCTGCACTAACCGCCGCAATCTTAATTTTTTGCTGCGCCGTTCTCTTGCTTCAAGCGCACGATCCGCGGACGACAGCGAAAACTTTTTCCCACTCTCTTGACATTGAAGGAGCGGGCCAGTTTGGGCTCACCTACAAGGCGATGCACTTCAATGAGCCCGTTTACAAACGGATGCAAACGGAGGAAGCTCTCCGTGACCGTATTAACGCCAACGTCTGGAATGCGATTGGTAAGGCCGACGTAGGCTTTGAGATCGCCGCGGCTGATCAGGCGATCCCGAAGGGAAAATATGGCTTCGGCTTGAATATAGAGCCAAACGAGGGGTTCACGGTGGTATTTAAGACGAGCGAAAAAACGATTAAAGTTCCGTTACACGTGACCAAGGAAAATCCCGATGTCGCTTACCTGACATTTGCCATTTTTCCAACCGACAAACCGGACACATTTGTCCTGGAAGGTCGCTGCGGCAAGTATCGGGGCACAGCCGACTTGAAGGTTCCCTATCTGGCCGAACACACGCATCCAGCCGCAGGTAAGTAGAACAGGCCCGAGACGGGGACAGCAGGATAAGGAGACAAGGCGACACGGGGACAAGGAGACACGGGGACGCGGGGACAGGGCGGAGGCGGGTCAAGGCGGCCACCGAAACCAACGTGCCTGCACGTCCCTTGTCCCCTTGTCGCCGTGTCTCCTTGCCGCCGTGTCTCAAGTTCCGGTTTCCGTTCAGGAAACTCGCCGCAGGAATAACAGCAGCTTTTCGTTGAAGACCTCTGGGTTCTCCAGGTTACTCATGTGTGCGGCTCTCGGAATGACGTGCAACTCTGAGTTGGGGATCTTTTGATGCATCGCCCGGGCCGCGTCAAATGGCGTGATGGCGTCCTGCTCTCCAACAAGGATCATGGTGGGGGCTTTGATTCTTGGAAGTGACTCAGTCGTGTCAGTTCGGGCGGCCAGCGCAAGGAGCGTCCCTGCAATGGCGAGAGGAGACATTCCAGCGATCACCCTGCGGATTCGGTCTACCAGCTCAGGTTTGTGTTCGAAGGTTCTTGCAGCGAAAACTCCCTTTACAAACTGGTCTGCAAATGCGGCCGCTCCATGCTTCTTGACGCTCGCAATCCCGGCGGCGCGCTTCAATTTTGCTTCGTTCGAATCCGCCTCACTGCGAGAGTCGCAAAGGACGGCTGCGCGGACACGTTCCGGATTCCGTTCCAGCGCCCGCAGGGCGATGTATCCTCCCATGGAGAGGCCAACCAGGACCGCGCTCTCCATCTTCAGGTAATCGATCAAAGCGATCAGGTCATCGACGAAGAGTTCAATAGTGTATTGACCATCGCCCACGTTGCTTTGGCCATGACCCCGAACGTCATACGTCAACGCGCAATACTGGTCCTGGACTGCGGCCACCTGGCCCGACCACATTTCGCAACTGAAAGGGAACCCATGGATGAAGACAACGGGCAGCGCTGCGGGATTTCCCGAGACTTCATAGAAAAGAGGAGTGCCGTTAATTGTGGATTTCATCCCTAGTTCCACCGATCAGCTTCCAGCCAACAGCCCTCAGCTCTCAGCCAACAACGATCAGCCATCGGTTATCAGCTAGACTGTCATTAATTCCCCAGTCGCCAAAATCATTCCGATGAATCCCGGCTGTCCACTCGCCACTGCATCCACCTGCAGAGCCGCGACCGGAAGGGCGCGGCGCCGCAATCTAAGTTATCCGCACTGAGACGGCCCTCAGGCCGTCTCTCCGCTCCCAAAACCCCGTAGCTGAACATGTCTAGCCAGCTTGAGCACAGCGCGCGATGGCCGAAGCCGGCTATTCTGGGTCGCCGCGCCCTTCCCGGCCGCGGCTCTGTGGTTGCACACAATGGTGTGTCGGCGGGCGGTCGATTTACCAATCTGAAATTGTCCCAGTCCATACCGGCGGTATGAGCTCGCCCGCTAGCTATTGTACCGGCAATTCGGAAATTGTTATTCTTGCCGACGGAGAAACCAAGGCTTCCTATGGCTTCAAATGAGATTGACATTGCAAGGTTGAAGGATCTGGCAGCCTCAAAAAAATCGGTAATCCGCGTTTTCGGAAGCCTCGGCGTACATTTTTTTAGCGTCAATCCCGAAGGAGAAGTCTACTCGCCGGCGATGGAAGTGATCCCCGAGACAAGTGTGGACGCATTTTTCCGGGACACTTTGGCTCACGCGGAAAAGTTCTTCATAGAAGGACGCCTGTGGAAGCGGGAATTGAACCGGACTGAACTCATACGGTTGCTGAGCGAGTAATCGAGCCGATCTGCCGTGCCCGCTTTGGGGGGCTGAGGATCGGATATTCTTGTAGAGACGGCCCGCTGGACCGTCTCATCCCAGCAAGCCGCCGACTCCTTAGGACGAGACGCGACAGCGTCGCGTCTCTACTATACGGCGCCGTTTCCCCGTGTTAAAGCCCACTACGCGGGCTTCTAGAGTTTATACATTTTCTCATGCTGCAGTGCGATGCAAGCCAGGGCGTCCGCGAAGCGGACGCTCGGGTTTGGACATTTTGGAGAGACGGCCTAAGGGCCGTCTCCTGCGCAATCTTCATCGTGCAGGAGACGCCCCACCGGGCGTCTCTCCCAATAGCGCCGCTTCGCGGACAAAAGCCCGCCTACGCGGGCTTGGCAGAAGAGGCATCAGTCGTTACAATGGGATGATTACGGGAGTGATAAATGAGACTTTTGGTTACCACAACGGCCGTCTGCTTCGCTCTGATGCTCGCTTTACATGGACAACAGGACGACTTGGCGACGGCACCACGAATTTCATTGAAGGACTTCAACCACTTGAAGAAAACCGGAAAGACTGTGATTCTGGATGTCCGCAGCTTGGATTCCTACAAGGCGGCCCACATCCCAGGCGCTATCTCGATGCCGTTGAGCGACTTGCAGCAGCGCTGGAAGGAGCTTCCCCGCAACAAGTCAATTATCACCTACTGCGGTTGAGCGGCCGAACATACCAGCGCCCGTGCGGTGCTGATTTTGAAAGGTCTAGGATTTAAAAAGGTGCAGGCTCTGCTGGGCGGCTACAACGAGTGGGTAAAAGAGGGAAATCCTGTTGTGAATGGAGAAAGGGCAAATTAACTATGCCTCGACTGGCTGAAAAAAAGTGCGTTCCCTGCAAAGGCGGCATGCCTCCCTTGACGGCTGAACAAATCAAGCCTCTGCAACGCCAGGTGAGCGGCTGGGAGGTAATTGAAAACCACCACATAAAGAAGCAGTTTAAATTCCCGGACTTCAAGACAGCTCTCGACTTCGCCAACAAAGTAGGAGAACTCGCCGAGGAGGAAGACCATCATCCGGATATCTTGCTTGCCTGGGGAAAAGCTGAGATAACTCTTTGGACTCATAAGGCAAAAGGGCTGACGGAAAACGACTTTATCCTCGCGGCTAAAATAGATCAGGTAGCCTAGGTTCGAAAGTCGAAGGTCCAAAGTCGAAGGTCGAAAGTCCAAAGTCGAAGGTCGTCGACACCGGGGGCGTAAGTCGACTTAAGAGTCCATGAAAGCGGTTGTCATCACTCAGCATGGCGGCGTGGAGGGGCTCTCGATACGTGAAGTTCCCGATCCCGACTACGGGCCCGATGACCTACTGGTTCGCGTTCGGGCTTCTGCCTTGAATCGCGCCGATATTCTCCAGCGCCGGGGACAATATCCCCCACCTGGCCCGCCGGCTCCTTTTGAAATTCCCGGCTTGGAATTTGCCGGAGAGGCAGAAGCCGTAGGAAATCATGTCACCGAATTTAGGGCCGGCGATCGAGTGATGGGTTTGACTGCCGCCGGCGCGCATGCCGAAAAACTAGGCGTACCGTCCCGGATGGCTGTGCGAATTCCCGATTCTCTAGACTGGTTCCAGTCAGCTTCCCTACCAGAAGTATTCATAACTGCTCACGACGCCCTGATCACTCAGTGCGGCCTGACCGGCGGTGAAAGCGTATTGATCCACGCCGTGGGTAGCGGGGTCGGAGCCGCCGCAACGCAAATTGCACGCAGCGCGGGAGCCGGTCTGATCATGGGAACCGCGGGGTCCGAGTTGAAGTTGGCTCGCGCCCGGGAACTTGGTCTCGACGTCGGCATCAATTATCAGAGCACTGATTTTTCCGATATTGTGGCTGAAGTTACGCACTCCAGTGGGGTTGATGTTATCCTTGACGTGATCGGAGCTAAGTATCTGGAAAAAAACATTAATTCACTTGCTAAGAAGGGCCGTCTGATTATCGTGGGTTTGCTTGGCGGAGCGGTTGCCCAGATCAATTTAGCCACACTCCTGTCAAGGAGGCTCTGCATACGCGGGACTGCTCTTCGCGCTCGACCGCTAGAGGAAAAGGTCGCCGCCACGCGAGCCTTTGAGAAGTCTCTTATGCCGCTGATTGCTTCTGGGCGCATCCGACCGATCGTGGACCGAGTTTACCCGCTTTCAGAGATTCGGGAAGCCCACCGTTATATGGAGTCGAACGCCAATTTCGGTAAGATTGTTTTGGAGGTGAGCTGAAAAAAGCTTAATAATCCTGAATGCGATGAAAATAGGTATCTTTGACTCCGGGCTAGGCGGACTCACCATTTTCAAAAGCATCCACGAGCGCCTTCCAGTTTACGACTACATCTATTTGGGGGATAACGCCAGAACGCCCTACGGTAATCGTTCTTTCGAAGCCATATATAAATTCACCACCGAAAGCGTCCAGTTCCTATTCAGCCAGGATTGTTACCTGATCATTATTGCGTGCAACACCGCCTCCGCAAAAGCGCTCAGAAATATCCAGCAGAAGATTCTACCGGTTACCTATCCCACACGCCGCGTGCTGGGGGTTATCCGGCCTTCGGTTGAGGAATTGGGCCGCTACACTCAAACAAAGACTGTGGCCCTGTGGGCGACTGAGGGAACGGTAAAATCCATGAGCTTTGAAATCGAGCTCAAGAAACTGGCGCCGGAGATCCTGTTGATCCAGCAAGCCTGTCCTCTGCTGGTTCCACTGGTCGAGGCCGGAGAATTCGACGGAGTGGGAGCGAGACACTTCGTGGAGAAATACTGGCGCGCGACTAAGGCGCGGTCTGCTCAAATTGACACGCTGTTACTGGCTTGCACTCACTACCCGCTTCTCCTGCCGGTGATAAAGGCTTCCCTGCCCGACAGCGTTAAGATCCTGGTGCAAGGAGATTTTGTGACGCCCTCCCTGCAAGATTACCTGCACCGCCATCCGGAGATTGACGAGAAACTGACGCGCCATGGCACAACGAAGTTTCTGACTACGGACCAAAGTGAAGGATTTGATCGTCTCGCCCAGGTCTTCCTGGGCTATTGTGTAAAGTCAGAACGAGTAGAGTTGTGAAAGAGGCCAAACTCGAGATCATCCAAAACTACCCCCTCGGCCCGCTCACGACGTTCAATATCGGAGGCCCGGCGCGCTACTTCGTTTCCGTCTCAACGGAAGAGGCTCTGCAGGAAGCGCTTCAGTATGCGTCCACGCGGCGCATGCAGACGTTCATCCTTGGAAGTGGAAGCAACATCCTGGTCAGCGATCGTGGGTTCTCTGGGTTGGTGATCTCAAACCGTATTTTCGGATTTGACTGCCGGACCTCCGATGGTTATGCCACGGTGCGCGTCTGTGCGGGGGAAGACTGGGACAGGACTGTCCAACGCTGTGTTGAACATGGCTGGTCAGGTCTTGAATGCCTGTCGGGCATTCCGGGCACGATAGGAGCGGCTCCGATACAAAACATTGGCGCCTACGGCCAGAACTTCAGTGATGTTGTCACTGAAGTTCGGGCTATTGATCGAGAAAGCAACTCGGTGGTAAGGCTGGACAATACGGCCTGCGAATTCCGCTACCGTGAATCGATTTTTAACACCAAGATGAATGCCCGGTACGTCGTTACCGGAGTAACTCTTCGCCTGGCAATCGGCGGGCGGCCGACAATTACATATCAGGATTTGAAAGACCGCTTCGCAGACACCTCTACCGTCACGCTTGCCGAAGTGAGAGAGGCCGTAATTGAGATCAGAAGTCAAAAAGGGATGGTTCTGCTTCCCGGCCATCCGGGCTTCAAAAGTGTGGGATCGTTTTTTAAGAACCCGATCATTTCTTTGACGGATTTCGAAAAGGTTCAAATCCGGCTGCGCGAGCCTAGCCAGGACGTCAAGAAACGTTGGTTTTGGATGATCGCCCCGGAGCAGGTAAAGATTTCTGCCGCGTACCTTATCGAGCACGCCGGTTTCCACCGAGGATGCCGACAGGGCAGGGTGGGTATTTCACCGAGACATTCTCTCGCCTTGGTGAATTACGGAGGGGGAACGGCTGAAGAAATGGTGGCGCTGGCTGGGCGTATCCAACAAGCCGTCTACGAGAAATTTGGTGTGTTGCTGAAGCCGGAGGCTCAATTCGTGGGCTTTTCGGAAAAGCCGTTGAAGTGACCCGGCCCAGATAACCCCAAACGGTGTCTCCGCATCCCGATCGAGTAAACTACAGCGGCAATCAAGAACCCGTTGAACCACGCACAAGAGTAAAGACTTTGCCAGACCGGCGCCACCTGCAGATGTAAAGTGGGGAATGCCTGCGCAAGAACGCCGGGAATATTGAGGCCAAGAACGGGGGCTGAAATACCACAAAACCTTGTAATGACGGAATCATTAAATTCCCCGTGTACCCAGTGTCCGCAGTGGTTCGTAGTTTGAGACAATCTTCACAGGCTTTCCCGGGCATTTAAGGCGTTTCCGTGGTAGGATTGAGGCAAGATATTTTCGTTATCTGCCGGAAAACATAGACCTTCCGCCGACCCGAAGCTCAGGTTGGGAAAAATGTTTTCCGAAAAAGTGAGAACTTAGAGGAACCTATGAGCATTGATCTTTCCGTCACGTTTTGCGGCATCAAGTTTGACAATCCATTCCTGCTCTCTTCGGCGCCACCGACCGAGTCGGACAGCAACATCATGCGCGCGTTTGAAGTGGGCTGGGGAGGTGTGGTAACGAAAACCATCGGCCTTCACCCTGTAGTCAATGTCTATGGGCCGCGCACGAAATTCATTCGGGCCACGGCTGACTCCTATCATCTCTCCATGAAAAAACGTCCCGGTGCGGTTCTTCATTCCTCCTGGAACTGGGAGCTCATTTCGGACAAGACTCTGGACTGGTGGGTGCCGCGCATCGCCAAAATCAAGAAGGCCTATCCCGACAAGGTATTGATCGCTTCCGTGATGGCCGGTTCGGGCAGCGACAAGGAATTGAGTAACTGGCAGCTCCTGTCGAAAGCCTGCCAGGACGAGGGTGCGGATGGCCTGGAATTGAACTTCTCCTGCCCGCACATGGACCGCGAGGACATGGGATCAAACATCGGCAAGAGCCAGGCGTTATGCTCGGTGGTAACACAGGCTGTCAAAGAGGTCGCCCGGATTCCGGTGTGGGCCAAGCTGACGCCCTCGACCACGGACATCGCCCTTGAGGCTGCCGCTGTGTTTCGCGGAGGGGCCGACGCCATTTCCTCATCAAACACTTTTCCATCGCTGCCCCTGGTGGATCCGGATTCGCTTGAGTTTGAAATGAATGTAGACGGTCTGGTCTCTTTCGGGGGCCTGGGTGGGCCTGCCATACTGCCCCTGGCGCTAGCCAAGATGGCCCAAATGACGCAAGCCTTTCCTGAAAAGAACTTCTCCGGCATCGGAGGCATCGCCGAATTTGCTCACGCCTTGAATTACTTTTTCCTGGGATGCGGGACTGTTCAGGTTTGCACCGCTGCCATGCTCGACCACGCCATCGGGCCCAATGTGATCAAGGGGCTGATCCAGGGAATGAAGGAATTTCTGGAGAAAAATGCAAACCGCGGTTGGACTTGCCTGGAAGACTTCCGTGGCCTGCTTCGCGATCGAATCGTCGCCCAATCTCAGATAAGACGCCCCGAAGAGTCCGGCTACCACGGCGGCCGCGATGTGGCGGAAGGCTATTCGGTGAATTAAGTTTGGTGCGCGTTTCGGTGGTGGGTGTTGGGTGGTGGGTGTTGGGTTTCGGGTGTCAGGTGTCGGATGTCAGGTGTCGGGTGTCAGGTGTCGGGTGTCGGGTGTCAGGTGTCAGGTACTGAGTGGCAGCCGTTGGTGTTAGGAAGTCTAGGATTTGGCAACCGATCTCGGATCACCCGGTCAGGTCTGGCTTCTCGGGCATAGAACACCGGGCTTCACCTTTTTAAAGCAGTATCTTCCAAAACACAATCCAAAAGCGGCACCTAACACCTAATACCCGACACCCAACACCTGGCACCCGACACACCTAACACCGAACACCTGACACCCGACACCTGATACCCGACACCTGACACCCGACACCCGACACCTGACACCCGACACCTGACACCCAAGACCCAAGACCTCACTCCCAAACGCGAAACCCGAGACTTCTTTATCCGACTCCCATCGCTTCAAACGACTCCCGGATGATTTTCAACCCTTCCTGAATCTCATCTGCAGTGACGTTCAAGGGGGGCGCGATGCGAATCACGTTACTATAGAGGCCACCTTTTCCGATCAGCAGCCCTCGCCTCTTGGTTTCCTCGAAGAACTGCAGCGTTTTGGCTGGCGCCGGCGTGCGGTCGCCGGAAGTCTCATCTTCCACCAGCTCGAGCGCCTGCATCAGACCCATGCCGCGCACCTCGCCAATGGTTTTGGGATTACGTTTTTGGATTTCTTCCAGCCCCGTGCGAAGCATGCGGCCCAGGATGCCGGCGTTCTGAGCCAGCCGATCTTCTTCAATGATCTCGATGGTGGCGTTGGCTGCAGCGGTAGAAATCGGATTGCCGCCAAAGGTAGAAAGGCTAAGATGTTTGAGCGAATCGGCAATCGCCGGCGTGG
>DASXTB010000400.1:0-5587 GCA_036505615.1 Acidobacteriota bacterium
GGAACAGAAAGTACGAGATCTGGGGGTCTGGCGGGCACTTTGGTTTGAATTCTTGCCTTATAGCCACCCGCGGGGTTTCCGCCTATTGCAGCGTGGGGATCGTCTGGTAAATCAAATCACTGGATTCTTCGCGCAATATGGAGGAAGCAAGTGGAATCTGCCTCGGCTTTGAATACGCAACTGGGTCAGGCTGAGGTCAGCAATAAACCTCTCGTCTCTGTCGTCCTCATTTTCTTGAATGCGGAGCAATTCATCCAAGAAGCGATCGAGAGCGTGTTCGCCCAAACGTATGACAATTGGGAACTCTTGCTGGTGGATGACGGTTCCAGCGATGGGAGCACAGCGGTCGCGCGTCGCTATGCAGAACAATATCCTCAACACATGCACTATCTCGAGCACCCGGGCCACCAAAACCGCGGCGCGAGTGCTGCGCGCAACCTAGGAATCCGTCATGCCAGACGCGAGTACATTGCCTTTCTGGATGCAGATGATGTTTGGATGCCCCGGAAACTGGAGCAACAGGTTGCAATCCTCGACTCACATCCTGAGGCCGCGATGGTCTACGGTCTTTCTGAATACTGGTACAGTTGGACGGGGATGCCCGAAGATCAACGCCGCGACTTTGTGTATGACCTGGGCGTACCCCCAAATACAGTGATCCAGCCGCCGGCGCTGATCCCAATGTTCTTCCTGGAGCAAAAGGCCGCGATTCCTGGTCCTACGGATATCCTTGTGCGACGTGAGGTCATCGAACGGGTAGGTGGTTTCGAGGAGCATTTTAAATTATACACTGATCAAAGCTTTTATGCCAAGATCTGCCTTAAAGCACCTGTGTTCGCGGCAAGTGAGTGCTGGGATAGGTATCGGCAGCATCCAAACTCTGCCTATTCGATTGCGCAGCAGACCGGACAGGAATATTCCACCCGCCTGTTTTTCTTGAACTGGCTTGCGGACTACTTATCCCATCAAGGCGTCAAGGACCCCAAGATCTGGCGGGGTCTCCGAAAGGAGCTGTGGCGATGCCGCCATCCGAACTTGTCCCGGCTCCGTTATCCGAACTTGTCCCGGCTATGGAGAGGCGGACAACATCTCGTGCTCATGATAGCCCGGCGCACAACACCTTTCACCCTTCGCCATTGGCTGTGGGCTAAATGGAAAGGTATTGACTATAGCGCACCAGTCGGTTGGGTACGCTTTGGCAGCCTGCGCCGCGTCACACCCCTCAGTCGAGAGTTCGGCTATGATCGCGGCCTGCCGATTGATCGATATTACATCGAGCGCTTTCTCGCGCAGAATGCGCTGGACATCGGCGGGCAAGTCCTGGAAATTGGAGATGACACTTACACGCGCCGGTTCGGAGGCAACCGGGTGACCAAAAGCGACGTACTTAATCTTGAGGCGGGTAATCCGAAGGTGAGCCTGGTGAGCGACCTCACCTGCGCGGCTCACATACCGTCCGACAGCTTCGACTGTGTGATTCTGACGCAGACGCTCCAATTCATTTACGATGTGCCAGCAGCGCTGCGCACGGTGCAACGAATATTGAAACCCGGAGGCGTCGTACTGGCGACGATTCCGGGAATCAGTCCAATTAGCCGCTACGACATGGAAAGGTGGGGCCATTTCTGGGCGTTCACCACTCAGTCTGCACAGCGACTATTCGAGGAGGTGTTTCCCGCGACCGATATCAGAATCGAGGCGCATGGGAACGTGCTGGCGGCAAACGCCTTTCTCTATGGTATTGCCTGTGAGGAGCTCCAGCAAAAAGAGCTGGATTTTTGCGATCCCGATTATGAGCTCATCATAACGGTCAGGTCGGTGAAAGTGTGAGGGTAGTCTTATGAAGATACCCAAGAACGGCTACTCTTACTCTCTTCGTTTAATTTTACATCGCGAAATCTTTTATCTCTCAGCAATTCTGGTCTTGGGCTTGTTACTGCGGATCCCGACTATGGGGAGAGGGTTGGGAGAAGACGAACTTGAGACTGTTTTTTATGTCATAGATGCAAATTCCATCTGGCACATTGTGTCCTCTAGTCTCTCATTTAATAATCATATTGGTTACTCGCTCCTTGCTCGTTTCTCTCGAGCGCTCTTTGGTAAATCCGAATGGGCGTTCAGGCTACCTGCTTTACTGTTCGGCCTGGCAAGTCTCTACATCTTTTGGATCTTCAGCCGATCCCTTCTAGGGCCTCGTCTTGCGGTGATAGCTACCTCCCTATTTGCGTTCTCCCCTGTTCATATGATTTGGAGCATAACAGGCCGTGGATATTCTGTGATGCTTTTCTTCACCCTTCTCTCTAGCTATTTATACCTGAAGTTACTTCGATATACGGCGCGTCGTGATGTGATTCTCTTCATAGTTGCTGGCGTCGTTGGAATATATACCCACCTATATTCATCCTTCACCGCAATGGTCCAATTTCTGTTTCTTCTTCGTCTTCGTGTCACCCAACCTACTACAAAGCAGCCTGACCGATCTATTACTACAGCGTCTTTCCGAGTTGTTCTCTTTTCTCTCATAACTGTCGCTGCATTATCAATCCTCTGTTACACGCCAGCACTTCGGAATCTGCTCTACGATTTGGGGAAAAGGGGTCGAAGTAATTTCAATCCATCTTTTCCTTGGAGCGTCATCGAATTTCTGTCCGGAAGCGAGGGAGCGCCATTGGCGGTACTGGTCTTGATAGTATCGCTTTGCGGTTTGGTTTCACTTCTGAGGTCGCATCCTCGAGAGGTACGTTATCTTGCCTTTTTGTTTCTTGGACCTTTATTGGTCATGTGGCTCGCTCGACCCTTTGACCTTTATCCACGTTTTTTTTCCTATTGGCTGCCCTACTACCTCGTGTTTTTCGTAGCTGGCCTTAGGACACTCTGGTATTCGGCAACAAGCTATCGTCTGGGAGCTGTCCAGTACTCGTCTCCTCTATTGGCTTCAGTGGCTGCAGCTACCGTTCTAATAAGTTGGTCAATGAATTGGCAAGATTGGATAATCGACGAGGGTTATCGCGATGCGAGTAGAGCTATCGTCATGGATGCTACTGACTCAGTTGCTTTCTGCGCCATTGGTGGAAATGCTGAAGTGTTCCAGTACTATTTTGACAGGCAAATAGTTGTGCCGAGATCTATGACCGACTTTCTGAAACTTAGCAGGACTCACCCTGAGGTAAGATGTGTGTATTTTCAGACATCATGGGAATCTGCAGAGCACACAGAAATCGCTCAATTTTTGAAGCAACACGGCTTGTGGTCAAGCGTTAAGAAGATGATCTTATTTACATACCGAACGTAGCTAATATGATCGCCTATATTATTTCTGCGTATAAATATCCGCAACAACTTATACGCCTGATCAATAAGCTGAATACTGATTCAACGTCATTCTTTGTTCATGTGGATAAAAAGACAGACGACCGGATTTATAGTGAGATGGTCAATGGTCTGAGCGATCGTCCGAATGTTCGCTTTTTAAAGCGGCATAAATGTGACTGGGGTGGCTTTGGTCACGTCGCTGCGACTCTAGAGGGGATCGCTGAAATATTCAAAACGGGTACTTGTTTCGACTATGCTATCCTGTTAACAGGACAAGATTACCCGATCAAGTCGAATCGTCACATCGGTGCTTTTTTCGAGGAGCACCAGGGAAAGCTCTTTCTAGAATTCTTCCCGCTCCCGAACGATGAATGGCGAAACCCTGGAATCGTGGGTGGAATGGACAGGATCGAGGCTTGGCATTGGCGCCTATTCAACCGGCATTTCACTTTTCCTTCAAGTGGCCGCTTTCCGATCAAGCGCAAGTTTCCGAAAGGCTTCAGACCTTTTGGAGGGTCTTCGTACTGGTGTCTCTCGAGAGAATGCATTGAATATATCTACAAACTGAGAGCACAGAACCGAGCCTTCGTTGATTTCTTCAAGTGTGTGGACGTGCCCGATGAGATTTTTTTTCAGACGATCATCTTAAACTCCCGTTTCGGAGCGATGGCCGTTAACGATAATCTGCGGTACATCGACTGGAAAGACCCTGATGCGGCGAGCCCGGCCGTTCTACGAAAGAGTGATTTTCCACAGCTGCTGTCATCGTCCAAACTATTCGCCCGAAAGTTTGATGTGAGCGTAGATGCCGAAGTGCTGGATTTGATTGATCGGGAGATATTGGCTTGCGGATGAGACCTAACTCGGGAAAGCTGTCGGCCTCGGATCGGGAAGCCTACAATCAGACCAGGGGCGATGAAACGAGCCGTAAGCCGTTAGTCTCTACCATTATCATTTTCTTCGATGCGGAACGGTTCCTCGAGGAAGCGATCGGCAGCGTCTTTGCTCAGACCTACGATGCCTGGGAATTGCTGCTGGTCAACGACGGCTCCAACGATGGTAGTGTGGCAATTGCCCAGCGCTGGGCGAAGCAGCATCCCAGCAAGGTCCGGTACCTGGAGCACACCGGGCACCAAAACCGAGGTATGAGCGCCTCAAGGAATCTCGGCATCGCCTACGCTAAAGGCGAATATATCGCTTTCCTTGACGCTGATGATGTTTGGTTGTCCAACAAGCTCGACCGGCAGGTCGCTATCCTGGCTGCGCAACCCGAGGCGGCCATGGTCTACGGGCCGGCGCAATGGTGGTACAGCTGGACGGGACGGGCTGAAGATCGCCTGCGCGACTACATTCCTGAACCGGGCGTGCCAGCCAATACCCTGGTTGAGGCACCCGCACTACTGAGGCGCTTCTTGCGCCTGCCCGACATCTCTCCTGTTCCAAGCAGTGTGCTGATCCGGCGCCATATCGTCGAGCAAGTGGGGGGATTCGAAGAGCGCTTTCGCGGCTTATATGAGGACCAGGTCTTTTTTGCCAAAGTCTGCCTTGCAGCGCCGGTGTTTGTGTCGGGGGAATGTTCAGCGCGCTACCGCCAGCATCCACACTCCAATTGCGCTAGCACTCTCGAGACAGCAAGTACCGTACGCGCGCAGTTCTTGCGATGGCTGGCAGAATACGTGGGCGCGAAAAACGGCGCGCTGTCGACGCCGCTGCGTAGGCAAATCTGGCCCTGCCGCTATCCGAACTTGGATCGGCTTTACCAGAGCTCGCGGCATGGACTCCCTGGTAAGCTCTGGCGCTCGTCGCTGGGCTTCAAGTCCAGGTGGCTGAGCTTGCCGATCATCCGCCAACTGCGGTGCCTTCAATTCCGCCGGCTTGAGCCGATTGGCAACGGACGACAACGCGGAACGCCGATCGTCCGTTACTACTGGGACAAGTATCTCCAGAAACATCACGCAGATATTCGGGGGACTGCTTTAGAAATCGGCACCACCCATACGATTCGCAAACTCGGGGGAATCGCGGTCACGTGTCCTGAGGGCATCGACCTGTCGCCGCATAGCCCGGAGGTCAGCGTCGTCGCCGACCTCAGCCGCGCAGATCATGTGCCGTCGGACCGCTATGATTGCTTTGTCAACCAATTTACAATGCATCTCATCTACGATGCCGAAGCCGCTCTTTACCACTCGATCCGCCTTTTGAAGCCAGGTGGCGTCTTGCTCATAAACTTCTCGTGCGTGGATTACTATTTTCCACGCGGCCTTGATATGGGCAC
>DASXTB010000401.1:0-14454 GCA_036505615.1 Acidobacteriota bacterium
GGGGGATGGGCACCGACTTGCAGTGTGACGTGCGAAGCAGTTCATCGCGCCCATCCCCCGGCCCCGAACTTATCCGTGTAATCAGCGTAAATCCGTGGCTAGTTCTTTTAATTCACGAATAATCCGGGGTCAGGGCGGGGATTTTGAAGCAACAAAAACCACCAGAGCTCCGAAGGAGCGACACTCCTGTGCCGGTCCTTCGGACCTCAATCCCAATTTAATTTGTTTGCCATAACCCTCGCCCTTTCGGACGGGGCTACTCACTGACGGCTCTTCGAGCCTGCGCAACACCCAAAAACTTTGCTCAAAAAACAAGCCATCGAATGCATGTCAGAAGGCAAGGCGAGGAATTGGAAATACATCAAGAAATAATGGAGGCGGAGCGCAGATGTCTCTGACCGTCGAGTGGATCCGGAGCGTGGCCCAAATAGAGGCTCTCGCCGACCAGTGGACAGCCTTGGAAACGGTAGTCCAGGATCGCACACCCCTCTCTACCTTCGATTACCTTGTCACCTGGTACAGCAACTATGCGGGCGCTTACGGGGGCGATCCGCTGATTGGGTTGGCTCGGCGCGGAACCAGGCTGGTGGGTGTGGCGCCGCTGGTGGTGCGCCGCGGGCGCGTAGGAAGGATCCCGGTGACGCGTGTTGATTTTGCGGCTCACGACGCCCACGCGGGTGAATTCCTGGTGGAGGACGATCATCCCGACACCGTCGCCGTGCTGCTGGACTCCCTGGCTCGAGTGGAGAAGTTCGACGTCATATGTCTCAATGGACTCGCTCGCGGCTCAGACCGGTTCAGGGCGCTTCAAGATGTGGCGGCGCGGCATCAACTGAAGATCGAGTTGACCGATCACCCTTATGCTGTCGCGGATCTGCGAGCCGGCTACGATGCGTATTGTGGCGCCATGAGCCGGAACTTTCGGCGCACGCTGAAACGCCAGGCGCAGCGGATCACTTCAGCTGGGCGGCCGGCGGTGGGAGGTGTCCAGCTCGCTGCAGGCATCGAAGGGATCGAAGATGGCATCGTCCGGCTGGTGGCCATCACCGAGGCAAGCTACAAGCTGCAGGGTCGCCCACTCGCCCATCACCACCGCGGGTTGCTTACCGGACTGGCAAGACGGTTCGGGCCCCGCGGGATGTTGAACCTTTCCATCCTCTCCATTGACGGCAGAGATGCCGCCTTCATCATGGGACTGGTGGAGCGAGGCTGCTTTTACGACGTCACGTTGGCCTACGATGAGGCGTTCAGAGATTTATCTCCCGGAGCCTACCTGATGCAGGAGATGGTGCGAAATCTCGCCGGCGCAGGGGTGCACACCGTCATCTCTCGCGGGGCCCATCACTACAAGAAGCGCTGGGCCACAGCATTCCTTCCCAGTACGAGGATGTTTTTATTCTCCTCCGGCGTCCGGGGCAGCGCCAGCCGCTTCATCCGCTTCTCGCTGGATCCTGTCTGGCGTCGCCTCGGCTGGCCCGCCCCCTAGAAGGTGTGAAAATGTAGCGCCGGCCTCCAGCCAGCATAGGCGCCGCGAAGCGGCGGCCGGTGGGCCGTCTCCCGCACAATCTTTCATCGTGCAGGAGACACCCCACGGTGCGTCTCTCCAATAGCGCCGAGATTCGTCGAAGGCCGGCCTGGAGGCCGGCTCTACGATTAGGCGTGTTACAATTTTTTCACAAGCCACCCACGTTATTTGGCCGCTTGCGCGCTTTCGGGCTTGGTGCCAAAATCGCGACTGATGAAGCGCCAATCGGTCCACCACAACCTTTGCATGGCCCTGCTTTATGCCTTTGGCCTCAGTTGCGCTTTCCTGCTTGCGGCGAGACCGATTTCAATCAGCGCTTTCACGCAGCTGCAATCTTCGACACGTGGACGCCCGGCTAAGCCCAACATCATCTTTATCATGGCAGACGATCTGGGTGTGGGGCATCTCGGCTGCTACGGCCAGAACCAGATACGCACATCCAATATCGACCGTCTTTCACAAGAGGGACTGCGTTTCATGCAGGCCTACGCTGGTTGCACGGTTTGCGCGCCATCACGCAGTACTTTGATGACAGGCCTGCACATGGGGCACACACCGGTGCGTCTTAATCCCGGAGGAATTCCGTTGCGTGCCACAGACGTCACGGTTGCGGAGGTGCTCAAGAAGGCAGGCTACGCCACTGGAATCTTCGGCAAGTGGGGACTGGGCGATGCGCGTACCACCGGCGTCCCGGAGAAGCACGGTTTCGACCAGTCGTTCGGCTATCTGCATCAGGTGCATGCGCACTTTTACTATCCGGAATACCTCTGGAAGAATGGAACAAAATTCCCTTTGACGGAAAACATCGGCGGCAAGCGGCGCCAGTATTCGCACGATCTGATTGTCAGTGAGGCGCTGCAGTTTGTGCGCGCACACCGTGATGTGCCTTTTTTTCTTTACCTGGCCCCCACGATTCCACACCTGGAGCTTCTGGTTCCGGAAGATTCGCTCGACGAATACCGGGGCCGATTCGCTGAGATCCCGTATCACGATCCGCGAGGTCACTACGCCGATCAGGCGACACCCCGTGCCGCCATTGCCGGCATGATTACCCGGCTGGACCAGAGCGTGGGTCAACTAATGTCGTTGCTTGAAGAGTTAAATCTCGATCAGAACACCATTGTGTTCTTTACCTCCGACAACGGCGCGCAGAACGGATATGGATGCGATCCCGACTTCTTCAAGGCGAGCGGACCGTTTCGAGGGTACAAACAAGATTTGTATGAAGGCGGAATCCGTGTGCCGATGATCGTTCGGTGGCGCGGGCAGGTCCGCGCCGGAAGCGTGACAGATCAGATTTGGGCGCACTGGGATTTCATGACGACGGCGACGGAATTGGCCGGCGCCAGAGCACCCTCTAACACTGATGGCGTGTCGCTCCTGCCCGCGATTCTGGACAAGCCGCAAAGACAGCACCCCTTTTACTACTGGGAATTCGGCGAGACAGCCAAGCTGGCCCAGGCGGTGCGTCTGGGCGACTGGAAAGCAATTCGCACGCGCCCCGGCGTCGCGCTGGAATTGTACGATCTGAGGAGAGACGCGGGCGAGAAAAACAATGTTGCCACCGAACATCCCGACGTTGTTGCGCGCATCGAAAAGATTATGAAAACAGCGCGCGTCGAACCGCCCCCTCAGATCGAGCCGCCCAAGGAGCCGGGAAAAAAGTACCAGTAATGCTGAAACACGCATCCGCCGCCACGACCCCCAGCACGAGATCCGTACCCGCCAGCCGGGCGGGGTCCTTGTTGGTACCGAAGCAGATCATCACCAGCCCGGAGACGCAGCTCCGCTATAGTGTCGAGCGGTTGGTCGGCGAGGGTGGATTCGGCCAGGTCTTTCTCGCAAGGCGGCTTGGGCGCTCACTCGTTGTCCCGGAGACTCTGTGCATCAAGGTCAGCTCACGTATCGACGGGTGGTTGCGCGAGGCGTACTTCGGGCAGTTGCTGGACGGCCATCCGCGGGCGATCCAGGTCTTCGACAAGTTTCCACTGATGCTCGCAGACGGACAGGTTCTGTACTGCCTCGTGCTCGAGTATGCGCGTCATGGCGACCTGAGCGCGTTCCTGAACCGCGCGGGGAAAGGGTGGCCTGAAGCCACAGTGCGGCGCGAAATTGCCGGCATTCTCCAGGTGCTGGGAAAGCTGCACCGCGGCCAGATGCTCCACCGCGATCTGACACCGCTGAATGTGTTCGTCTGCGACAGCCGGCGCCTGAAGCTCGGGGATTTCGGGATCGTCCGGCATCAGAGCGACCGGCGCGGGATCACGGTACGCACCCTTAACCCGTTGATGGCCCCAAGCGACATTCGATCGGGTGCCGCCGCGAAGTGGCAGTCGCGGGACGATGTGTACCAGGTGGGCCAACTGCTGGGAATGCTGGTTAGGGGCAACGCGCGGGCTCGAATTCGCACTCAAGAGGTCCGCCTTCTTGCCTGCAGCGATCACCTGAAGGAGATCATCCACCGCTGCATCGGCGAGCGGCGGAAGCGGTACGAGACCGCCGACGAGCTGATCGAGGCTCTCTGCAATCCGCCCGCTCCGCTCAAGGTTCGGGTGCTGCGGACGCTCAAGGGCGTACATCTCGCGTTCACCGGCATCCTGAGGAAGCGACGCAGCGAAGCCGTCCTGGCAGCCCGTCGGGCCGGAGCGATTGTTCACGGCATGCCCTCGGTGCGGACCACTGTCGTTGTTCGAGGGCGGCCCAATCCGCTGCAGGCAGCGGGTCGGGATGCGGGCTTGAAGCTGATGGAAATCAAGCGGCTGCGCGAGAAGGGCCACAAGATCACGCTGCTCAATGAGACGCAGTTCTGGCGCCTCGCGGGCAAGACGGTTACTAAAACTAAAAGCCGGGCTCTCCGCCCGGCGTTGTAATTCAAGGTGTTAAGGCACCCCGTCAAGATCTCCATCATTGAAACGCTTTGCCAAACAACAGAATCATTTTGTTCCTAAAACATGGTTTTGACGCCTCCCGAACTTGCCGTACAATGCAGGCCATGCAACGAGCAATGTGGCTGGTTACAGTCCTATTTTCAATTGCCATCCTGGCCGCCGGCGACTCTCAAACCAAACGTTATCTCTACTTGAGTACTCCTGACGCTGCCCAGGAGGAGGGCCGGTCCGGGGCCGGTATTCTGATTTTTGACATCGACAATGGGCATCGGCTGGTGCGGCGGATTGACATTCCTATCTTTAAGGAAGGGCTTCGCGGCTTCGCCGGCAATCTCAAAACAGGCTGGGTCTATTTTTCCACGAGCAATCGCCGGCTGGGATGCTTCGATCTGGTTAAAGAAAAAATTGTCTGGGAAAAAACATATGAGGCCGGCTGCGACCGGTCTTCGATCACGCTGGATGGCAAGAAACTCTACGCTCCGACCGGATGGTGGTATTCGGGCCAAGACAGCGGGATGTTGGTCGTCAACGCGGAAAATGGAGAGTTGATCAAGCGCATCAACGTGGGTCCTCAGGCTCACAACAGTATCGTGAGTCTTGATGGGCGATTTCTCTACCTCGGTACAGCGACGATGCTGACGGTCTTTGACACACGCGACGAGAGGATGATCCGCCAAATAAAGGATGTGGGCGAGTATGGCATATTTCCTTACACGATGAACAGCCGGCAGTCAGTCGCGTACGTATGTTTGGGAAAGCATGTAGGTTTCGATGTGGTGAATTTGGATACCGGACAGGTCCTGCGCCGCATCCTCACAGGCGATCAGCCCATTCCCAATCGGACTCATGGTGTAGCGCTTACACCTGATGAAACCGAATTGTGGATCAGCGATCAGAAAAGCAGGAAACTATATATATATGATGCAACCAAAATGCCTCCAGAACCGAAAAGGCACGTCGAGCTTTCGCAGGGAGGTCACGGATGGGTCTGCTTCAGCCTGGACGGTCGCTATGCCTGGACGCACACACCCGACATCTTCGACGTGAAAACAAAGAAACTGGTGGCGACGCTGAAGGATGAAAGCGGCAATCCCGTGAGCAGTTCCAAATTCATTGAAGTTCATTTCCGCGACGGTAAAGTTGTCAAAATGGGCAATGAGTTCGGTCTGGGACGTAAATAGATGGAGTGACATTCGTTTCGGCCTGACATAGCGGCTGAGGGCGTCCGCCTCTGGCGGTTGGCCTTGGAGACTGATCTCAAACCGGTCAAACCCACGGGGAACACGGGGACGTCAAGGGCTTTTGAAATTAGCGGTAAATCTTATTAATAGGAGAATCATTAAATTCCCTTTGTTCCCAGTGTCCCCCGTGGTTCATCGTTTTCAGACACTGCCTCGCCGTCAGCGATCGCGAAGGAGCTCCCCGACAGTCCAGTAATCTGTCCGATTTCTAAATGCGGAGCGCATCCGGCTCACCGTGATTGATTTGACGGGCACCGTCTGACCGCCCCAGCGCTTGCGTACAAACGAGAGCAGGGAAGCAATTTCAGAATCCGCCAAACTAGCTGCGAGGCCCGCCATTTCCCGGTTGTACGTCTTGCCTCCCACCGTGATTCGGCCTCGCATCCCATGCAGCACGATCTTAATCAGTCGGGTGTCGGGCCCTGTTACCCAGGAAGATCCTGCCAAGGGCGGGCCTTCGTCTTCCACTCCTCGACCGTCACTACGGTGGCAAGCCGCGCAGTAGTCCTCGAAATAGGCCTTGCCCCGCTGGACATTTCGTCTTTGCGGGACAGGGACTAAGGGATTGGATTCAGACGCCGACAGGATGGCGCCTACGATCAGGGAAAGCACCAGCGTTACTGTGGGCACGGCGGCATTGAAACTCGCTCTCTTTTATTTGAGAGAAGGCGATTCCCAAGAATTCTTGGATATTCCCATTGCACCCCTTCAGGGTGCGAACGTTCGTGGTGAGACGTCGACCGGGGGCGGCGCGCAAAAAACGCGCTCTGCCCCCGGCTACTCTCTGTGACCGCTTCGCGATCCAGTGAGAATCGTTGCGCGCGGAGAAGAAAATGAGTGTTTGTGAATAACCTAGTTAGCCCCTTTTTTTACCGACTGTTCCTTGGGCTCCACTGGGTAACCGGCTTCTATCCAAGCGTCGAAGCCGCCGTGGAGGGGATGGACGTTTTTGAAGCCCTGATTGAGGAGTTCTTGCGCCACACGGGCGCTGGAAGCTTCATTCGGTCAGGTGCAATAGGTGATAATGGATCGCTCTTTGGGAATTTCGTTGAAATGCCGGTCCACTTCGTCGGCCGGCACTCGAATCGCGCCGGGGAGTTTTGTATTCGCCTGACCCCAGGCCTGTGGATTGCGGGAATCAACAAAGGTAAAATGTTCTCCCCGGTCCATTCGCTGTTTTACTTCATCCACGGTCACTCTAGTCGGTTCCATATTGCCTCCTGACAGAAACCCCTGATCTCACGCTTATCATGCCGCACGCGCTTGTCAAGGCATTGAAGTTGATCTCAGTGTTCCGTTGTGTCCGTTGTGTCGTTTGTGGTTAAAAAATTCCACCACCAAGGACACGGCCGGCACAACGTCCCGGTGTCCATCCAATGGGAACGGCACCGGGATCCAGGCAAATCATGCAATCCGGCTTCAACTGGCCTAAAATGTAAACGGCGAGAATTCAATATGGGACTTACGCGTGTCACAGTCACCCTGCGGGCCTTTGGATCTTCCGATGGAAAATACGAGGCCGACTTTCTAGTAGACACAGGGGCCACCGATTCTTTGGCGCCAGCGGAAGAGTTGAGAAAAATAGGTGTGCATCCAGTGGGAACTACAGTTTACGAACTGGCCGACGGAAGCATGCACGAATTCCCCTTCGGTCTAGCAGAAATCAGGTTCATGGGGGAATTAACTGCTGGTCGTGTAATCTTCGGCCCGGATAACGCAGAACCCCTTCTAGGAATTACAGCACTTGAGTCTGTAGGTATCACAGTGGATCCTCGTAACCAGACCCTCAAGCGACTGCCCGCCATTCCGCTAAAGTAGAGCTCTTTATCAAGAGCGACACGATAACCGTGCTGCCTACCGCGGTTCAGGACATTTCTGTTCACGCCGCACCCCCTATCCGCCTGAAGTCCTGTAATTGGAAAGCACTGATGCCTGTGCACGGATCTTCCGCTGTTAAGAGTCGAGGAGCTACTCTGCGCGTCGCCTTGCCTGTGACCAACTAATTGCTAAATAGTTGCGGCGTTTGAATTCGAGTCGGAGCCGGTGTTGTGTTTGGCAACAGGCCGTAGGAAACGACGTCACGAGTGTTTCATGCGCACAGGCTTGAGTGAGCAGGATTGACCCCTCAAATTTACCAGTCTGGATATTTTGCTCGGATGCTCTCGTACAGCGGCGAAGTCGTCTTGTGTTTTTTGTGATAGCCAAGAACCTGGCGCTCGCGTGCCGTTGGCTGAGGTTGCCCGGGCTGATCCTTTTGAGGCAGGGCGCGTTCTACTTCCTGAAGGTTCTGGATTCGGTCACGCGAGAGGGTAATAGGTTCTCCGGTGGGCTTTACTCGCGCAACAATGTGGTTTCTCTTCTTCTTAAGAGAATCCGCATCGGCAGTGAAGGTCTTTTCTTCGCCTCGGAAATTGCGATATCGGATGTCAAGCGGCCTAAGCGGTGAATAGTCGGCGCGTCTGGTGGACCAGAATCCCGCCGTGCCTGGAACTCCTCGTCCTCCGAGGGTGGGATCAAAATACGGGCAAGACGGATTGGGACAGCGAATCTGTGTCTCTGACTTGCGCGCTCCTTTCGTGCCGCAGCTAGGGCACTGCGTCCCGCCGAAGAGAAAATCCAGAAATCCCATAGAACATTCCTCCCTTCAGATGAAAGCATTCAGGGGGACGGTTGGCAAAAACGAACCATCCGCTTTAGCGGACTTGGTTATTCCATAACCCCCATCTACAGGCAGCTACCCTCTCTCACGGGCATTTGCCGGCTGCTGCTTCTGGGACTGGAGAGAAAGCCGCCCCGCCGGTACAGCGGCGCAGCCTGGCAACCGTCCCCCTGAATGCTCTTGTTGCTTTGTGTCTTTGCCAAACGAAAAACGGGCTGTCAATCCGCCCTCGGCAGATCAAGCGACGCCGATGCACCAGCGAAGGCAACCCCAGGGCGCGGAGCCGGCGGAACGGAATCCTTCGAAAGTGACCCCTTTTATGTCCACGAAAAACACGACTCAGTATCTCCTCGGCCAGCCACCGATCCAGCATGCGCAGTTGTTTCTCCTCATCGACATGCTTCAAGTAATAATCGAGAATGGCTACATTGCGCACGCCTTTTCCGATTGCTTCCGAGGCAATAGTGACCAGAGCCTGCGCTCTTGCATCGGAATCATCAATTTTTTGCCAGCGTCTGCGTCCACGCCGAAAAGCAAAACGGAACAGGTTCTGGATCTTGCGAAGCTTGTCTCTGGAGAGCGAAACCTTTCCGCCGGCTCGAAACAGAAGACCTAAGTGCCGAAAATCACCGGCTGGTGCAAAACGGAAATCGGCTGCGGGATGGCGCGAAATCAGGAGGTTCGCTCCGTGGCTGGCCTTCGTTCTGAGCTCCAGCCGCAACAGCGTTAACTCCAGATGCTCCGCAGCCAGGCCGGCGGTTTCACGATCGGGCGAAAGGACGAGGATGTCATCCGCATAGCGGAAATAATTGATGTGTGGGAGGCTCTCGATTTGACGGTCCAACTCTGTCAGGTAGATATTGGCAAATAGACAGGCAATCGCTGTGCCGAAGGGTACGCCGCAAGTTGCCTTCCGTATGTTCTCACCTTCCTGATATAAGAAACGCACCCGCTGCTCTAAAAGCCGGAACAAGTAATCCGCCGGATTCGCCAAACTGGCCAACTTATCCAGCAGTAGATCGTGGTTGATCGCGGCAAAGTAATCGACAATGTCCCGCTTAACGAGGTAAAGAGGAGTTCTCGCCGATCGCAACACCGCTGCAATGCGAGTCTGACAGCGATCTAATCCGTAGTCGCGATCGCGATAAGCGTAGGAATTTGGGGAAAACCAACCGCGGAGGCTACAGCTCAGCAGGCGGTACAACAATAGATCAACGATGCGCTCTTCCCAGGGCGCGACATACAAGGTGCGATGTTTCCCGTTGAAATTGTAGCTGAGCGCCACGGCCGGTCGAAACTGGAAGGCCTCTCGCTGCAACGCGCGGTGGATCGCTTCCAGGCCGCGCAATCCGCGCCCTGCAAGGTCGTAAAGCGTCTTTCCATCCGTCGATGTTGCCAGGGCCTTGCGCCACTGGAACAGCGGTTTTGTGTACACTCGGACAGCAGCCTTGTAGAGTTCTGCTTCTTGGTAAACATCCCTCCATTGCAGCGGCGGTACGAATCGAATCGATGGCGTTGCTTGCATGTCTGATTCTCGGGTAACTTGTACTCCTGTGCCGCGAAACCTGCAACTGTTCTTAAACGGCGGCATTCAGATGCTGGAGCGTCAGATCCTGTGCAAAAAATCAGAACCGCGCCCGTGAGGGCGCGTGGGGAGAACCTTGGTCGATTCCTAGGGGGTCCTGCAAAATGGCCGAAGTCGCAGCCAGTTAGAAAAAATACTGCGATTTCTCGTAGGATTCTCCGCGCGCGCCCTGACGGGCGCGGTTCTGATTTTTTCACAGGCGTTCTCAGCGACAGGACCCGGCGGTTGTTTTCCAACGCAGATTACAAGATCCTAGGACCGGAATGATCGAGGCGGTTCGCAGTTAGCCATGCTGTAGGATAGATCGACATGCAACGGCAGCGATGGGGAAGATGGGCTCTCTTTATCGGCTGCTGGACACTGCTGGGAATTTTCTTCGCCAGCCAGCTGTATCTAAGCTATGCGTACTCGAGATATCCCATCCGCTGGGGGCAGGCGCTTGCTCTGGAGCTGACCGCCTGGTACATCTGGGCGGCTCTTTCACCGGCCATCCTCTGGCTGGCGCGTCACTTCCGAATAGAGCGCAGTCGATGGGTACGCAGTCTGCTGGTGCACATTCCCGCCAGCCTTATTTTTACATTCGTCAAGTTAAATCTTGAGATTTGGGTGATCGGCCATATCCGTTGGCTTCCTCCGCGGCGCATTTACCCAAGCAGCATTCATCCGAATATTCTCACCTATTGGGCAATCGTGGGAATCAGCCACGCGCTTGATTATTACCGGCGCTACCGCGAGCGAGAATTGAAAGCATCACAGTTAGAAGCCAAGCTGGCACAGTCGCAACTACAGGTGTTGAAGATGCAGCTCCATCCTCACTTCTTTTTCAACACACTCCACGCCATCTCCACCCTGATGCACCGCGATGTGGAAATCGCCGACCGAATGCTGGCCCGCCTGAGCGATCTGCTGCGGCTTACTTTGGAAAATGCCGGTATGCAGGAAGTGCCCCTGAAAGAGGAACTGGCATTCCTCGATCCGTACCTGGAGATCGAACAAGCGCGTTTCGGTGACCGCCTTTGCGTGCAACTGGACATCCAACCGGACACGCTAGGTGCGCTGGTGCCGAATTTACTACTGCAGCCTCTAGTAGAGAACGCCATCCGCCACGGCATTGCGCAGCGAGCCGAGGGTGGACGGATCTGGATCATGGCTATGCGTAAAGGCGAGAAACTGATGGTGCAGATTCGCGATAATGGCGCCGGAATTCCGGCAGAATTGAAAGACTTGAAAGAGAGAGTCGGCCTGATGAATACGCGTGCACGTTTACAGCAGCTTTACGGAGCAGCTCATCGATTTGATCTGCGCAATGCGCCCGATGGCGGCCTGGAAGTGACTCTGGAGATGCCCTTCCTCACCGAAGATGGCCACGCATGAAAATTCGAGCCCTAATAGTTGACGACGAGCCTTTGGCGCGCGAGCGGATTCGCACTCTGCTGAAGGACGAGCCTGAGGTTGAAATCGTGGGAGAATGCGCAGACGGTCGTCGAGCCGTTTCGGCCGTTCGAGAACGGAAACCTGATTTGATCTTCCTCGACGTTCAAATCCCCGAGCTGGATGGTTTTGAAGTCCTCAAGGCGGTGGGACCGGGCGCAATGCCGGCAGTTATTTTCGTTACTGCTTACGACCAATACGCGCTGCGGGCTTTCGATGTCCATGCCATCGATTACCTTCTAAAGCCATTTGATCGGCAGCGCTTTCACCGAGCTTTGCGCCGGGCGAAGGACCAAATATCCAGCGAGAAATACGACCACGTCAATGAGCGTCTTCTGGCCCTTCTGGAAGATTTGAAAGGAGGGCAGAAATATCTCGAGCGCCTGGTGATTAAATCCGGCGGGCGCGTTTTCTTTCTGCGAGTTGACGAAATTGACTGGATGGAAGCGACAGGCAATTACCTGCGACTGCATGCGGGAAAGGCGGCGACTATCAGGTGGTTCTGCGTGATGGCACCAAACTGACGTTAAGCCGAGGATACCGAGATCGGCTGCAGGAGGTGTTGGGAAAGTCTTTTTGATTTCGAGACTGTAACCTTCAGATTGCGGAATCAGTTTGTCCCCCGATTCCCGCGCTTCGTCACCCTGTCACCCAGGTTCGTCCCATACCACTTGCGGCCCGGGCGGCCGGCGCCGTACTTTGGCATGGTTGGGAAAAATGCGGCCAAAACGTGGAGGAACGCGAATGAGGAAAGGCATTGCGAGCCGTTGGTTTCAAATCTTTTTTGCCTGCGCAGGAACGACCGCGGCGCTGGCGCATACCGTAGCATGCGCGCAAATTCCGCCAAAGCCAGAGAACTTGCAGGTGCTCCCCAAAGACATTTCCCGCGACGCGCTGATCCAGCGCATGCGCGAGTTTTCGTTTGCGCTCTCGGTACGCTGTCAGTACTGCCATGCCGGGGGCGACGGAATCTCGTTTGAAGGCGTTGTATTCAAGTCTGACGAGAAGCTCGCGAAACAGAAAGCGCGCGTGATGCTGCGCATGGTTGACACGCTGAACTCGACGACCCTCAAGGATCTGCCCGGACGCAGCGACCCGCCCGTACGCGTCGATTGCGTCACTTGCCACCGCGGGCTTTCTGTGCCGAAGACACTCGAAACCGTCCTGGCCGAGACCATCGCAAAACAGGGGATCCCGGCTGCAGTTCAGCGCTATCGCGAGCTGCGCGAGCGCGAGGCGCTCACCGGGCGCTACAACTTCGGCGAGTGGACGATCAACGAGCTCGCCCGTAGCCTGGCCGCAGACGGCAAACACGATGCGGCTTTGGCCATGCTCGAGATGAACGGAGAGTACTACCCAAAGTCCGGCGCCATCGATTTCCAGATAGCCGAGCTGCACCGCATGCGCGGGGAAAGGGACAAGGCCATCGCACGGTACCGGCGTGCGCTCGAAAAGGAGCCTGCCAACCCGACTGCCAAGCGGCGACTGGAGGAGCTGCTCGGGAATGCTCCACCGCCCCGGGAGCGTCAGTAGCCATGGTAAGAGTCCGCTCAGTGGTCAACCCGCCATTGCTACGGGACACACCCACGCGTGTCAATCGCCCACCAGCGACCTAAAAACAGCACTGATTTTGATCAGAATCTAGCGCTTGCAGTTATTTACGGAACCGCGCAGTGACAGACTACAGATTGAGTCCCAATTCTGATCGATTGAAGCCATCAGCGCGTAAGTATCCGTGGAGTCAAAGAGCAGGTGTTGGCTCGTGGCATGTTATTTTTGCAACACAGACAACACTGCTTCTTTTTCGTCCGGGTAGTTGGAGCCAGTTGGCCAACGCTGCGGTTGAATTCTGATGATCCAAAGAATACAGCGGAAACGCGAAGGCAAAGATCAACCCGAAGACCAGCGCTCTGTTGGCGAACTCCCAATTTGTAGCTTTCATTGGCCAGTACTGGTCCGCTTCTTCGCTCGAGTCTTGGCGGCTTTAACGTACCCAATGCGGGGAGGGGGGCCAACGCCGCCGGGCACCGAGTACGAAAGCGCCACGATCCCGCTGACCGGGAGTGTCTTCTGATCCGCCAGCACCAGCTTGGTCGTAGCGCCAGGCGGAAGGAGCGGGATCCCGGCACCCAGGAGGACAGGAACAACGGCAACTTCCACGGTGTCCACAAGACCTGCGTCGAGAAGCGAACGAAACAGGTTGCCCCCACCGTAGAGCCAGATGTCCCGACCGGGCTTGGCTTTCAGTGCCGCTACGATTTCACGGGGATCGTCGTTAAAGATGCGCACGCCTCGGTATGCGGCCGCCGGAAGAGTCCGCGAGAAGACGACGACTTCGAGACCCGGGATCGCACCGTGCCCGCCCTGCGCGGTCAGCACGTCATATGTCTTGCGTCCCATCACGGCCGTGTCGAACTGCTTGTATATCGCGGCAAAGTCGATCGCCGGGTCCATCACGATCCAATCATATTCGCCGTTCGGCCCCGCGATGAAGCCGTCCAGGCTCACCGCCACGTGGTAGCGCAGTCGTCTGCTCATGCTCAGGTTCCAATTCAGGGTCGGCCGTGATGCGGCCAAGAATAGTCTGGCTAACTTAAAGTCTACTTGCGAAACCAGTCCTATTATACCGCGAATCAGAACCTGTGCTCGAGTGTCCGTCGTTGATGCACCGCGTCGGGTGTCGGGTGTCGGGTGTCGGGTGTCGGGTGTCGGGTGTCGGGTGTCGGGTGTCGGGTGTCGGGTGTCGGGTGTCGGGTGTCGGGTGTCGGGCAAAATTGTCAGGGATCAAACTTAGGTGTCAAGAGATTTCTGGAAGTGTGAATGAACAATTTGCACAAAGAAACTTTACGCGTTGCTAAATCTCTTAACAGAATGTAACACCGATCAATGACCAGTGAGACCTGTAAGCCCTGTGACCCGACACCCGATACCCGTTACCCGATCACGCGGTTCGGCGGGAGGTTCACTTTCTACTTCCCAATTCCAGGACATCGGAATAATGTCTGTCACAGTCAGCCAGCTTAAATAGCTGAGTTCGTTAAGAATTTTACGTGGCGCTGTTGTTTTTGTCGTTGTATTGGAAGGCCGACGACGTTGGCGGCCCTGCTCTGCGGATCACTGCACCA
>DASXTB010000402.1:0-6304 GCA_036505615.1 Acidobacteriota bacterium
ATAACGCAAAGCACCCGTATACCCAGCAGTTCACTCTCGGCCTACAACAGCAGTTCGCACAGAATTGGGTCATTTCGGCAGACGGACTGCATGATTTCGGCCAGAGATCCATCCTCGGCCGCTTGCTGCGTAGCACGACCAGCGCCTCGCCGTTCATTAGTTGTCCCGACGGCTTCACTCCATGTGCCGTAGTCGACCCCGCCAGCGGGCAATCTGTTGCTTCGTGTTTCACGTCAAGCCCCGCCTCGACTTGCCAGCAGATCACTGATATCGAATCTGTAGCAAGAAGTTGGTACGACGCCTTGCTTGTCAGCCTTCAGAAGCGCCCCACAGGCGGGCCCAATTTCCGCTGGGGCTTCAACGTCAACTACACGCTCTCGAAGACCTTCAATTACTCGAATGACGATCAGATTCCATTTAACGGCGCCGAGGACGCTGTCAATCTGATATTCCACAGCAACAACCTGCAACTCGAGAAGGGTTACGCGCCAACCGACGAACGACACCGGTTTGTTTTCTACGGAGTGTTTGACGCGCCGTGGAATCTGACGATCTCACCCATCTGGACATACAGCTCACATGTGCCGATGGATTCCCAGGTCCCGGCTCTCGGCGCGCGGCTCCCGATCATTCGGCGAAACGCTTTAGGACGTGAGATTTCCACGGGCGCTCAACTGAACGCTGCGATTGACCTTTGGAACTCGCTGCCGCCGTGCACGGGACTTAACCAGGTTCCTTGCCACTCGGGGGGTATTGTGCCGCATGTAGATCCGAACTCGAGGTTTGGCGATGACTTCAATTCATTCGACATGCGCGTTACGAAGACTTGGAGGCTCTTCAACGAGCGCAACAGCCTGCAGTTTATCGCCGAAGTTTTCAATCTCTTCAATATCACCAACACTCGCGGCTTTAATAACAACAATTACTCGGGATTCAAGAATGCGATCATTCCGAGCCAAGGCGATCCGACAAAAGCGGACCCCAGTTTCAACCAGCCGATCCGCACCGCTGGCGGGTTTTTCGGTTCGGGCGGGCCCCGGGCCTTCCAGTTTGCTTTGAAATATGTGTTCTAGGTTTGGCGCGAAATAGGTCAGGACTCGGCTTCTCGGAAGAAGTGAGCCGAAAGGGTTTCTTTTCGGCCCAAATCCGTCGTTGAAGCGAAACCTGCTATAAATCTTGCCTTCGGCCTGTGCCGAAAATACTCGTGAGGATTTCTTAATTATGTCTTTTCGGGTTTTAATGCGGCGGTTTTCGCGTCGAGCGTATCTAGAGTCTTTAAAATCCTCTTTCTTAGTTTTCTGAGGTTTTCCGGATCATGCTGCTCCATTCCGCATGTACATAGCGCGTCGAAACAATTCACTAGCTCGTCCGCCGTAAGCTTATCCAGCCCAAAGTCCAAGCCGAATGCCATCAAATCAAAATGTGGCCTATCCATTTTAAAACGCATGTCGTTGGGGTCGAGCCTGCCAAATTTCCACCTCTCAAAATCTTTGAAAACCGCCAATATCCGCTGACTCGCCCACCACTTTCCCGCAGTTCTTTCATGTTGCAGTTCTTTCCAGGTTTTCCCGTATTTGTACCAACTGAGCCAGGAAAGCATGAATTGTTCCTCGGAGACTTCTTTAACCGCCGGACCTTCCAAATCCAAATCTAGGATCTTCCCCGCGAAATCATGCAGGATTACACCGCCCCGGCGGAATTGGTCACGTATTTCGCGTCCTTTTACACGGAATTCTTTTTCAGCGTCTTTTGCCCATTTTTGTGCTTTTCCCCGATCTTCCTTCCAAGGACTCCTGCTAAGCGGCTCATTCTGCTTGAATTGCTCCATCATTTCGACGAAAACAGGGTGAACTTTCTTGCGCCATTCACCTATTGCCTGGGGGCCACGGGCATCAGTGGTTCTCGTCTCATCCTTTAATCGTCCTGCGCGCGGCCCTGTAAGCGGAAATCAAAGTTGAATTTGGTTTCCTTACCATAACGACCGGCCCATTTTGTAATGGGGATGTCTTGATTGACAAGCCCCATTTCGAAGCGACACCGGAAAGCAAGATTGCACCGGACGAATTCGCACATTCATCCACCCTACAAACGTCGGCACGCGATAGCAATAATCCAACAAACGGTGCACAAGTAAGTGATGCAGGGTCAAATTCGGTACTAGATTTCGAATCCGCAACTGTTCTGCGCAAATTCTTCGAGTTACTTGATGAATGGGATCACAAGGAGGGCCAGCTTTGAAAGGCCGTCCACTACATAACGTTACGTTCAGCGTCCAAGATTTTCTTGGAAAACCATTTCCCTGTCCACTATGCAATATGGAGTTGCGACTTAAAATATCGTGCAAGCAAAAGCCGTATTGCACGTGCCTGGAGTGCGGAATTCAGATATTCTTTCGCGGACAGGCCGGGATTGCACGGTTGCACGAGATGATTCAGGCGGAAGAGGCTGTTGTTCTTGAGTTTTCCGGGCCTGCGAGCGATCTCCTTATTTAACCGATTACAACATCTCAAGCGGCAAAAAGAAGCGCTTGAAAAGAAACGTGGCCGTATTTTTCGCAATTCCGACGTTGAGTAAGTCATTGAAGCTTTGGACGTGGAAATGCAGCGGGTTAGAAACGACCTAAAGGATGCAACTGAATCCGGGGAGAAGCACACATGAAAAAGGCCGTTATTTACGCACGCGTGTCCAGCAAGGAGCAGGAGCGGGAGGGATTTTCGATTCCTGCACAATTAAAGTTGTTGCACGAATATGCGTCCCGCAACGCGTTCTCGGCCATAAAGGAGTTTATTGATATCGAAACGGCAACGGCGTCGGGCAGGCAGAATTTCGAGGAAATGGTGCGATTCCTGAAAAACAACCGTGAATGCCGCAACGTGCTGGTGGAAAAAACCGATCGCTTGTATCGCAACCTCCGGGACGCAGTTACGTTGGAGGATCTGGATATAGGAATTCACCTGGTCAAAGAAGGCCAGATTATTTCCAAAGACGCTAAATCGCAAACCAAGTTAATTCATGGAATGGACCTCGTTCTCGCCCGACATTACATAGACAACCCGAGGGAAGAGGTCAAAAAAGGCATGCGAGAAAAGGCCGAGCAGGGCATGTACCCAGGCCGTGCTTAGAAGTCGCACCGAAGGTGGCAAGGTTTTATCGAAATCCCACGTACACACGGTGCTTACGAATCCCTTCTACATAGGGAACTTCATATGGGGGAACAAGGTATATCGCGGCACACACGCTGCGTTTATTAGCGCAGGTCTTTACGAACGCGTGCAAACTGTCCTTCGCAGCCACAATAAGCCCAAATACGGGAAACAGGAAATTGCATTTCGAGGATTGCTAACTTGCGCACACGACAGGTGCACAATAACAGCAGAGCGGAAGAAAGGAAAATATGTGTATTACCGGTGCACGGGATACCGCGGCAAGTGCGACACTCCGCGTTTCCGCGAACAGGAAATCTCGCGGAAATTGGGCGAAATCCTGAAAAATATAAATATTCCCGACGAAGTGCTCATAGCGTTGCAGGAATCTCTGGACCGTGATGACCAGCGCACAAGAACTGAAACTGCATCGCACCGGGCGGGATTAGAGAAACGACTCGCAGCCGTTCGTAGACGAATGGACCAGGGATATCAAGACAAACTGGATGGGAAGATCCCGGAAGACTTTTGGGAGCGCAAGATGTCCGAATGGAGAGGAGAAGAACAGCAGATTCAGATGGCGATTGATGGCTTTCGTGAATCCACTGCCGACCGTGTTCTATCGGCAAAAAAGACTTTAGAACTCGCGAACAAGGCCTATTCTCTGTATCTTACGCAGAATTCAGCAGAACAGGCCAAATTGCTGCGGATGGTTCTTTTGAACTGCTCCATCGATGCAGTAAGTGTCTATCCCACTTACAGAAAGCCATTCGATATGATTTTCCAAAGGGCGAAAATGAAGAATGGTCGGGGCGATAGGATTTGAACCTACGACCCCCTGCGCCCAAGGCAGGTGCGCTACCAGGCTGCGCTACGCCCCGACATGATCAGCTGGATTGATTCTAAAGTACTTTCCAACTTTATTTCCACTCCCGCTCTTGATTTCTGGCCTCGACCGTGCACAAACCGTGCACTTATTCGCTCATTGCACCATGACCGTGCGCATTCGTTCACCAGTCGCCGGAGCCATCTCGCTGGCTCGGCGGTTGAGCTTCTCCAAGGCTTCGCGCTTCATCTGCAATTTCATCTGGGAATACTTCTTGAAGACTTGCGCGTCTCCTTGGCGAAGCATTTGCGTCACCCACTCATCCGCTACGCCCCCAGCGCTCAGCCGCGTGGCATATGTGGAACGAAGGTCGTAGATGCGGAAGTATGGAACCTTTGCGCGCCGAAGAGTCTTGCTCCAAACCGTCTTGAACGTGGTTTGATGCCCACTCCGATTTCGATCGCTGGGGAACAAAAACAGACTGTCCCTTGAGATAGCCACCTGCCGCCGAATTCTGCGTATACCTAGGGCGACTAGGCAAACGCGCACTCCAGCCAACCGCACTCAGGAGCGCGGAAAAAGCACCGACGGCTATCCCCACCCAGGTAAGCCACACGAGCCCACCGGAGTTCGATCCCTTGGCAAACCTACGGCGCGCTGAGGCGGATCGCCCCGGGTTCCATTACCGGGGAACTGAGGATTTAGACTGGTTGGTTCACGGGACGAGAAAGATTCGCGGGAAGTAAGAAGGACTATGGCTGAAACCTTCTTTCGTCTGTCGCTGCAGGAAAAGGCGGCGGGAGCGGAAAGGGCTTGCTGGCTTCAGTTTCTCGTCTAGCACGCTCGGGTCAGCGGAGGAGGTCGGCCTGGCCGACGGGCGAACCGTGACAAGTTGGTCGCTGCCGTCCGTGATCCCCCGCAGACGGTGACAATTCGCGGCGTCACCGGCTTGAGCTCTGTGGGAGGCTGGGTGTATAAGTATCCCACCCTGAGGGACCAGGATCGATACCCATCGTGGCCAAAACAAAATCGTCGCGGGTGGTGGTTGGAGCCGGCCCGGCTTGCTGCACGTGGTGGACAACTACCTCCGCAGGAAGCAGCGGGGCCGTGGGGATATGTCCGCCCTGATTTACCAGGCGCTTCGGGAAGTGGATTTAGGCTCCGTCCGGCTCATCACCATCCAGGGGCAACGCCGCCAGGTAACCGCTCGGTCAACCAAGATCGTTTTGCCGACGGATGTGCGGGATCAGCTTGATCGGTGGTCTGAAGCACGCGCTTGTTCGATGAATGAATCCACCATGCCAGCGATCGCCAGTACCGGAGCCATGCTTTTTACCGGGCACAAAGGCACCAGTGGGAAGTCGGCCTTAGCTCGCCGAACCGAATCCTCAACAAGACTCGCAAATACTTCGGTGCAGCGACAAGTTTCTGGCACTAGTGACCGCGCCGAAGGCCCGGTCAAATGCTTTTTATAGAACTCATTGACCCCGATTGTTGGTGTAATCGCCTGTGGGTGTTGAAAAACTCCGTGATCGCTGCTGCCGAGTTTTTTCTTTCTCGCGCGGATCCAGGCGAAACCCGGTAGGTCACAATTGGGATTTCCAATAGCGTGGGGCGTCAGAAGGCCTCCTTTTTGGGAAGCCTGTCTCACATGCACTCCTCCGCGCGGGTGACAGCTCGATACCAACATGCTCATTGTCGTGTAATGTCCGCCGTACATGTCAACCAAATGCGTCGATTTCGGCGCCGGCCGCCGGTTAGGGCTGCTGCGGGCCGAAGGCCCGTGTGCTACCGGGGACCATCTCCAACTCCATCAGGGGAACCGGAATCATGCCCTCGTTGTTGAAGCGGTCCATGAAATCGCGTAGCACAAACGGCTTGCCGGCCAGGTCCTGCTGGTGGGCGTACTCCGTGATCAGTTCGTCGATGAGCATCTTGCCAGTAATGTAGCAGGTACCATAGCCGGGCTGGCGGAGATACAGCAACTGCTCAGATAAGGTGAGCGAGTCCTTGGCCTTGGCCCAGCCGCGCGGCGTCCATTCCGCCTGGAACTGTCCTGCCTGCTCCAGCCTAAATTGATTGGTCTGCACATAAAGCGAGGCAAGGCCACGCGCGGCACGATTCGCCAGCATGATCCAGACCAGCTCCCTGGCGCGCGGATTGTCGTCGTAAAGGCCTACGTGCATCATCAGCTCTTCGAAGGCGGTAGCAAAACCCTCGGCGCGATTGTCCCAGATGTTGTAGAGCAGGGCCTGGCGGCGAATCGGGCTCGGATTCGGCTCGTCCCGCATCCGCCCCAGGTCAATCCAGTGATAGTCGTGGGACAGAAGCAGCA
>DASXTB010000403.1:0-18859 GCA_036505615.1 Acidobacteriota bacterium
CGGGCCGTCAAAATCCCCTGGCGCGCGACGCGAAAGCGCCGCTGGCGGGCGGAAAAATCTTCGCCACCCTCTGCCAATCTTGCCATGGAAATCGAGGCGGCGGCGGACGCGCGCCTGCCATGCGCAATCAAAATTTTAAGCACGGCAGCACGGATGGCCAGCTCTTCGACAGCATTCAAAATGGCATCCCAGGCACGGAAATGCCCGCATCCGGCCTCAAGCCGAACGAAATCTGGCAGGTGATTACCTATATCCGGCAGTTGACCGGCGCTTATCAGGAACGCGTTCCTGGAGATCCTGCGACCGGCCGAAAGGTGCTCACAGGAAAGGGTGATTGCCTGAAGTGCCACGAGGTCAACGGCGAGGGCAGCCGTTTGGGGCCCGATCTGTCGACAATCGGCTCCTGGTCTGTAGCCGAACTTCGCAAAGCGCTGCTTCAACCGGGCACGCGCGAGGGATATGAATCCGATCTTGTTTCCATCCAAACAAAAGACGGCCGTACCCTGCGCGGCTTGCGGCGAAACGAAGACACCTTCTCGTTGCAGTTGATGGATGAAAGTGAAAACTTGCTGGCATTTTCTAAGGCGGATCTGGCAGAGGTAAAGCACGAGCAAAAGTCCCTGATGCCAGACTATAACGCGCGGCTGTCACCCATTGAGCTGCGAGACCTGATCGCGTACCTGAAAACGTTAAAGATGCGCGATCTGGCCAAAACCGTGGCAGCGCCCGTGACAGGCGCGCTGCAATACGAGCGCATTGTGAACACGCGCGGCGAACCGCACAATTGGCTCACCTACTGGGGAGACTACCAGGGGACCCATTTCTCTCCTCTAAAACAAATCAATATCGACAACGTTGACGGACTGCAGGCGCGTTGGGTGCACGAGGCGGGCGCGGGCCTGCTTGAATCGACGCCGCTTGTGGTTGACGGAATCATGTATACGACAGGGCATTCGGGCCGCGTCTTTGGTCTTGACGCCGCAACCGGACGCCTCATATGGGAGTACAAGCACAAACCCGCCAACCCAAAGCACCAGCTGGCCGGCCAGGTGAACCGCGGCGTGTCCATGCTGGGCGGCCGGCTGTTTGCGGTGACACCGGATGCTTACATCATTTCTCTGGAAGCGAAGACAGGACGGCTCTTGTGGCAAACCCAAATGGCCAACGCGAGCCACGGTTATTACGCGACTATGGCGCCACTGGCTCTGAAGGACAGAATCATTGCTGGAATTTCCGGAGGCGAGGAAGGGATACGCGGCTTTATAGATGCATATGATCCCGCGACGGGCAAACGGCTGTGGCGCTTCTACACCATTCCGGGGCCGGGAGAATTTGGTCATGAGACCTGGGAAGGCAACAGTTGGCGAACCGGCGGCGGTCCGACATGGATGACCGGCACTTATGATCCCGAGCTCAACCTTGTCTACTGGGGCGTGGGGAATCCTTCGCCCGATTTAAATGGCGATCTGCGCAAAGGTGACAACCTGCTTACCTGCTCGATCGTTGCGCTGGATCCGGACTCTGGCCAGCGAAAGTGGCATTTCCAATTTACACCGCACGACACACGGGATTGGGATTCCAATGAAACGCCCGTTCTAGTGGACCGGGAGTTTCAGGGAAAGAGGCGTAAGCTGCTGCTTCATGCCGACCGCAATGCCTTCTTCTACGTTCTAGACCGGGTCACAGGTGAATTCTTGCTCGGAAAACCTTTCGCGCGGCAAACATGGGCCGAGGGGCTGGACAAAAATGGCCGCCCCATACTTCGAGCGGATGCAGAACCTTCATCGAAGGGAACGCTAATTTATCCCAATTCGGCGGGAGCGACAAATTGGCAGGCTCCTTCGTATGACCCGGCATCCGGGTGGTTTTATTTCACATTTCACGAACAGGGGAATGTTTACGTAAAGCAAACCCAAGCTTACCAGCGGGGAAGATCTTACTGGGCCGGCAGAACGTATTCGGCCGGAGAGCCGCCGTATGGAGGGATAAAGGCATTGGATCCCGCGACAGGCGAAATCAAATGGGAGTATCGGTTTCAGAAAGGCGGATACGGCGCCGGATGCCTGGCGACGGCGGGTGGAGTTGTTTTTGCCGCAAGCAGCGAAGGAAACCTGGTGGCATTGGATTCCCGCACCGGAAAACTGCTCTGGCGCTTTCAAACCGGCGCCGAGATCCACGCCTCTCCCATGAGTTACCAGGTAGCCGGCAAGCAGTACATCGCGCTGGCAGCAGGACAAAATTTGATCAGCTTTGCGCTGCCGGAATAAGTCCACTGCGTGGTGTCCGCCGTGTCCTTCCTTGGTGGTTCAGATTTTTTTAACCACAACGGACACCAAGGACACGGCGCTGGCAAGTATCACCTTCAAAGCCCGGGGCGCCATCGGTCCAATTCCGAAAACGTCATATTCGCATGCGTTTTCAAAAGTTCCTGCTGAAGACGTTGCTTTTTAGGCCACGGGCATCGGTGGCTTGCACGTCTACACGGTCGGGACTGAGCGTGCCGAACGGGGTTTGCACGCCGATGCCGGTAAAAGTAAAGCTGATTGTCCCGGACTTTATCCCCACCAGGTTCACGTCGGCCGGTGAATTCAGCACTTTGGTCAACGTCAAGGTGCCCTGCCGATAAAACGCAAATTCCAGCTTCACAATGTCTCCGTCCGGATCGCTCAATTGCACATCCACCTTGGCCGAATCGCTGCTTATCGACGTCACCCTGACATCGTTGATTGTCGGAGCCGTCCCGACACTGCTGATCGTAAATGACAGAGCGTTAGAGGCTCCTCCTCCCGGGGTGCCGTTAAACACCGTGACAGTGGCTGTACCCGCATTGGCAATATCCGAGGCCCCAATGGATGCGCTCAGTTGTGAGCTGCTCACAAACGTGGTGGGCCGATCGGACCCATTCCAACGCACTACCGAGCTGTTGGTGAAATTCGATCCGTTCACGGTTAACTTGAAGGCTGCGCCTCCGGCAGCGGCCGAGGTCGGATCAAGACTCGAAATGGTGGGAACGGGATTGGCAGGACTCGGCGGCACGAACACCGCTTGGATCACGGGAAACGTAGTGATTAATCTCCCCTGCACTTTCAGCGCTACAGCAGTTACTGCCAATGGTGCTGAGGCTTCGATGGACCCAGAGAACTCCGACTGGTTGGCGAGATTGCTGAAATACTCTGTCGCAAAGCGCGGCAGATGCTGGCCGGCAGCCAAGACGGTTTTCTGCGAAGAAATTATCGTGCCGGTCTTGTCTCGGAGCGTGAGGGTAAGTTCTACCGCCTGCCCGGAGATGTTGGCAAAGGCAATACCAGTATCGGCTGCGCCTTTCTGGTAAAGCACAGGGATGGAGAATCTCGTTCCCGGCGAAGAAGCGCCAACGCCGGCCTCGGCAATGGTCTTGCCGGTGTCGTCCAACTGCGTGAATAAAATTGTTCCGCCCAGAGGACCGGTGGCGCTGACGCGCGCATAGCCGACAGAGATCGGGCCACTGCCATCTGTTTGCAAGAAGGCCGAACCGTTCTCCGGCACGGTAAACGTAAAACTTGAGCCGCTGCGGCCGTCGGTAAGCTTGACGGTGAAAGCTGTGCCGTCAGATTTAAAGAAACGCGCTTCCCCGGTCGTCAAGGCTCCGGTCCGATTCACGAAAATCAAGGTAGTAAAAAAACTTCCTCCCGGAAAAATCCCATTGGCAATTTGTGGAAACACCAACTCATTTGAGCCAGGAGCCGGCATGTCGGTGTCCGTCCCGATAAAAACTGTTCCATCTTTGGTGGTCACCGTCACGCTGTTGCCGCTGGCATCGGAGGCTTGAACATCCGAAAGATGGATGGTGCTGGCTCGGCCGTTGGGAGCGCTGCTGGGGATCTGAATCAAGACGTTAAGCAGAATGCCGCTGCCCGGCTTCAACCGGGAAAGCGAGCTGGAAAATACCACAACGCTGAACTGGTTCCCCTGACGACCGGTGCCGATGTTGTGATCGGCAAGCGCCTCGCCGCGAACGGGCGCCTTGTCGTCAGGAACCGACACGACATCGGCTTCAAAATTCAGCACGAACTGAATTCCGCTGATATCTTTTCCCTCGCTAACTACAACGGGCACAAGAACCTTAGAACCCGGTGTGGCTTTGACGTCGCGTATGCTCAACTGAACCTGGCCGAAGGCGAAAGTCGAGGCTAGAAGAACAACCGCGGTAAAAGGAATTCGTTTCATCATAGGTTTTGTTAAGTGCTAACGCTGTACGCTCATCGAAATGTCAGAGCCCGGAGCGTCAGCGACGGGTCCTGCCAGAGTAAGTCGGTGATCCAAACCTTTCACTGGCAAACGTTGTTACTCCGGCGGGACCCGTCGCTGACGCTCCGGGCTCTGACACTGGCAAAATATCCGTGAGCATCAGGATCAATTTTTTCATATTACCTGTAAAATCGTATGTTGCGTCAAGGCGTGGTGACACCGACGAGTGGCACTTCCAAACTAGTCCTGTTGCCGCTTCCATCCCGGGCAGAAAGTTTCACACCGGCGGCCGCGGTTCCCGGTAGCCCTGCCGTAAAGGCGATCCTCACCGTCTGAGTTTTATTCAATGTGAACTGAGTAGGGGAGACCTCAAAAGAGCCCGAGGTTCCTCCATCGACTAATCCCGAGGTTGTAACCTCCAAAGTTCGGCCGTCGGCGCTGCGATTTACCACGGTGACGAACTGATCTCCGGATCTTTGAAGGGTGCGCGCGGTAAATCTTAGCAACGGTGGAGCGGCCGAGATGAGAATCTTGAATTGCTGATCTGACCGAGGATCTTCACTGGAACCAGTCAAGAAGCGCACGTCTATCCAACCTCCATAAACGTGCCGAGCGTGGTTGGGAATTCCAGGGCCGGCTAAATCGATAATGAAGTAGTCGCCGTCGGAATAAATTTTTCCAATTTCTCCATCCTTGGCAGTGCGGGTTATGTGAATGCTCGCTCCATTGGCCGAGTTTGCATTCTGTATTGTCCCAGTGGTCGCCCCCTGACCGCTACGAATGACGGTCCATGGCAGCGCCGGCGTTACCGAATCACAACCTCCATCACTGATTTTAACGTCCTTGGACTCCCCCTCTTTCAGAGTCACCGACTGTGTTTCCAGTTGTACACAGTACGCGTCTGTGACGGGAGGATCTTTCTCGTTGTCGCAGTCACAAGCCTTCGTGAACAGCGCTACAAGCGCCAGCAGCGCATAAATGACAAGGTGTCTCAGTCTTTTCGTCATGGGTTTGTAGTCAGTGTCAGCGGAAAGCGCACTTTCATGGGCGAAGTAGGCAGGTACATCCACTGTTGCGACGTAAACTCGACGACCGTGGGAATGTTTGTGCCCGCCGCCGGCAACACACACACAGGCGTATCAAAACGGATTAACACACCTTTTCCGGACAGATCATAGTTTTGGACAAAGGCAAAGTCGAACATCACACCGGCGTTACTTGTTCCAGGCGACATGAACAACTGCGCGCGTTTGGAGGCGAAGCTCCCCTGTTCCTGTATATCAAAGATATGCCGCTTGGCTCCCGTGGCTTCCTGACCTCTATAAACCAGGTCCAATGTTTCGTTGTTGCCAAATTGGGTCCACAATGCCGAGCCCGCCGCCTTGTCCTTAATCAAGCCGGCTGTGCTCATTGTTCCGGAGTCCAGGCGGATTTGCGCCGTCGCGATCTTCACCCTGTCAGAGCCCTGGCTCAAATAAATCAACGGACCTACGGCGGCTCCGCCTTTCAAGTCGGAAAGCATCATCCACCCGTCGGGCGCAAACAGCGTTCGGAACCAATGCGGGTTGCTTGTCTGGTCATTTACCGTTACCTGCAGCGGAATGCCGGCTGAATCGGAGAGCGAATCGACATAAATGGCGCCGCGGGCAACGCTGACGACCAGTTTGTTCGGCGCAGCCGATGTCACCTCTGCTTCCACGCGCGGAGATCCAAAAGCTGCTGCAATAGTGACTTTATTGTTGCCTGGCGTCGAGCTGAATCCCGATCCCTCGATTGTGACGACACGTCCTGTCTCGCCCTGATCCGGTGAGACGCGCGTGATCTGGGGAGCGCTGCCGGACGGGATCACTGTCTTAAAAGTCTTCGTGACGACTTTGGTCATCGGCAGGTACTTGCCTTCAAACACAGAGGCCGACGTAAAAGTTGCCGTCACTGTGAATACTGTGTCCGCAGTCGATGGCAATCGAACGATGCTGTCAAACAGCGTGGTCTCCGAGTCGGTTCCAGAAATAATGACCGATTCCGGTAGAGGTTCCACAACTTGAGTGAATGTTACCGAATTGGTTGCGCCAATCAGGCTCCCGGTTGCCGCGACAGCCAATGTTTGGCGGCCTTTGACGACGTCGTCGAATGTAAGAGGGCCTTTCATAAAAAGCTGAGTGTCCAGTTGGCTGAGCGAGCGAACGTTTCCCACCTGAACGAAACCATAAGTGCCGTCTGCGTCCACGTATCCGATCCGGTAGCCCTGTTTAAGGTTTGTAAAGTCGCCGGAAACTGAATCCAACATGACCTTGGTTTTGGCAACAGTCATCTCCCCGTAAGAAGTACTGACCTTGAAGCTAAGTCCCGGTGCCGAACCGGCAAGCAGGTTGTGTGGAAGGATGTCAAATTTCGGATCGAATATCGGCTTCTGCACCCTCACAAAGATCCTCTGGGTTGCAGGGGAAGTCGCGCTGTCGCTGACTTCAATTGAGATATCGGCCACCGGCTTTCCGGTGTCGATGCCTGTAATCTCGACAATATTGCCTTTCAATTCGGCGCGCGCCGTGGCCTGATCGGTCGTCGAAAGCGGCTTGAGCTTGTAGGGCGGAGTCCCACCGCCAACCACCAGATTCTTCTTTCCACTGCCGGGTGGCAGCAGCAGGAACACACTTCCAGAAGGCTTAATTTCCAGCGCGGAAGCCGTGGTGGTTATCTCGAATGCAATCGGGTTGCTCTGTTGGCCGTTCGCTGTGACCGTAACACTGTATTTCTTTCCCGCAGTCAATCCGGCCGGTACCGTGGCAACAATTGAGTTTGTATTTCCGGACAGGACCTGCGCGGTTGTGTCGGAGACGTCGCTGAATTTCACCACATTGTTGGAAGCAGTCGCGTTAAAGTTGTTGCCAAGTATCGTGAACTGCGTCCCTACTTTGGCTTTGTTGGGTGAAATAAAGCGAATATTGACGGTCGAAAGCGGCGGAGCTGTCTTGGGCGCGATGTAGAAGGTTTTGCCGCCGGAAATCCCGCCGCCGGGCGCCGGATTTGAGACAACTACCGCAATGGTGTTGTCCACAGCAAGATCAGATGCCGCAATGAACGCTGTGAGTTGCGTCGCGCTTACAAAAGTGGTCGGCTTGGCTACGCCGTCCCACAGTACAACCGATGTATTGACAAAATTTGTGCCGATGAGAGTAACAGTCAGCGCCGGGTCTCCGGCAGTGGCTGAGCTAGGAGCGACGCTGCTAACAACGGGTACCGGGTTGTTGATCACCCTGCAATCATCGAGCAACTTTCGCTTGGTGATGTGCTGAAGCAGGCGCACCACATCGAGCACATCCACGCTTCCGTCGCCGTTCACGTCGGCGGCGTCCAACGCCGCTCCCGCAAGCAGTTGCTTTCCTAAGATGTGAGCCTGAATGAGAACGACGTCGCGAATATTGCGCTGGCCGTCACCGTTGACGTCGCCTGGACACCCAGAGGTTGCAAAGCGGATCACCGGTGGCGTCGTACGGGAGACATGCTGGGGAAGAATTCGTACAACGGCGAACGTAAACAGCCCCAGCGCTGCCAGCTGCAAACAGGCGAGCAGAGTGCGGCGAAGACCACGCCGGCAGAAAACGTTTCGAAGATATTCGATGACAAAAGACCTCATTGCTTCAAAACCCTCCAACTAATGCGCAATGATTTTCCTCTTGCGTCCGCGTGTTGCCCGAATCAATGACAGGGCAAAAAGTGCCGGTGGAGCCAAGGAACTCTGGCGCCAGGAATTCGAGCCTTTGCGTGGACAGCCACCGAGCAATCCGATGACGATACTACTTCACCTCCACCACCGGAAAGGTGGTCAGCAGCACGCCCTGCAGTTTCAAAGCTATGGCCGACACAGGAACTAGCGTCAACCCTTCAATCGAACCGAGAAAGCTGGGCTGGTTGGCAAGCGAGGTGAAATACTCGGTGGCAAAACGAGGCAGATGCTGGCCGGGCGGCAAAATGACTTTCTGCGTGGCCAATGACGTTCCTGCCCGGTCACGCAATGTAAGCAGAATCTCGACCGTGTCCGACGAAGGATTTGCAAAAGCGATGCCGGTATTCGCCAAGTCTTTTGAGTAAAGCAGCGGCACTGAAAAATGCTGCCCTGGCGAAGAAGCGCCAACGCCCGATTCGGTGACGACTTGACCGCTTGTGTCCAGTTGGCTAAAAAGGATCGTTCCTCCCACTGGTCCCGTGGCAACAACTCGAGCATATCCGGCCGACAGGCCACCGGTGCCATCGGTTTGAAGAAAGACCGATCCTCCTTCGGGTAAAGTAAACGGAAAAGTCGAGCCAGCCTGCCCGTTGGTTAATTTCACCGCGAGCGGTGCTCCGTCAGACTTGAAGAATCGCACCTCTGCGCCCGTCGGCACGCCAGTGGGATTGACAAAGATCAACGTGGTAACGAAACTGCCGCCGGGAAAACTGCCGTTGGCAATCTGGGGGAAGATCAATTCGTTGGCGGCCGCTGTGGGAGCGGTGACGGAGTTTGAAACCGTAAGCGTGCCATCTTTGGTGGTGACGGCTACTGCATTGCCGTTAGTGTCGGAAGCACGCGCGCCGGAAATCTGAATTCTGGTAGAACTTCCCATCGCCGCGTTTGTGGAAACTTGAAACACCACGTTGACGACAGCGCCCGATCCTGGTTTCAAATTGGAAAGCGAGCTGGAAAAAATGACGACGGTGAGTTTGCCGCTGTCGCGACTGGAACCAACGCTATGATCGGCCAGCGAACCACCGGCCAGAATCGAGCTGTCGCTGGTTATGTTCAAAACCGCGGCATCAAAGGTCAGCACAAATTGAATAGCGGTGACGTTTCTTCCTTCGTTGATTACCACCGGAACAATCGCCGAACCGCCAGGTGCTCCTTTCACATCGGGAACACTTAACTCGACCTGGCCGAACCCGGTTACACATGTGAGAACGAGCAATGTCGCAAAGAGAATGGTCTTCATTCAGTTCCTTTTTAATAAATGCGCCGTAAATTTTTTTACATTCTGGGGCAACCGACATGACATATGCAAGATCGCTCCATTGCACACACCACGAATTTTTCATTGGGGGAGCATCAAAAATTTGACGCGAGCGCTCAGAAGGTACACGGTGAAAAGATGGCTGTTAAGGCTGAGATTCAGGCTTTTTGCGTTGTGTCCTTTGTGCCCTTAGTGGTCAAGTTTTTGGAACCACAACGGACACCAAGGACACGGCGCTCGCCATCATCGTGCGAGGTGCTTGTCGGCAAAGGTTAGGAATTGGTCCCAGTCGTAGGCGGTGACGGCGTGCTTTCCGGTGCGGATGTGGTAGCCGATCGTGTTCATGATGGGCTCGTTGACCGAGGGCATCCGATCGCTGTCGATGCCCTTCTTTCCCAGAAGCCGATAGACTGGGCTGGCTGCCACGGCCGACAGGAACTCTCCGCGCGGATCAGCCCATTGGTCATCCTGCGCGGAGGCGATGTAAAGAGGCCGGGGCGCCACCAGCGCTAGAAGCATGTGCTGGTCGACGGGCAGTCGATCGACTGCGTCGCTGTATTTCTTATAGTTGTCACAGAACCAGTGCGGGAACCGTGTATTCAAGTCTCGGATTGTTTCACCAAAGTTGCGACGACTCAGAGCTGCCCCGCCTTCTCCTGAGTCATTCGAAATCACCATCGCAAAGCGAGCGTCCTGCGCACCGGCCCACAATGCGGTCTTGCCAAGGCGCGAGTGTCCCATGACCGTGACTCTGCTGGAGTCTACGTTCCGATCCGCCGCCAGGTAATCCATCACCCGGCTCAGTCCCCACGCCCAGGCGCCAATGGCGCCCCACTGGTCTGCAGCCGGAGCAGTCTGGCCCGGCTGATAGAAGAGCGGCCGCACGCCATAATCGATTCCGCCGACAAAGTCCGGCTCGATATCGCCGTAGTAAATCGCAGCCAAACCGTAACCGCGCGCCAGTATTTTCTCCACTGGCCAGGAACTTGAAGAACTGCCGCGACTGCTTTCCTTTGCGGCAACTTTTGTTTTCGTATCGCGCGACCACTCGTCTTTCAGCCTGATAACCGGATCGGTATGGATGGTATGATTTCCGGTAAAGCCCAACGCCAGGAACAACGGGACCGGTCTTCGCGCCGCAGCGGGCAGGTAAATCAGGATGTCCATTCGGGGCGTGTCCTTTTTCGAATTGAAGTAAACACTCACCTGCTTGCGAATCGCCGCGCCTGCAAGGGCGTGCTCGTCCATTTCGGAAACTTCAAATCTCATATCGGCAGCTCGTGCGGGACTGCGCCCATAGACTTGAGTTTTGAACAACTCGAGGATCTCCTGCCTGCGCCGGCCTTGCCAGGCGGCGGCGTCTCGAACCGCCTGACCGTTCTGGAGCACCAGGGGATCGGGAAGCCGGTAGCTGCCGACCTTGGCTTCGTCGTAGTTAGTGGCAGGCTGTTGTACGTTTGCCGCCAGTGCAAGCAAAGCGAGGAGCGCGATCGCGATAAAGCGAATCGGTTCAAGACGAGCTTTCATGGTGCCTCAACAGTGGGAACCAAGGGGGATACGGCGCGGCAAAACCGCATCCAAAAAGTCATTAGTCATCGGTCATCAGTCATCGGTTTTAGAATCTTGCTAGAAAAACAAGATGTGACACGTTTGTGTCACAGGGAATTAAGAATTTTCTAGGCAATCACAGATAGTTCTCTGACTCCACTGTCTCGGTGACATAAACGTGTCACATCTTGTTTTTTTACCAAGGTTTTTACGGATGACCAATGACTGATGACCAATGACGCATTGGTTGCGGCCTTGATGCTCCGTGTTCCCATGTTCCCCGTGGTTGATCGCCCACACGCGGCTATGCGTGGATTTTCCGGAAATTGGCCAGGCAGCGTTCTACTGTCTCCAGCGCGGGATAGGCGCTTCCCTCTTGCTCGATCAGGTAATACTCGATGCCTCCGGTCTTCTCAGCGGCCGCGAAAATATCCTTCCATTTCGCGGCGCCTTCTCCGAACAGGACCTTGTATCCCTTCTCCGGATCCGGTGACCAATCCTTGCAGTGCATTGAGTTGATTCGCCGCGGGTTCTGACGAATCCACGCCACCGGATCGGAACCGGCCTCCAGACAAGTGCCGACGTCAAGCTGCAGCATCACTCCCTTGTCCGTGTTCTTTGCCAGCACCTCTATCGGGCGCACGCCGTCGATCGGCCGAAACTCCACCTGGTGGTTGTGATAACCGGCGCGCAGCCGCGCCGTCTTAAATTTCTCGGCGCCCGTATTGAGCTTGCCGGCGACTGCTTTCCAGCCATCCAGACCCTCCACTCGGCCCGCGCTAGCCATGACCACGTATTTGCAGCCCAGGATGGAATTGAGCTCGATTGCTTTATCGAGATTTTCGGGAGCAAAAGAGCTGGCGCCGTTGTGCGTGGACAGACAGGTAATTCCAAGATCGTCTAAAAGCTTGCGAACCTGTTTGGCGTAGTCGGCCGTCCAAGAAAAGTAAGGGGCGTAAAACTCCACGTTCTTGTAACCCATCTTGGCCACGGCACTGACGGTGCCGGTTAAATCTTTTGCCAGTTCGTCTCGTACCGAATAAAGCTCAAGTCCAGTGTTCATTGGCTTGCGCTTGGCCAGCACGGGCGCCAGCGCCGAGGCCATCGCGACCGCGGATATAAATGAGCGTCTAGAAATCATGGGTAGACTCCTGATGTGAACAGCGGGTCTTCATTGTAGCCTCGAATTGGTGAATTTCCGCAAACATAAAAGAATAGCCAAGGGTTGTGCTGTGTCCGTTGTGTCCTTGGTGGTCAATTTTTTTTGAACCACAAAGGACACTAAGGACACGCCGCTCTCAAAGGTAAAGATCTGCCGGCGAGTGTGTAAGCCACCCAGTTTCAGGCGGGTTGGCGGGCGGGTGCGGGAAGGCGTCGCTTGGCAAGAAACAAACCGACGCAGGCGAGAAGACTTGACAGAAGCATATTTAGAACGGAGAACTGAAGATGCCCGAGGATGTGCCGGCTAACGGATATCCCCTGCGGCAGGAACCCTTCGCCCGGGGCGTGGAAGTAGTTCGGAATGCCAAGGCCTGCCGTCACAGCAATCCCGTAAATGACCAGGAGCGTTGTGCCGGCCGCGATCAAGGTGCCGATCACAAACATCTGATGGTAGCGACTGAAGCCTTTTGATGGAGCTCGATAGCCGTAATAGACCGACAGCGCGATCGCCAGCAGCGTGAGGCTGGTAAACCATGTTCCGACCACATACGGTACTCCGGCAGCTCCGACCAAAAAGCGCAGTACTGCCATTGCTGCCAGCAGCAGAAATGCATTACGGAGATATCCGAGATAGCGCGACAGCAGAAACCCGAGGCTGGCAAGACCCCAGAAAAACAGCGTAGAGACGGGCATGGCAATCAGCAGCTGCCCAAAAGCATGTACGAACGGATTAGAGACATTCAACCAGGTCTTAATGCTCGGGAGCGCCGCAATGTGCTGTCCGCTAACATGACCCATATCCATAGCCATCATTCCGCTGCCGGGCGCGTGGAAGTATCCAGGAATACCCCCCAGCCCTTGTATGAGAATCGCAGCAAAAATAAACCCGTACATGCTGGCCGAGAACATGCAGACTGCGGGCAGCAGTTGTCGATATCCGCCGAATCCTATTTGCGCAGCCTTCTGGCCATAGAGAAAGGAAAGCAACATAGTAAGGATTGTCAGGCTCAGCAGATTAGTGGCCTTGTCATAGGGGACACCCGAAAGTCCCACCAGAAAGCGAGCCAGGCCCATCAATAAAATCAACACAATACCGATGCGGGTAAAGACGAGATAGTCTCGCAGACTTTTTCCAAAGAGAGTCATAGCTCACCTCGTGTAATTACATCGCAACTCGAATTAAACGGGCGTGACTGCACGCACCATATCGTCTCCTGCCCGGTGAGTCAACAGCACGGCGCCATCACTCAGAGACGATGTAAAGAGTTTGTTAAATCAGATCTTGGAGTCTGCCGATGGTGAACCTCCGGGTCCCCTAGGCCATCCGTAGTCTAGTTGCCGCGCGATAAATTCGCAGCGGTGCAGCACAACCTTAAACCGAGCAGAGATGCTCATTAACCGATGGAGGTTTTGTGAAGAAGCATTACTCGAAGTTATCCCTGGCAATCTTTACCGTGATCGCGCTGTTGATGGTCGCCGGGACAGCAGTTCTGGCACACCGGGAAGGGGCAAACGATCCACTATCTCGATTGAAGCAGGCGCTTGCCGCCGCAGGCGCGCCCGCGCTGACATCGGACCAGGAACAACAAATCACCGCGCTGTTAACGGCATGGAAGGCAACCGCTGCTAATCTCAGCACGGGCAATCTGGAATCAGACGAGCAGGCGTTCAACGATGCGATACTAAATGTAGATGCAAACACCGCACTGTCTGAGGCAGATGTAATCGGCACTGATGTCGCCGCCGGCACCACAGCGCGCCTTAAGGCCGTGGCCGTCTTCGAGATCAGCATTCTCAATATGCTGAAGGCCGACAGCAATCAGGTTGCTCTGCTGGTGAATAGGTTCGGGACCACCGGCCTGAGCCGACTGCTCAATTCCTTCGCGGAGAGCGGGCTGCATGGCCACCCTGATGCCGATGGCAACTAAGCTGAATTAGTTGCCCGTAACAGAGGAATTGGTAGCGAGAACGAATTGGTAGCGAGAATTAGGACACGGATAACTCGGATCCCACGGACTGGCGAATGTGCTGCAATGGCGACGCCTGGGTTAAGTTGACGAATTGATAGAAGTGCTGGTCGGAGCCTCACCCTCGCCAGTCCGTGTGATCCGAGTTATCCGTGTCCTATTACCTGCTACCATGGAAAGCCCGCCTCATGCCTCGAATTGCAGCCTGGAAAAATCATCTGATCGTACGGGCGGCCCTATGTGGCCGCCCGCCGCAACAGCGGACGGATTAGCCGAACAAATTACACAGTTCCCGTGGATTTACTAGAGCGTAATAAACTTCGAGCTATCGCGCCCCTCGTGGCAAGCCGCAGAGTGTATACTATGCGGCAACAAGCCCTGACCGCAGCAAGTCAAATAATTACTAGGCAACTCACCCATGCAGCGGCACACCAGGGAAGGAGTGAATCCCATGGAACCTACCCAAAGGAAACTTTACGCGTATATTTCGCACCTGGCCTGGCTCAGACGAGCACGCAAAATACAGGCTCCGGCTTTAATTCTTTCCGGTGCTGTTCTCATAGCGCTGATCCTGCTCAAAGACACTGTCCACAGCCAGTCATCCACTCCCACAGAAGCCCCCACCGGCTTTGACAGCTTGACCAATGGACTGGTGACGCAGGCCGAGTACGACCGTATTAGAGCCGAGTTCGAAGACGTTCAAACTGTGGATAGCGGTCTGGGGCCCGTTTACAACGCACAATCCTGCGCCGAGTGCCATCAAAACCCTGTCACCGGCGGTATCAGTCAGGTTACCGAACTGCGAGCGGGACACGTCGATGGCCCGACGGGCCGGTTCGTCGAGGCGCCGGGCGGGTCATTGATTAACGATCGCGCCATTGACGCGTCCTATCAGGAACGGGTTCCCACGGCTGAAAATGTGCGCACATTGCGCACCTCGCTCAACACGCTGGGCGACGGCTTTGTCGAGGCAATCGATGACAACGCTTTGATTGCGATCTCAAACCGCCAGCCGGCGAGCATGCGGGGGCAGGTGATCTTTGTGCCGGTGGTTGAAGCTCCTGCTGCTAATGTTCGCGTGGGCCGCTTCGGTTGGAAGGATCAGCATGCCAGCCTGCTTTCATTCTCAGGCGACGCCTATCTCAACGAAATGGGGATCACCAGCCGGCTGTTTCCCACAGAGAACACATCGCTGGGCCGCCCGGTCGCCGAACTGGACGGCGTCTCTGATCCGGAGGATGTGAAAAACGACGTCGATTTGTTCGCCGAGTTCATCAGAGCCACAAAGGCGCCGCCGCGAGATACAGAAGTTGCAGCTACTGCGGAGGCTCGAATCGGTTCTGCGCTATTCGACGTGACTGGTTGCAACACCTGCCACGTGCGCAGCATCACGACGGCTCCTGCCGGAACCGCAATCAATGGTGGAACTTTCGTCGTGCCAGCCGCGCTGGGTAACAAAATCATTCACCCGTTCGGCGACTTCCTGTTGCATGATGTGGGTACAGGCGACGGTATTGTGCAAAACGGCGGGCAATCAACCAGGCACAAAGTGCGCACGGCGCCGCTATGGGGAGTGCGCACTCGCTCCAGGCTCATGCACGACGGCCAGTCGCTGACATTCACGGAGGCCATCCTGCGCCATGGCGGAGAGGCGACTCCTGTAATCAACATCTTCCGGATCCTTCCCTCTGTGCTGAAGCAGCAACTGATTGCATTCCTGCTTTCGTTATAGGCTCGCCTGAGCGTGCCTGGCCCTTAAAGCCGGTTCCGGAGTTTGGGCATTTACGCCTCCGGGCTTGAACGTAAGAAAAGACTGACTGCGCCTTGAGGTAGCCTACTCCGAGCTGTGGCTACAGGAGACAGAGTCGTGCTGGACATGGCTCGCGTTTGGTCTTCTTTTCACTGGAGCGTCGTCCAATTGCCGATTGCCGATTGCGGATTTCCTCTGGCGTCTTCTCCCCCCTCTCCCGCTCTCCCACTCTCCCTCTCTCCCACTCCCCACTCCCCCACTCTCCACTCTCCCACTCTCCCGCTCATATTCCTCGCCCTACAACCTGAGCGTATAATACTTCGCACTTCATGGCTCTTTCCTCCGGCACTCGGCTTGGACCTTACGAGATCGTCTCGCCCCTGGGCGCAGGCGGCATGGGAGAAGTGTATCGTGCCAGGGATACGCGCCTGGATCGAAGCGTCGCCATCAAAGTTTTACCATCGCATCTCTCCACGGACCCAGAGCGGCGGCAGCGACTGGAGCGGGAGGCCCGGGCCGTCTCCAGCCTGAATCATCCTCACATTTGCACTCTTCATGATATCGGCCACCAGGATGGCATTGACTTTCTGGTGATGGAATATCTGGAGGGAGAGACTCTTGATCGTCGTTTAACTAAAGGTCCACTCCACACAGAACAAGTGTTGCGTTATGGCGTTGAGGTTGCCGATGCCTTGGACAAGGCGCACCGTCAAGGGATCATTCACCGTGATTTGAAGCCGGGCAACATCATGCTGACCAAGTCAGGCGCCAAATTGCTTGATTTCGGTCTGGCCAAGCTGCGGCAGCCGCGCTCGCGGGCGGTCTTGGCGAATCTGTCGGCGCTTCCTACCGAAAGGGGCAGCCCGTTGACCGGGGAAGGGACGATTCTAGGAACATTTCAATACATGGCGCCTGAGCAATTGGAAGGAAAGGAAGCCGACGCGCGCACTGATATTTTCGCCTTTGGCACAGTCGTCTACGAGATGGCGACCGGCAAGAAGGCTTTTGAAGGCAAGAGCCAGGCCAGTTTAATTGCTGCAATTTTAGAACATGAGCCTCCGCTCGTCTCCACGCTTCAACCCATGTCCCCGCCCACTCTAGATCACGTGGTTCGAAAATGTCTGGCCAAGGACCCAGAGGAGCGTTGGCAAAGTGCAAATGATCTGGCCAGCGAGCTGAAGTGGATTGCTGAAGGGGGTTCCCAGGCAGGAGTGCGTGCGCCGATCCTGGCCCGTCGTAAAGGCCGAGAGCGCCTCGGTTGGATTGTTGCAGCGGTTCTCTTCCTTCTTTTAATAGCGGCGCTGACGCGGCTTGTCACGCTCCCCCACGAGACGCCGGAGAAAGCCCGCATGGTTCGCTTTGCTATAACGGCGCCAGAGAAGATGACTTTTCGACCCTCCAACCGCCCGGCGGTTTCGCCTGATGGGCTGCATGTCGCCTTTGTGGCTTCAACTAGCGAGGGTAACAATGTGCTCTTGGTGCGTTCGCTGGATTCACTCCATGAACAAGTCCTGCCGGGAACGGAGAACGCCACTGAGCCTTTCTGGTCCCCCGACAGTCGCTTACTTGGATTCTTCGCCAGCGGGGAGTTGAAAAAAGTTGAAATCACCGGAGGACCTCCTCAGAGCCTCTGTCGGGTCACTCTGCCTAGAGGCGCCGCTTGGAACCGTGACGGAGTGATCATCTTTGCGCCCAACACGAGAGGTCCGATTTACCAAATATCTGAAACAGGCGGTGAAGCAAAGCCTGTAACAGTGCTCGACCCTACCCGGCGCGAAACCAGCCATAGTCTGCCGGCTTTCTTGCCGGATGGCCGTCATTTTGCCTACTTTGTATTCAGCACGCAGACGGAAAATCGAGGGATCTATCTCGGATCGCTCGACTCTAAGGAAACAAAGCGACTCATTATCGCCGACTCGGCAGGAACCTATGCGCCCGGTCATTTGCTCTTCGCGCGCGGCGAATCACTGATGGCTCAGCCGTTTGACCTAAAAGAACTGAAGCTTTCGGGCGAACCGTTCGCAACAGGCGAACAGGTGGCGCTGGAGACCGTCACGGTCGGCCAAGCGCTTTTCTCAGTTTCCGACAACGGAGTGCTAGCCTTTATGAGCACTAGTCTGAGCGGTAGCCAACTGCAGTGGCTCGACCGAGGCGGTAAAAAGTTTGGCACGATTGCCAGTCCTGGTGGGTACTCCAATCCGGCTCTCTCACCTGACGGAAAGCAAGTGGCCGTCGGCCTCACAGACCCGGCGACGAGAACTCGCGATATTTGGCTCTTTGATCTGGCGCGAGGCACTACGTCTAGATTCACGTCTGATCCTGCCGAGGATCTCAATCCAGTCTGGTCGCCCGACGGCTCTCGCATCATGTTCACTTCAGACCGAAGGGGCCATCGCGACATTTATCAAAAAACAGTTGGTGGAGCCGGGGAAGAGGAGCTCTTTTTTGAGTCGCCACAATTTAAATCCGTCGACGATTGGTCTTTGGATGGCCGATACGTGGTGTACGATACCGGCAGCGGCGAGTCTGATCTATGGGTGCTGCCACTGTTTGGAGAGCGAAAGCCATTTCCATTCTTACAGACGAACTTTGATGAGCGTCAGGCTCAAATCTCCCCGAACGGGCGGTGGATCGCTTACAGCTCCAATGAAATAGGAAGACCCGAAGTCTATGTCCAGAGCTTTCCCAAGCCCGGCAGCAAGGTGCCGATTTCGACCAACGGGGGGACGGAACCAAGGTGGCGGCGCGATGGGAAAGAACTTTTTTTCCTCGCGGGACCGAAACTGATGGCTGTTGAGGTGAAGGCTGACGCGCTGACCTTTGAGGTGGGCGTTCCGGAAGTTCTATTTGAGACCGCGCTGTTTGGCACCACAAATCAGAGGAATCGCTACGTCGTTAGCCCCGACGGCCGGCGCTTTCTAATCAACGTCCCTCGTGAGGGGGCGATTTCTTCGCCGATAAACATCGTGGTTAACTGGGCGCCGGGGCTGAAGAAGTGATTCGAATGCGGATTGCGGAATGTTCCAATTGCGGATTGCGGATTGCGGATTATATCGAGTGCGAAATGTGAAATGTCGCATTCACAGTCCCGCCAGCCATTCATCTCTCACCTACTCGACGCTGACCTTGGTTCCCCTCTTTTCGGGACGCGAGAGGCGTTCAATCCGATCCTCGATCAGTTGCCGGATACCTTTCAAAAATTCGATTCGAGCCGATCGAAAATG
>DASXTB010000404.1:0-11177 GCA_036505615.1 Acidobacteriota bacterium
CCCGGTCGAAATCTGGATCATTACGCCGGTACAACCGGCAGGATCCAGCGCCGAGGGATGCTCCGCGTCAATGCATCGCTGTAACTAGCGTCAAATCGTTGATTACTCGGTGCCTCCTTCGCTACGAAAACATTTCGACCGTGCGCGGTCCACTCCGGCGACGTTCAAAATTTTTGGTTGGACGATTGGCGGGAATCGGCGATCCGCGCTTGCAGGTAGAGGCCGCATACACGCTCATCGATCTCATAGCGCACGACGCATAGCTCTCGAACCCGCTAATGACGCAGGTGAAACGCATGTCATAGCGCTCGAACCAGCATAAACACTGATTGAAACGCATGGTGCTCGAAGCGCAGGGGGCAACGTGTAATGGTCTCCCCTATACTCCCCCAAGGGGCGTTGACTTGCTCGGAATGGACAGCCTAACATGGCGACCAGTCGAAGGTCGCAAACGGTAGGTACCGTAATTTCCCACTACCGCGTTGAAGAGCGACTGGGAGGCCGGTTCGACCAGCCAAGACCCAGCCAGAAACCGCAAGTCCGCGACTTCCGTCCCAGCAGATCACTGGATCACGCTCACTTATGCGGGTTTGGGAGATCGGTCACCCAAGGAGACCTTAAAAGTGGCTTTGTGACCATGCTAGAAAGTGTCGCAAGCCCTGGAAATTGAATTTCGATGCAAACGGCGGTAGAGTCTCTCCATCTCGGCACGCGGCCGCTCCGGAGGCCAGCGATGATTGCTCCAAAACCAGCAGATGAAAAGCAGAGACTAGCCACACTACGTGGCTATGAGATTCTCGATACGGAACCAGAGGCAGCTTTCGACGATCTCACGTTATTGGCTTCTTACATTTGCCAAACTCCGATTGCATTGATTAGCCTCGTAGACGCTGACCGTCAATGGTTCAAGTCGAAGATTGGAGTTTCACTCACCGAGACTTCGCGCGACATTGCCTTTTGCGGGTCAGCGATTCTCCAGTCAGATGTTTTCGTTGTGCCTGATGCTACTCAAGACGAGAGGTTTGCGGAGAATCCTTTGGTCGTCTCTGAGCCTAAAATCCGCTTTTATGCTGGTGCAGCTCTGATAACGGATGGCCACGCACTTGGAACCTTATGCGTAATTGACCGAGTGCCTCGGAAGCCGACTCCGGAGCAATTGGAAGCACTCAGAGCCCTGAGCCGCCAGGTGCTGGCGCAATTTGAGCTGCGGCGCAACCTCAAGATGCTGAGGAAATCTCTGGCAGCGCGTGATCGAGCGGAAGACGAAAAAAACCGTACCCTTCAAGATCTCAGGGCGGCTTTAGCGAACATACACACCTTAGAAGGATTGCTGCCAATCTGTTTGTCTTGCAAAAAGATACAGGATCAAAGGGGCAATTGGCAGCCCTTTGAATATTACGTGAGAGCGCACTCGGAAGCGAAGGTCACTCACAAAATCTGCCCGGAGTGTTCCAAGGCGATCTCAGCGTGAGCGCCAGTAGGTCTTTCCGCAGCAGAAGAATTGCTTTAGCGAATTCTTTGATGTTGTCTAGACGGTTTTCCCTCGCAGCAAATCCTGCCGCCGTTATCCCTGGGAAGCTGGAGCTGAGCCGAGGCGGACTTTCGCCGTTTCAATCTGACAATCGCCGCAAGGCCCGTACCTAATAGGAGAATGCTGGACGGTTCTGGTACAACCGCATGACCCTGCAAGTCGAACGTGATTGGTACGTTCGCCGGAATTAAGCTGAAATTGGAACTAGGTACAAATGAAGCAGGAGAGAGGCTTGCAAGTGCGAAACCCACAGTGCCCGATGAACTCGGAAGTATGCTGCTTGCGTAGACTACACCATTGTTCTTGATCGAATCGGAAGAGCTAAGGACGAGGTAGTACGTACCCCCGCCAAGTGTGAGGCTGGTTGTCAACGTGAAATACTGTCCTTGAGCTGGCAACCCGCTCACACTGAAAATCTCTTGGGCAAGGACATTCGCAGGCGTTGCCCCCGGCCCTAGGCTGTTCGTCAGTTGCAACGTTATTTGTCCGGAGCCGCCTTGAAATGGAGCGAAAAGTACGTTAATGGCGGAGAGGGTCACTGCTTGTGTCAGTGTAAAGGGCTGCGCAGCGGCTTGCGAAATGCTCAATGCTGCGCCGAAATTGCCCGGATTGTTTGTACCAAGCAAAATTGAATCAGCGCGAGCGCTCAAAGCGGTCAGCGAGATGACTATGCCGATCAATGCGGCTCTTCTGAACACGAGCATACTTGCCTCCGAAGACGAAAATCCGGCGAACAGTATGTCGTGTTCGGCTGCTTGTCAAGGTGAAACCGTTTGCATATTTTCTAGCCGCTAAGTGCAGAATCGAATGATCCGCAGGAACCCTTGTCCGTCCCCCATCCCGAACTGTGAAGGTAGGTCAGTGGCCAATCCCATCTGCTATTGGGAAGCGTGAAGAGCTATTATTGGAGGGATAAGGGTGCATATTCCCTCCCATCATGTTCTTCTCTGCAGCTCCACCTCCAGCTCAAATCCAGCTCGTCATCAGCTTCGCTTCTCTCAGCTGGCGCATTACTACTTAGTTAGCGCAGTGTGTTGTTTCAAAGTGCTTGGTCTCCTATCCGTTCGGGACGTTGACTTGCTCGGAACGGACAGCCTAACATGGCGACCAGTCGAAGGTCGCAAATGGTAGGCACCGTAATTTCCCACTACCGCATTGAAGAGCGACTGGGAGGCGGCGGTATGGGAGTGGTTTACCGCGCCCAGGATCTCCGCCTAGGCAGAAATGTAGCACTGAAGTTTCTTCCACCAGAGCTGGCGCGCGACCATCAGGCATTGGAGCGATTTCAGCGCGAGGCATGTGCCGCCTCTGCGCTTAACCATCCCAACATTTGCACTATTCATGAGATTGACGAATCGGATGGGCACCCTTTCATTGTGATGGAGGCTCTGGAAGGACATACCCTCAAACACCTCATCACCGGAAAAGCGCTCGACAGTACTCAAATCCTGGAGATTGTAATTCAGATCGCGGATGCGCTCGACGCTGCCCACGAGTCCGGAATCATTCATCGCGATCTCAAGCCGGCAAATATTTTCATCACGCGGCGTGGCCAGGCGAAAGTACTGGACTTCGGGCTGGCCAAGCTGGTTGCGGCACCGCACAGAGTTGTGGAAGGAGTGGGCGCCTCAACCCTCCCTACAGCGGGAGCAACGGGAGATCTAACCAGTACCGGGGTCGCGGTGGGGACGGTTGCATATATGTCGCCGGAGCAAGCCCGCGGAGAAGAACTTGATCAACGCAGCGATCTTTTCTCGCTCGGTGCTGTGCTGTACGAAATGGCTACCGGGCGCCTGGCATTCGGTGCTGGGACTACGGCTGTTGTCTTTGAGGCGATCCTGAATCGGACGCCCGTGCCCGTCTTGCGGTTGAACCCTGATCTGATTCCTGATTTCGGCTGGATCACCGCCAAATTGCTGGAAAAAGACCGCAAGTTGCGCTATCAGTCCGCCGCCGAACTTCGAGCCGATCTGAAGCGCGTCAAGCGTGATACCGACTCCGCGGGTGTTGCCACATCAGCGGTGGCAATCCGGCCCGAGAGCTCCCGGCGTACAAAATCCCTTGCCGCAGTCGGGATTGGTTTCGCCTTGCTCTTGTTGCTTGTTGCCTTGGCGCCGCGAAGTTGGCAGCAGAGCCTATGGGGCGGACTGGCGTCCGGCCGGGTTCGATCTATCGCCGTACTGCCGTTCGTGAACGCGAGTGCCGATCCCAATCTGGAGTACCTCGCGGATGGCGTTACGGATGGAATCATCAGCAGTCTCACCCGCGTACCGGAACTGAAGGTAATGGCTCGCAGCACAGTTTTCAGTTACAAAGGCAAAGAGACGAACGCGCGAAAGATTGGGAAGGAACTCAATGTCGATTCTGTCCTTTTAGGACGAATCGCGCAGCGGGGAGACACTTTAACTATCCAAACAGATTTGGTTCGTGTGGACGACGGATCAGAATTGTGGGGCGAGCAATACAACCGCAAAGTGTCTGACCTGGTCGCTGTGCAGGGAAACATCGCACAGGAAATCTACAACAGTCTTAGACCCAGGCTTACCGGTCAGGAAACCAGCCAACTAACTGAGCACGAAACCGAGAACCCCGAAGCCTATCAGCTCTACCTCCAAGGTCTGTATTACTGGAACAAGTGGACGGAAAATGGGTTTAAAAAAGCAATCGAATACTTCAATCAAGCCGTCCAGAAGGATCCCAATTACGCTAAGGCCTACGCTGGCCTGGCTGATACTTACAACTTCATGGGCGACTCCGGGTACGAAGCTCCCCAGCAAGTTTGGCAAGACGCGAAATCAGCAGCCATGCGGGCCGTCAAGTTGGATGATACCTTGGCCGAAGCCCACATCTCGCTGGCCCTCGTTCGTGAGAACTACGATTGGGACTGGCCGGGAGCTGAGAGCGAATTTAAACGGGCTATTCAGGCGAATCCCAATTCCGCAACAGCACGCCAATGGTATGGGGATTTTCTTATCAAGTCGAGCCGCTTCGACGAAGCGAAGGAGGAGCTGAAAAAAGCGCAAGACCAAGATCCTCTTTCATTGCTCATAAACACCAGTATCGGGCGGCAGCTCTTTTTTGCACGCCAGTATGAAGCGGCCATACAACAACTGAAAAAAACCTTGGATATGGATCCAAGCTTCGTACCTGCACAGCATGCCATCGAGGCAGCCTATGCACAAAACGGCATGTACCAGGAAGCCGTCGGCGAAAGGCAGAAAGTCCTAACTCTCTCAGGAAACCCCGATCTCGCTGCCGCGGTTGGTGAAGACTTTAGAAAGTCCGGCTACCCCGGTGTTTTGCAAAGTTGGTTAGAGGGTTTGAAAGAAGTTTCCAAGCGGCAATACGTTCCGCCCTACAACATCGCAGTGATTTACGCGCAGCTGGGAGATAAGACTCAAGCCCTTACTTGGCTCGAGCAGGCCTATAAACAACGTGACAGCAAACTCACGTATATAAAAATCGACCCGGCTTTCGATCAGGTCCGTTCAGATCCGCAATTTCAAACTATTCTGCAGCGAGTGGGCTTGCCGCAGTGAATTGCCACCTCGCACGGCTCACCGAAGTTGATAGCCTGGCTCTTTCGGCAATCGGCCATCTACCCGAACAACCTTTGAGCCGGGGCGAACGTCTCGCGCATCGATAAACGCGATAGCCCCTGGAATGGCAGTAACCAGTTCATTGGCCATGTCATTGGAGTAGACCACTTTGGGGGCGGTCGCCGATTCTGCTCGAAAAATCTTGGCAATCCAATACTGTTTGAACTGCGACTCTGACATCTGGTAGATGACTTTCAGCACTACGTTTCGCTCTCGTGCGACGGGAGCGCGGATAAGCAAAACCACGGGGATATTCGTGCTCCAATATTGTCGATCACCGAGGAAAACCTTGCGCACCTCGGCCAAAGTGAGATTACTAACCGGCGTATCGGGATGGACTACGACAGCAACATCAACGTCGCCGGCGTTCTGAGCTATGGCGGACTGCAACAGGCATAGCAACAGGCAGCCGGTGATCAAGGCTCGGGACGCGAATTTCTGATTACCCGTCATGTCTTCGTGTTAAAAAGTGAAGGCAGTTTGAAAAAATGCCCCATTGACACGGGGTTCGTCTACACCGGTACGTTGGTTGCGATACTCCCCTTTAAACGCAGCATAGTTCGTAATGTCGTATCTTACCCCAACTGTCGAGCCTACCAAATCTTCCACACTTGAAACACCCGAGACATCCCAAACTGGCTCGTTTAGCGGCCTATGAATATACTCGAAGCGATAATAGGGTTTCCATTTGTTTTCCAGCCAGGGAAGGCGATAAGCCAGTTGGATATAGAATGCCTGGCTGTTAAATATCTGAGAAGTTCGCAGATCGCGGTGATGAACATTGGCGAATTCCGATAGGAATTCGGGTCGCTCCTTGGTCCACACCACATCGGCCGCCGTGATCAATTCGTTAAAATTGTTTCCCGGCTGAGGAGTGAGTTTGTCGCCATACACCGAGCCCCCTAGCTGCAGCCCGTAAAATCGTGTGGGCCTGGCAAACACGCTGGCCACCCAGGCCCGGTTATCGTTGATGTCGCCGCTGTCTCCGGCCCTACTCAGAATTGAGGACCGGCCGTTGCCCAATCCCACGCTGTAACCCAGGCCCAGTCCGCCCGAAGGGAGATTGCCTTCGGCCTGTAAACCAACGAAATGGACTGGAATGAAGGTTCCGCCAAACTGGACCATTTGCGGCCGGCTGATCGTGGTTTGCAACCAAGCCCCATGGTGAAAAGCAGTATTCCAATAACCAAGCGGCGTGTGATATTTGCCGAAGGAGATCTTGAAGTAATCATTGTAGTCGTATCGAATAATGGTCCGTTCTACCTGTACGTCATAACCTGCTGGCCGGGCCGTGAAGCTAAGTTCTCCGAAGTAGCCGACCTTTTTTGAGAGCGGCGAAGCCAGGTGGAGCACGAACTGTCCGAGATTGAAACCGCTCACTGATCCCTTTTGGTTCGTAGCTGAAAAGTCTACGTCAGCAAACCCACGGATTTGCAGGGAAGGATAATGCATTTCCGCTTCCCGAATTGCCGTTGAACTGGCGGCATGTTCAGAATGTGGCGCCGGTGCGGATGTAGCGTTATCCTGCGATTCTTGGCCCGGTGTTGGTGTTTGCAAATTAGCGGTCTGGACCGCATCCTGCTTGCGCTGACGGTCCTCGAGTTCGCTGATTCGTTTCTCCAATTGCTGGATACGGTCGATCAGGCTTTGGACGGATTCTTGTTCTGCTGGCGAAGATGTCGCTTGGGCCAACGCGGTGCCACTGGCCAAAGCAAATATGAGAAGCAGTCGAGAGTACATGTTGAACTCCTTACTCAAGGGTGGTTGAAGCTGATTCCCTACTAGGCTGTAAATGAGGCAGCCAGTTTATGCTTCCGCATGTTTTTGTAAAAGCTACAGATCGCAAACAATCGCGACCGACTTTGAAACGTGTAGATAGTCTCTACCGGATGAGATGGCCAACGACTCACAGGCACAGTGTCAGGCAGACGTTGGATCTTGTTTTTCGGAGATGGACACGGGCTCTAGCGAGTCCTTCTTGCTGATTAAATTCATGGCAGCCTGATATAACTTGGAACGCAATTGATAACGCTCGTTGGCGCGCGTGATATAGCGCACAGCGATTTCGACGCCGCCGCTAACTGGCTTAACATTGATGGCTGGGGCGGCCGATAGCGCACGCATACTCCGGGAATGTGCGGCATGCTGCCATTCCTTCTCCGCTTGACCGGCGCTCTCTGCGGTGGCTTCCAGCACGGTCTTTTGAATGGCTTCAACGATTGGGTACGGATTCTGGCTAGAGGCCAAAACCAGTCTCAGTTCATCCCAAAGCCACTGTCCAGAAGTAGAAAAATTGAAGTAATGACCCTCGATGGCGAAACTGTTGGTGAAAGTAACGCGCCTTCCGGTCGGATGGCCGGAGTCGGTCCAGTTTCCGGTTTCCAGCAATACCGTATGAAACATTCCGAGCTCGATGACTTCCCCGGTGACTCCGTTAATCTCTACCCAATCACCCAACCGGATCCCATTTCTTCCCATCAGAACGAACCAGCCAAAAAAACTAACGATGAAATCTTTCAGCGCCACCGTAAGACCGGCGCCGGCGAGTCCCAAGATAGTGCCCAACTGGCTCGGCGGACCAAAAATCACCAGCAAGACCAGTCCCAAGAAAATGATTTGCAAACCGGTGCTTATTACCGCGTGTAGAGTGTCGGCCTGACGCGGGTCCAATCGGACTTTGCTGAGAAGACGTTTTAACCAACTATCAAAGAAAATCCCGATCAACAACACAGCTACAACGACAGCAACGCCTGTTAACGCTCTGTGAATCACGGCGCGTTGTCGTACTGTAACCACTTCCAGCCATTTTCTATAGGTTTCGGCCAGGTTCTTCTGATCCTCAATGCGCTCCTCGAGGTTTGTAAGCGCTTTCACCGCGGCTGAGCGGCGTTTTGTAGCATCAACGAGATCGGCTGAAGCTTCGTGGGAAGAGCTATTAGAACCTCCACCAGCAGGCAGTGTACGCCCTGCGCCGGGTGTCCCGGGATCTGCTTGCGTCTTAGTTTTAATGTTCGATTCAAGAGCATCGCGCTTTGCTATGAGCGCGACGGCTGACGATTCCGCATCTTGCTTGGCCAGCCATAATTGCGACTTCTTGTCATGCAGTTCTGACCATTGCTGGTAACGGTGAATCAGCCCGCGTTGATCGGGCGGAGTAGCAGTGTTAACGGTCGTAGTATCTGCGACACGGGATGCAGCCTCGTGCTCATTCATTAACTGTTCAATTCGACCTTGGGTATTACCACCGGCAATGATTAATTCCTGCTTTGCGTTATCCACTTCATCCTGATCAAGCTCGACCTGGACTTTCGCCTCTTCCAGTTGATCGGCCAAACTGTTCGCCTCGACTCCGGTTGCTTTTGACAACGCGGAGGTAAGTTGCGCGACACGTGCCTTGTCGGCCTCCAGAAACTTCTCTGCCTTCTGCAGCCTGGTTTCACTCTGTTTTGCTTCGGCGCTCAACACAGCGGGGTGCTCTTGTGCCTCCCGCACTCCTGCGGCGAACGCCAGGTCCATCTCGCGATCACCCAGGCGCAGGGCCTCCTGCGCCAGCGGCAATTCATCGGCAGTGGTGGGCATTTGCGTCAACTGCCGCGCGTTATAGAGAGCACTCTGATCAATCGCAGACCCGTGCACCGCTTGTGCCGGTTCGCCTCCCAGGGTCATTTGCGATGCTGTCAGCGACCTGCCAGTTCGAAACAATCCGTAGGCGATGAGTCCCAGCAATATGATCAGCGTGACTGTTGCAACTTGTTTCGTCGTCTTCATAGGCCTCGACAATAGTTCTCTGCTCTATTATGCAGCCTGAATCGAATCAACGGCTCTGGGTTTCGGAATGTTCGCATCACGCGCTCTCCAAGAACTTGTCTGGTTCTCTATCAGTGGAATGATGTCTGATCGGACCCAATCATTTGTTCCAACCTAGGTAACCTATGCGTTCCGACGTGGCAATGGGCGGCAAAAATCTTGGGATCAGGCAAGTGCTTCTGACTTTTGCCGAGGGCTGTCGCGATCTCGTGCATGTCCTCCTCCGCGCCAGCAATGCAGGCTGAGGTATCCATACAGTTTGCCAGGCTGCGCGTTGGGTTGCCGGAAATTTCTTTTGCAAGAATGAATGATTTTCCGCGGCTTGTTTGCCTGACAGACGTTTTCGATATTCGCCATTGCGGCACATGTGCAGCTCGTGTACCGGCGGATAGCTTGCCTGGATTCGGAATTCCTTCGGCATTCATCGCGGCCACAAACCGCTCAACGGAAATATGGCTTTGCCGGTATACAGTTTTGAAGTGGCGGTTACTGGCCCAATAACATACTCAACGATCTGGAAGCGGCGCTTCAGCTTGGATTTACTGGAATATGATCCTGGATGAAACTGGCGGACCTTGGGCTGTTTCCGCCATTCACGGCAATCCCGATCCAAACGAATAGCGCCCGGCGGTCATTTATCAATCGCAAGAATAAACAGATCACGTACACGGTCTTTATTGTTACTCGGCGCACTTCAGCTAGTTTGTCCGATCTGGCGCAGTTCGAGTTCAGACCTCTGGTTCAGCTCAAGGGGTGAGAGCGATGCCTTTCGCCTCACCTGACGGATCTATCACCCGCAACTGATTAACAGCGGAAATGAAGTCAACTGTAGCGTGGAAGAAATAGCTGCCTTTGAGCCCGCTAGCGTCTTGTCCTCTCAGAAGACTTGGAAACCAGCAAGTAGTTATCGGCGAGCTTCCATCGGCGCCACGGATGTAGTGTCACGCACCACCAGCTCCGGTTCCACGGTAATCTCCTTATTAAAATCCGCTGGCTTCCGAATACGACGTAACAACGTTTCAGCCGCGATCTTACCCATTTGTCGCAGAGGTTGTCGCACCGTGGTCAGCCTTGGATTCTGGAAAGCGGCGCTCTGAATATCATCGAATCCCACCACCGAAACGTCTTTCGGCACCTGTAGCCCGGCCTCGCGTAAAGCCAGAATCGCGCCCATGGCGGAAATGTCGTTGAACGCGAAAAGTGCGCTAAAAGGTTCGCGTGAAGCTAAGAGTCGTTTAGTGACCTCATAGCCCAGTTGGGGTGAGGATGAATCGCCTTTCAACTGCACCGTCAGCTTTGGACAAATAGGAAGCTGCAACCGCCGGGCCATCTCGGCGATGGCATTCCATCGCACTTCGGTATCCGAACTGAATTCCTGTCCCTTAATGAAAGCAATTTTGCGATGCTTGAGCTCGACCAGGTGCTCGAGTGCTATCTCCGCCGCACGCTCATGATCGAGGACGATATTGGTAACACCTTTGACCATGTTGTGCCCGGAGACAGTCACGACTGGGACCGGCAGATTCTGGTGCCATGGAGTATCCACCGCAATAAGGCCGTCGACCGAGCGCGCAAGGAACAACTGAGGATATTCGTCGATCAAATCCGTCCGATGGCGATGACTGGCCACAAAATAAAAGTAGCCTTCCTGCAAAAGATGATCTTCGATGCCACTCAATACCAGGGCGGCGTATCCCTCACTAATTTCTGGCACGATGACGCCGATAGTGAAACTGCGCTGGGTGCGCAATGAGCGGGCGAAAAAATTTGGACGATAATTGAACTTGCGCGCTGCTGCAAAAATGCGTTCCTTAGTTTCTGCGGGAATGGAATCGGCGACAACTGAGCGATTAATGACAAGCGAGACGGTAGCAGGCGACAGTCCAAGGTAATCCGCCAACTTTCTCTGACTCATGGACTGGCTTCTGCCGCCCGGTTGCGGACTTTGCCTGACAGTCGTCTTTTTCTTTCGCGGCACGGTGCGCAGTCTCCCACAACGCTTATCGCGGAGCAAGTTCCAACCCTAGGCTTGATTACAGTTCCGCCGATCGGCCCCTGAGGCGGATGCCCGCCCCATCCCGTATAGCCATCAACATAATCGGAAGACGTAATTCCCCACAGGTTGTCGCTGTAATCCGGAAAACGGTCGCGCATCATCTCACTTCGCGTGGTGCGATGGTTGAAAGCCATAGCCCGAGTCTTGCTTCTATTTTAGTTCGATGAGTGCCAAGCCATAAGAG
>DASXTB010000405.1:0-10600 GCA_036505615.1 Acidobacteriota bacterium
TTTCAGGAAAATTCATGAATAATGCAGGTCCATTACGGCGGGTAAATAGTCTGCCGCAAGAGATGCCGAGCTTGGCCGTCGACCAAAGCGGTCTCTCTTGCCGAGCAAGCTAATTTGTATTACGGTATTGTTGTATCGGCTCTTCTCTGAATTTCTCCTGCGGCGAACTCAGCACGGTTCTGCGATATGAAATGTCCTCGTTGTCAAACAGCAAACCCCGACACCGCCAAGTTCTGCATGAATTGCGGCTCGGCGCTCGCATCCCGTTGCGCCAGCTGTCAGGCAGATCTGATGCCGGGTTCCCGCTTCTGTAGCAGTTGCGGACAGCCGGTCGCCGGCGCCACGCCGATCGATGACGATCGCCTAAGCCGTCTGGCGGCCGCGACTCCAGCCCCCCTGGCTGAGAAAATTCGCGCTGCCGGTCACATCGATGGTGAGCGCAAGGTTGTGACGGCTTTATTCGCCGATGTTGTGGGCTCTACGACCCTGGCCGAGCAGATGGATGCCGAGGAGTGGACGGCCATTATGAATCGGGCGTTTGACCGCCTCTCGCCAGTCATCTACCGCTACGAGGGAACAATTGCCCGCCTGCTTGGCGATGCGGTGCTGGCTTTCTTTGGCGCTCCCGTAGCCCACGAGGATGATCCTATTCGCGCGGTACATGCGGCGCTTGAATTCATCAACGTAGCTCGGGAGTACTCGGCGGAAGTGAGCCGGTCCCACAACATCAGATTTGAAATTCGCGTGGGCCTGAACACCGGGCCCGTAGTCGTCGGCAAGGTGGGAAGCGATCTGAAATACGAATATACAGCCATGGGAGATGCGGTCAATTTGGCCGCCCGCATGCAGTCAGCGGCCAAGCCCATGACCGTACTGATCAGCCAGTACACCTATAACTTCGCGGCGCCCGCCTTTGATTTTACCGACCTCGGTTGGATCGAGGTAAAGGGGAAAGCCGAGCCGGTGCATGTTTACGAAGTGCGCGGTTTGAAAGCGGTCTCGGGTCCGGCGCGCGGGTTGGCCGGCCTGGAAAGTCCTATGGTGGGACGCGACCCAGAGCTGCATTTCCTGATGCAACTAACCGCGGCGGTGGAGACCGGATTGGGCCGAGTAGCGGTAGTCATAGGTGAACCTGGTCTAGGTAAGACGCGCCTGGTCGCCGAATGGAAGAATGCCTCCACCGAGGCCGGCACACCTGGCCGCTCGCCGCTTCAGTGGGCCGAAGGCCACTGCCTGTCATACGGGCGAGGGCATGCCTATCACCTGCTTCTGGATCTTCTCCGTTCCATTATCGGCGTAGCTTCAACGGCTGAGGAGGACGAAACGCGCGCAGCACTGCAAGCGAAGGTAGAAGACTTGTTCGGCGACTCGGCCCTTGAAGTATTTCCTTACCTGGCACGCATGCTGTCGCTTCAGCTCGAGGGAGAGGCGTTGAAGCGGGTGCAGCGCCTCGACCCGCAGGTGCTTCAGACACAGTACCTGGCCGCGTTTCGGCGGTTGATCGGCGCACTTGCAGCCCGCCAGCCCCTGTGCCTGATTTGTGAAGATATTCACTGGGCTGATTCTTCATCGATTGAGCTGCTAATCAGGTTGATTCCACTGGCCTCTGAGGCGCCGGTATTGTTCTGTTTTGTCACCCGACCTTACCGCGAAGCGCCGGGGTGGAAGCTGGTAACAGCCGCGCGCGAAGTAGAGAACCCACAACTCACGGAATTGAACCTGCTCGAACTTCCCGAAGCCGAGAGCCGGAAGCTCGTCTCCAACCTGCTCGGCCTTGAGTCGCTGCCGGAGCATATCTGGTCTTTACTGTTCAAAAAAGCTGAAGGCAACCCGTTTTTCGCTGAAGAACTGATTCGCATGCTCATAGAGGAAGGAGCAATTGTCGAAGAGGGGAAATCTTGGGTGCTCGCGAAGGAAATCGAAACAGTGAACATACCGGACAATCTCCAGGGATTGCTCCTGGCGCGCATCGACCGCCTGCCGGAGGACGCCAAGCACACGCTGAGAGTGGCTTCGGTGATCGGACGGCAGTTCTCGTTGAAAGTGCTCCAAGAGGTCTTGCACGGCGAAGAATGAGCAACCTTCATCTACCTCAGTATCATGAACCTGATTAGCCGGCTGAACTCGCTCGAGTCTTTTGGCCTGATCCGTTTGGCCGCTCCCCAGAAGGAGGTCGAATACTTCTTCCGTCACGCGTTGGTGCAGGATGTAGCCTATGACTCACTTTTGAAGCAGGATCGCAAGGAGCTGCATCGTGCCGTAGGCGAAGCACTGGAACGGATTTATCCCGATCAACTGGAGAAAATCGCCAGCACGCTAGCGTATCACTTCGAGAAGGCCGCAATTCCCGATAAGGCGATTCACTACTTGGCAAGAGCTGCCCGCAACGCCGCTCGCGCCTTCGCCAACCAGGAGGCGCTGTCGCTTTCACAGCGTGGCCTGGAACTTCTCAAGAAGCTGCCGGATACTTCCGACCGCCGGACGCAGGAACTGATGTTTCTCCTTACGCTGGCTCCCGCGCTGATGGCAGCCAAGGGGTGGTCCGTGCCGGAGGTAGAGCTTACCTACAACCGGGCACGTGAACTCTGCGAAGAGTTGGGTGACGACCGCAGCCTCTTCGCCGTACTCTGGGGCTTGTTCTTTTTTTACATGATACGGGCCGATCTGCACACCGCTCATGCGTTGGCTGAGCGGCTGTTGAACCTCGCGCAGCGCACCGGGGAAACCACTCTCGTGCTTCAGGCGCACCACGCGCTTGGAGTGATCCTGATGGATCTGGGAAATTTGACCGTTGCGCTGGAGCACTTTGAAAAAGGAATCGCCCTTTACGATCCGCAGCATCACCGATCTTACGAGTTTCTGTACACGCTTGATCCAGGGATAGCCTGCAGGTGTTTTGCGGCCCGTATCTTGTGGCCTCTCGGATATCCAGATCGCGCCGTCGAGAGAATCGATGAAGCTCTGGCCCTGGCCCAGGACCTCTCCGACCCACAGGGCCGCTCCTTTTCCTTAATTCTCTCTGCTATCGTTCACCAGTTTCGTAGGGAACCTCGGAAGACACAAGAGAACGCAGAGAAGATCATCGAACTGGCCACCGAACTGGGCCTGGTACAAGACCAAGTCTGGGGAATTCTGATGCGTGGATGGGCCGTGGCTGAGCAAGGACGACTGGAGGAAGGGATTGCTCAAATGCGGCAGAGCCTGGCAGCTTATCGCGCGATGGGCTCTGAGATTGCACGCGCTCTTTTTGTTTGCCTGCTGGTCGGTGCTCTAGGCAAGTCCGGACAAGTAGAAGAGGCATTGGAAGTCACAGCCGAGGCTTTGGCCGTCGTCGACCGTACCAGCGAGCGTTATTACGAGGCAGAGCCTTACCGTCTCAAAGGGGAACTATTATTGATGGAGGCTGCAGGCGGGAACAGTCGAGCTTCAGCAATTAAGGCAGAAGCATATGCCTCCTCGCCCTTAATCACAGAAGCGGAATCCTGCTTTCGAAAGGCTCTCGATATTGCCCGCCGGCAGAACGCAAAATCCTGGGAATTGCGCGCCGCCGTGAGCTTGAGCCGGTTGTGGAAAACTCAGGGTAAGAAGGAAGAAGCTCGACAGATGCTCTCTGAAATCTACGGCTGGTTCACGGAAGGATTGGACACAGTAGATCTGAGAGAAGCCAAGGCGTTGCTGGAGCAACTGTGGTAATTTTAGGGGGTGCGATTTCCAGAGGTTACTTCTGGCGCAAATACTCAAATACAGAGGCATGGCGGCGCAAGGCTGCAACCCAAAGATATGCAACGGTCAAGTCGTGAGCACAAGTCGAGCTGGCCTAATCAGCCGCGTAGCGGCGTCCAGAATTGTAGCGCAGGGCGTAAGCCCTGTGTCTCCGGATTCACCCAAATCAGATAAAGCCGCTAAGCGGCGACAGAATCGAATTAAGAGAGAATGGTCACAATTTCTAATGCGCACTTGTGCCACGGCCCCGGAATTCTTTCGCCGCTACGCGGCTCTGGTTCACGGAGGGTGATCTTGCCAACCGAGGGCTTACGCCCTCGGCTACAATTCTCATCGCCGCTGCGCGGCTGGCTGGGTGATCGTGATCGGCTTTTCATTGGGTTGCGGCTTTGCCGCGGCGCCTTTGTGTTGAGTGCTCCCAGGCTTACTCTACCGCCGCCAGTTTTGCCTTCGAGAAAGGCGCGCCTTAAACGCGCCAGATCTTCGGATATAATAATGAAGCGGCGACCCAATAGTCCGCTGGCTGATGCGGGCGGCGCTGTCCCTCGGTGAAGCGATCGGTTGACCGGACCATAAGGCCTATGAAAGGAAAGAATCTGGCTTGTACGCTCATCATAGCGTTGCCGCTGATCTACCTGGCGGTGGCGGCGTCCGAGCGCCCAGGACAAAGCCCTCAGAATCCGGCTATTTTCGGCAAGTCGATTCAGCCATTCTTCTCCGAGAACTGCTACCAGTGTCACGACGCGAAGCTCAAGACGAGCAACCTCAATCTCGAAGCGTACCAGAACGCGGCTTCCCTCACCCAGGATCGAGAGAAGTCGGAACGTATCCTGTACAAGCTGCGTACGGGACTGATGCCGCCAAAAGGAGTGTCCCGCCCGGACGAAGCTGCCATTAAGGCGGTCACCGATTGGATCGAGCAGGAACTTGAAGCAGCGGATCGGCTGATCAAGCCCGACCCCGGGCGCGTCACGGCCCACAGGCTCAATCGGAGCGAATACAACAATACGGTGCGCGATCTGCTGGGAGTGGATCTACGTTTGGCGGATGATTTCCCGCAAGATGATTCGGGTTATGGATTCGATAATATCGGCGACGTGCTCTCGCTTTCTCCCGTGCTGATGGAAAAGTATTTGGCGGCCGCCGAAAAAATTGCCCGCACGGCTGTGTTTGGCGCCGAGCCGCTGAAACCGACACTGGTGCGGCGCCCTTCGCCGGAAAGGAGAATCGTCTCCAGCACCACGCCGTTGTTCGATTATGACCTCACTGGGCTGAGCCTGCCCAACGCGCTTCATGTCACGCATCGTTTTCCCGTCGATGGCGAGTATATTATCCGGGTGGTACTGGGAGGCGTCCGGCCGGCCGGCTCAGAACCGCTAGAAATCGGCCTCTGGCTGGATGGCCACCAAGTCCAGGTGCAGAAGTTCGATCCCGCCGGTATCGCTTCCTTCTCTGAAGATCGGCAGGACTTTGCCGGCATGAGACAGGAATTCCGCGCCAGAGTCGCTGCGGGTGATCACTGGATGGCAGCCTCGCTCTTGCACCTGTACGAGGGTCTGCCGGCCGCCTATGGCGGGCCGAACCCATCGAAGAAGCCGCCACCGCCACCGCCGGAGTTCAAACCGCCGCCCCACCTTCCGCCCCAGCGAATCGAAGAATTAAGAAAGAAGTTCGAGGCGCGGCGATCGGAGAAAGTGGCGGCGAACGAGGCTCGAATTAGTTCGCTAGAGGTCGCTGGCCCCTATTCTCAAACGAAGGGACCCCCGGCCGGCAGCCCGAAAAAGATTCTTGTCTGTGGTCACCTTGACGGCCATCACCAGCTCGGATGTGCTCGTACGATCGTTACCGATTTGGCACGCCGGGCGTACCGCCGGCCCGTCACGCCGCAGGAAGTCGATCAATTGGTCAAGCTCGTTTCTACTGCTCAGCTCGAAGGCGATTCGTTCGAGGAGGGATTGTGCGTCGCACTGGAAGCGATGCTGGTCTCGCCGCATTTCCTGTTCCGCATTGAGAAAGACAGTCCGACGCCAACCGCCACAAGCATCGAAGCCTCGCATCCGGTCAGCCAGCACGAACTGGCGTCGCGCCTTTCATACTTTCTTTGGAGCAGCATGCCGGACGACGAGTTGCTGGCCTGCGCGGATCGCGGCATCCTGCGCCAGCCCGCGGTGCTCGAGGCTCAGGTGCGGCGCCTGCTCCAGGACCCGAAGTCTCGGGCCCTGGCGGAGAACTTCGCCGGTCAATGGCTCGAATTGCGCAAGCTGGAATCGGCCAAGCGAGACCGGCAGCGGTTTCCGGAATTTGACGAATACCTGCGCATGTCAATGCGCCGGGAGACGGAGTTGTTCTTCGATAGCATCGTTCGTGAAGACCGTAGCATCCTCGATTTCATCGACGGCAATTACACCTTCCTCAATGACCGTCTGGCAAAGTTCTACCAGATTCCGGGGGTCAAGGGGGCTGAGTTCCGCAAAGTTCTTCTGACTGACAACGCACAACGTGGTGGAGTGTTCACGCAAGCCAGCGTCCTGACCGTTTCCTCTTATGCCACGCGCACCTCACCGGTGCTGCGCGGAAAGTGGATCCTGGACAACATCCTCAACGATCCCCCTCCGCCGCCGCTGCCGGACGTGCCGAACCTGGACGAGGCTAAAATTGGAACTTCCGCGTCGCTGCGCCAGCAATTGGAGCAGCACCGCAAGAACTCGACCTGCGCCGCCTGCCATGGGCGCATGGACCCGCTGGGGTTTGGACTGGAAAACTTTGACGCCATTGGCGCCTGGCGGACGCAAGATGGGACGTTTCCCATCGACGCTTCCGGTACGCTGCCCGATGGAAGATCATTTCAGGGGCCACAGGAGCTGAAGGCTATTGTGAAGGCTCAGCGTGACGCGTTCGCCGAATGCCTTACCGGGAAGCTCCTCACCTACGCTTTAGGACGCGGCCTTGAGCGCTATGACAAGCCGACGGTGAAAAAGATCGCAAGAGGCGCGGCGGCCAACAACTATCGTTTCTCCAGCCTGGTGCTGGAAATTGTCAAGAGTCTGCCTTTTCAAATGCGAAGAGGAGTGGGTGAGCCATGATCATCACACGCAAGTATCTGCCTAGACGAACGTTTCTCAAAGGGATGGGGACAGCCATCGCGCTGCCGATGCTGGAAGCGATGGCGCCGGCTTTGGCTTCAATCAGCCCCGCGACCAAGAAGTCTCCCGTCCGTCTTGCCTTTGTGTATGTGCCCAACGGTATTGTGATGAAGGACTGGACGCCCAGCGGTATCGGCCAGGATTTTGAGTGCACTCGCATCTTAAAGCCGCTGGAATCGTTGCGCGAGGACCTGTTCGTGCTGTCCGGACTGGAAGACCATAACGGCAATGCGCTGGGCGATGGCCCCGGCGACCACGCCCGGGCGGGAGCCTCGTTCCTGACCGGCGTACACTGCAAGAAGACGGCGGGCGCCGACCTCCACGCAGGCGTCTCGGTGGATCAAATTGCGGCGCAACAGATTGCTGCCGCGACTCGGTTTCCATCTATCGAACTGGGCTGCGAAGATTCGCGTACCGTGGGCAACTGCGACTCGGGCTACAGTTGCGCCTATACAAACAGCATCTCCTGGCGAACGCCGACGACACCCATGCCTCCGGAGATCAACCCCAGGGCCGCTTTCGAGCGCCTCTTCGGAACAGAGGACCTCAGTTTGGATCCAAAAATCCGGGCCCGGCGCGCTCAGTATCGGAGAAGTATCCTCGACCTTGTGAGCGAAGACACCCGCAGACTCGCCGGAACTCTGGGGCCGACGGACCGTCGCAAGATGGACGAATATCTGGTCGCAGTCCGGGAGATCGAGAAGCGAATCGAGAGCGCCGAGAGAGACAACCGCGGACTTACTCCAGGGATTGAGAAGCCTGCTGGAATCCCCATAACTTTCCCCGATTACGCGACACTGATGTATGACCTCCAGGTAGTGGCGTTCCAGGCCGATTTGACTCGCGTGTCAACGTTGATGATAGGACGCGAAGGAAGTATGCGCGTGTATCCCGAGATCGGCATTCCCGATCCGCACCATCCGCTGACGCACCATCGCAACAACCCGGAGTGGATCGAGAAGGTCGCCCAAATCAATCGCCTCCACACGGAGTTATTCGCCTACTTCCTGCGCAAGCTCAAGTCCACACAGGACGGCGACGGGACTCTGCTCGATCATTCAATGATCATTTACGGCAGCGCGCTAAGCGACGGCAACCGGCATACTCACGAAAATCTGCCCGTCCTGCTGGCAGGTCGTGGCGATGGGAGCCTGAAACCCGGACGGCACATCGCTTTCAAACAAGGGACACCCATGACCAACCTCTACTTGTCGCTGCTGGACCGCATGGGCGTGCATCCGGAGAAGATCGGCGACAGCACCGGGAAAATCGAGCACCTGTCGGAGCTGTGATGCGGAAGAGTGGGAGAGCACGTCTCCGCTGGGCCCACCGGACGCTAGGAGTTCCCACATTTTGGGAGCGGAGAGATGGCCTGAGGGCCGTCTCCGGGCCGCTTTCAGCGGCCTAGGTCCGCTTCGCGGACAAGGCGCGCCGGAGGCGTTAGAAGATCTAAACTTAGGGCTTCGCGGGGCATTCGGAAGGCAGATGCTTTGCACGCTAGTTGTTCGGTAGAGCCACTTGCCTGTACAGGTGTGGAAGCTCAACGAATCCACTTCACTCCACTCGATTTGCGAATTACAATTTGCCAACCTGAACAAATGGGCGAATGACAAATGACTTTTACCCCTGTGCGCGCCGCGTCCGTCCGCGCTAATCTACGGCCGTATCCTCTATGACTATGAAAACTACCGCCGCTTTGCCGTCACTGATTCTTGCGTTCTTCCTGGTCTCGACCGCATCCACGCAAACGATACAGAATTACGAGTCTGGTCCTGACTCCAAGCCACAGTCCGGCGTGCCCAAAGGCGAAGTGCTCAAGCTCAGCTTCGAGCAGTCGAAAATTTTCCCCGGCACCTATCGCGACTACTGGATTTACGTGCCCGCGCAATACACGCCCGACCATCCTGCCTGTGTCTACGTCAACCAGGACGGGCTTCAGTATCAGGCCCCCACCGTCTTCGACAACCTCATTGCCAAAAAGGAAATGCCCGTGACCATCGGCGTGTTTGTGATGCACGGGCGCGTGAAAGCCGCCGACAGCAATGCCGCACTCGACCGATTCAACCGTAGCTACGAATACGACGGCCTGGGCGACAACTATGTCCGCTTTCTGCTGGAAGAACTGCTTCCTGAAGTCGAGACGAAGAAGACCACCGACGGCCGCGCTATTCACCTTTCGCACAGCGGCAACGACCGCGCCATCGGCGGGCAGAGCAGCGGCGCGATCTGCGCCTTCACGGCGGCCTGGGAGCGGCCCGATGCCTTCAGCCGCGTTTTCAGCGGCATCGGCACTTATGTCGGCCTGCGCGGCGGTGAACGTTACTCGACTCTCATCCGCAAGTTCGAACCGAAGCCGATTCGGATCTTTTTGCAGGATGGCTCAAACGACCTCAACCTTTATGGCGGCGATTGGTGGATGGCCAACCAGACGATGGAGCGAGCGCTCACGTTCGCCGGCTACGAGGTGCAGCATGTTTGGGGTGAAGGCGCCCACAACGGCAATCACGCCACAGCTATTTTCCCTGATGCCATGCGTTGGCTCTGGAAGGACTGGCCGCAGCCGGTGAAAACCGGAGAGACCAAGAACGCGGTGCTCAACGCCATCCTAATTCCCGGCGAAGGGTGGCAGCTTGTGGCTGAAGGCTACAAGTTCACCGAAGGTCCCGCGGCCAACGCGAAAGGCGAAGTGTTCTTCAACGACATTCCCAACAGCAAGACTTACAAGATCGGCCTGGATGGCAAAGTGAGCCTGTTCGTCGCCGATTCAAAGAAGGCGAATGGCCAGGCATTCGGTCCCGATGGGCGGCTCTACGCGGTGGCGGCCGGAGAAGACAAGATTATTGCTTACGATGCGGAAGGAAAGGCGACTGTCATTGCCGACGGCATTGTGGGCAACGACATCGCTGTTGCGCACAACGGCAACGTTTACGTTACGCACCCTCCGACAGGCGGCAGCAATGAGGCAAGCAAGATTTGGTTGATCAAACCCGTTGGAGTAAAGCAGGTGGTGGACTCCGGGCTGCGCTTTGCAAACGGCATTACGCTGTCACCCGACCAAACGCTGCTTTACGTGGACGACTCCCGCTCTCATTGGGTTTACAGCTACCAGATACAGCCGGATGGCTCGTTGCAGTTCAAGCAGCGCTACTACTGGCTGCATGTTCCCGATACCGCCGACGACAGTGGCGCCGACGGCGCGCGAGTGGACGGCGACGGCAGGCTATACGTTGCAACGCGACTAGGAATCCAAGTCTGCGACCAGGCAGGCCGGGTGAATTGCATCATTCCAACGCCCAACGGCAAAATCTCGAACCTTTGCTTTGGCGGAGAGGACTTCGAAACGCTTTTCGCCACCTGCGGCGATAAGATTTACAAACGCAAGGTGAAGGTGAAAGGCGCTAACGCCTGGGCCGCACCACTCAAGCCTGTCCCGCCCAGGCTGTGACGGGTGAGAACGTCGAAAGGCGCAGGTCGCAGGTCGAACGTCCGACGCTGACGAGACAGAAAGAATGCAGGCGCGACCCCGTATTGTAAAGTCGGCTCCAGCCGCCGCCCTTCGACGGCGAGGCAAGCAGAGTATCCCAAAATAATGAACCACGGGGGACACGGGGAACACGGCGCGGCCAAGCCACAACCAAATAAAATCCGATCACGAGCACGTTCACGTCAACGATCACGACCACGTCTACGCGGACGACTTGACGATCGACCGATCGTAGTCGTGGACGTTGACG